>NZ_JACJIQ010000015.1:0-164837 GCF_014138425.1 Rufibacter ruber
ATCGCTTCCATTGAGTTAGGGCTTGGTGAGAAATGTTGTCGCAAACACTTTTACCTCCCTAATTCTTTGGAAGTTATTAAACTCTAAACAGCTTCAGTATAAAAATACAAGCCGAAGCCGCTGAACTTTCTTCTTTTTGCAATAAAACTTATTTTCTTGGATTTGGCCAGCCTTTCCCTTAGTGCATTCTATCTGGCCTTGGCTCCAGGCTAGCGATGATGGTGGCTTCAATTTCCAGCAGTTCTTTCAGGCGGGCATCTACTACCTCTTTGGGCATGTATTCCTTGGCTAATTTCACATAACTCACATAATGGCCTGCTTCTGAGACCATGAGTTCATAATAGAATTTCTGCAGCTCTTCGTCTTTGATGTTCTTCCAGAGCAACTTGAACCGTTCGCAGCTCCTGGCCTCAATGAGGGCGTTAACCAGCAGGTGGTCCATGAGCTGGCGCTCCCGCTTATCCCCTTTCCTGATGTGTTTGCTCAGCTGCACCACGTACTCGTCTGGGCGGTTGCGGCCCAACTCATAGCCGCGTTTTTTGAGCTCGTCCAGCACCCGCTCAAAATGGCTCCACTCCTCTGCCACCAGGGCGGTCATTTCTTCTACCAGCCTGGTTTTGTCTGGGTACTTCACTATGAGTGATATACCAGAAGAAGCCGCCTTCTGCTCACAAAAGGCATGGTCCACCAGAATATCTCTGATGTTCATTTCGGCAATGTTTACCCACCGCGGATCTGTTGGCAGCTCAAGTCTCAGGATAGTTTTGGCCACGATTTCTGGAGAAGTTAAGGGTGAAGGAGAGTTTTTATATGGGAAGAAAATGTCTTTCTGTTTTTGGCCTGTTTTTAAGAAAACAGGCCAAAAACAGAAACTGCACACTGGCTTGTTCTGGGAATTATAGTGAGGTGAAGACCTTAGTCATAGAAATTCCATTTCACCCCAAACTGGAAGCTGAAGGGGTTGGCAGCATAATACGGGGTGGTGAAGTAGCCTTGCTCCCAGCCGCTGGTTATGTTGTTGATGTGGCTTAGCTTCAGGAACAGGTTCACCGTTTTGATATCTGTGTTCAAGAAGACATCAAACGTGGGGTACCGGGTAATCAGGAAGGAGTTCTGCAGATGGAACTGCTGGGTCACGGGCATGTACCCGTCTGCATAGTAATCAGTATGCCAGTTCATCTCAAGGCCGGTCTGCAGGAAGATGGCTTTTTTGAAGAGCGGCCCTTCCCAGTACGCCTTGGCATTCACGTACCACTCCGGCATCCGGATGGCTTTTGGTCCGCTGGAGCTGTTGTAGTAGAGCGTGTTGTCAAACACAAAATGCTTCAGATTGAATTTATGCCGAAGCACCCCCTGCACCAGGTTGATAGCCCCGGACACCTGTTCTGGTTCAGCCCACTTTCCCCCAATAGAATCCTGGTAAAACACGTAATCACGTATGTTGGAGAACTGCAACTCAGCAAAGAAATAATGATTCTTCACCGTAGCCTCTGCGGTTGCGGCTGTCTGGTTCACAGACACGTTTTTAAAGCTGTTAGACCATTCAAAATGGTTGCTGAGCAGCCTCCGCTGCGTGAGTGTGGGTGAGTAAGAGGTACGGGTTTGCCTAAAGGCCAAGTACTTGTATTTTGCCTCGGCATTGATCCGGTAGTCCCCACCGCCAATCTGGAATTCTGCATCTGTGGTGACATAGATGTCATTTCTGAGCCTGAATTGCGCCTGCCCCCCTACAAAGTTATCGGCAATGTCCAGGGTGGATTTATCCTGTTCATACCCCGCAGAATCTGCAGGCAGCCCGTTACGGGTGATGGGAATCAAAATGGCATCCCTTGCCTGGGTTTCATACCGGCCATCCCTTCTTTTGGCATATGCCCTGTAAACGAAAAGCCTGGTTGCCCCCATTACCCCGAAGGTGTTTTCCATCTGCCGGAAGTAGGTATTGTCTTCGGTTTGAGCAGAGTCACGCAAAACGGAAGGATAAAAAATCAACTCTCTTCTTTTAGAGTTTTCAATGGACTGATAGGGAATGCCATTTTCTGAGAAATCATTGCTCTGGCTGCCGTAGTCTAAGGTATGGTACAGTTGCAGACCAGAACCAATTAACCTAAGCCATTGGGTGGCGTGCAGCTGGTACCTTTTCTCCTCAGAGGCCGCCTGCTCCAACCAAACCGATTCATCTTTGTAATCAAAAAGGCTGTCCCGGGTATCCCCTGGTTTCGGCCTGATCCCCCCTAGTTCAATCTGCTCATGACTGGTCTGGGCAAAGTTGGCTACCAGGCGGTACCGTTGGTTCGGGCTGAAGTAATGGGTAAACGCCTGCAAACCGTAATGGCTTAAGAACCCGTCCTGCCCAATACGGAACGCCCCAAACTGGCGCTCGGCGCTCAGCCGCTCATACCCAATGCCCACGTTCCAGTTAGGAGAGATGTTACGGGTGTGCTTTGCCCTGAACACCTGCTCCCCCAGGGTTCCCTGCAGGTAATTCAGATAGGTAAAGGGAGATTTAGTGTCATAGTACTCAATGGTTGCCGGATTCACGGCGTAGGCGTCAAACGCATTTCTCCCTAACCGGGAACCCAAGATGAGAGGCATCTTCCAGAAAAGGGGCTGGGCAGCAGTGCCTACGTTCCCTAAATCCTGTTGCAGGGTTTTGTCATAATACCAGTGCCTCACCACCTGCATATTTGTCAGCAATGTGTCAATGGGCGAAAAAACGGTGTCACCCTTAAAAATATCGCGTTCATAAATGACTTTGACCGTGGCAGAACCATAAATGGCCTTGGTAGAGTCATCTATTACTTGTGCCTCTGAGAAAGAAAAGGTCCCTGCCCAAAGAAGTATGACGGCAGCTATAAATTTTGAGTACTTCACGTCCAAAATTAAAAATTATTATCTGAACCTTCCGGGAAAACCAACTGCTTCATTGTTGGCTCAAAAGAAGGCTTTCTTGAAGTGAACGCCACCTCAATGGGAATATAAAATACCGGCAGATTCTGCCATACAGGAAGAAACGCTGGGGTCTGCCATTTTACGGCATCTTTTTGCGTCATGACAATACTTTCTGCCGGCTGGCCTGACTTGCCAAAAAAAGAAACCACCTCCTCCAGTTTAGAGTGAGTGAGGTCACTGTGGTCCGCCCATTCAAAATGGTGCACCACGTCATGCCCTTGCTTTTTCAGGTAGTCAAGTAATGGTTGGGCATTGGCGATGCCGGTTACTAAAACAAGCTTCTTCCCTAACGTAGCAGCAGCGCCAATTGGTACGGCCGGGGCGTATTGTATGTAAGAAAAGAAAATTGGGGTACTGGAGCGGGTATACCGGGCAATCTGAGCCGTAATCGCCTGCTGTTGTTGGTTTGAAAGAGCAGCAGGGCATTTGGTCACCACTACCGCATCTGCCCGTCCTGCCCCAGCCTTTGGTTCACGCAGAAGCCCCACAGGGAGTAAAAAGTCTTTGGTAAACAAACGGCCATAGTCAGTGAGCAGGAGGTTCACCTTAGCCTTCACCGCCCGGTGCTGAAAGGCGTCATCCAGCAAAATCAGCTCCAGGTCAGGGAACAGTTGCAACAGCTGTTGTATTCCCGCCGCCCGCCGCTCACAGACTGCTACCGCAGCCCAGGGCAGGCTTTGCACGTACTGGAAAGGTTCATCGCCCAGCGTAGCGGCGGTGGCAGAAGCATCTGCCAAAACAAACCCTTTGGTCTTACGCTTGTACCCCCGGCTCAGGATAGCCATTTTTTTACCCTTGAATAGTCTGGCCAGATACTCCACCTGAGGGGTTTTGCCGGTGCCGCCCACAGTCAGGTTGCCTACGCAGACCACCGGAATGGGTGCCGCAAACGTACTATACACCTGCCAGTCATAAAGTTTGTTGCGCAGCCACACCACGCCCCCATAGCCCCAGGCAAAGGGCAGCAACAGGAACCGGAAAGGACGCAATACAGACAGCATACCGTGCAAAAGTAGCTGAATTTTACCTTTCTTTGCGCTTCACGCCCTGAAACTAGCTTATGACGAAAATAAAAGAAGTGGTGCAGGTGCTGGAGCAATACGCTCCGCCTGCCTATCAGGAATCTTATGACAACGCCTCCCTGCAGGTTGGGGACCCGGAAACAAAGGTCACTGGCGTGCTGGTTACGTTAGATTGTACCTTAGAGGTAGTGCAGGAGGCCATTGAGAGAGGCTGCAATGTAATAGTGGCCCACCATCCGGTTATCTTCAAGCCCCTGAAGAGCCTGACGGGGAAAACGCCGGTTGAGAGAATCTTACTGAAAGCCCTGCAGCACCAGATTGCCATTTTTGCCTGCCATACCAACTTAGACCATGTGCACAACGGGGTCAATGCCAGGCTCTGTGAAAAACTGGGCCTCACCAAGACACGTATTCTGGCCCCCAAGACCCAGATCCTGACCAAGCTGGAAACTTACGTACCTCTTGAAGACACAGAGAAAGTACTGACGGCTCTGCACCAAGCCGGGGCCGGACAGATTGGCGAGTACAGTGACTGCAGTTTTAGGGTAACGGGCACCGGACGGTTTACCCCTTCGGCGCAAGCCAACCCGCATACGGGAGAGCCCTGCAAAACCGAGGAAACCAATGAGAACAAGATAGAAGTCATCTTTCCCGGTTTTAAGCAAAACCAGATCATGAAGGCGCTGCTACAGGCCCACCCGTATGAAGAAGTAGCCCATTACCTGGTAACGCTGCAGAACGAGAACCAGGAAGTGGGTGCCGGCATGGTGGGCGAATTGCCTGAACCCATGGCGGCAGAACAATTTGTGCAACACGTGAAAGAAGCCCTGAGCATCAACACCTTCCGCCACACGGCCTGGCCAGAGAAACCTATCAAAAAAGTGGCCGTGTGCGGCGGGGCGGGAAGTTTCTTAACCCGACCCGCCAAAGCCGCCGGCGCCGATGTATTCCTGACCGCCGACCTGAAATACCATGAGTTTTTTGAGGCCAGCAACCAGATGGCGCTGGTAGATGTAGGGCATTATGAAAGCGAAGTTTACACGAAGGAGCTTTTTTATGATATACTTACAAAATCTTTTTCTAATTTTGCAGTCGATTTGTCATATACTAATACAAATCCCGTTAGACACAGCTAAATAATACATGGAAAGTACTGTAGCAAGTAAGTTAGATGCACTTCTAAGACTTCAGAGCTTAGATTCCCAACTGGACAAAATTCTACAAGTGAGAGGCGACCTTCCTGAAGAGGTAAGAGACCTGGAAGATGAAATCGCCGGCTACCAAGTACGCGTAAACAAATTTGACGAGGAAATTGCCGAACTTCAGCAAACCATTGCCAATCGTAAGCAGGGTATCAAAGATGCCGAAAAGCTGATCAAAAAATACGAGGAGCAGCAGGAGAACGTGCGCAACAACCGTGAGTTTGACGCCATCACCAAGGAAATTGAGCTGCAGAAACTGGAGATCCAGATCAATGAGAAGAAAATCAGGGAGGCCAACTTCCAGATTGAGCAGAAGAACCAGGATATCCAGGAAACCAAAAACCGCCTGGAAGAGCGCCAGAAAGACCTGAACACCAAGAATGCAGAACTGCAGGTGATGGTAGACGAGAGCGAGGAAGACGAGCGCAAGCTGAACCAGGAGAAGGAAGAGGCCACCAAGCAGATTGAAGAGCGTCTCCTTTTCGCCTACAACAGAATCAGAAAGAACGTGCGCAACGGGTTAGCCGTGGTAACCGTGAAGCGTGACGCCTGCGGCGGATGTTTCAACACCGTTCCCCCCCAGCGCCAGTCAGACATTGCCGCTAAGAAAAAGATAACGGTTTGCGAGCACTGCGGCCGTATCTTGGCAGACGTTGAGCAGAAAGTGGTTGCGTAACGTACCTTCTATATTTGAATCAGGAAAAGGATGGCCTCAAGCCATCCTTTTTTGTTTAGGCTTTGTGTCTTTCTGTTTTGGGCCTGTTTTCCTGAAAACAGGCCCAAAACAGAAAGCAGATACCTCCCTTCGCGCGTTACAACAAGAACCTCCGGAATATGCCTATCTTTGCAGCCGTTTTTCACAAGCGTATGCAACAGCTCTCAGTGGCATTTGATTCTTTGCCCGTTCCTGTCTCCCTCTGGAAACAGAAAGCCCTGGCTTGGGCAGAAGCACACCATGAGGCGGTGGCTTACTATGAACCTAACCAAATCCCTTACCGCCACCAGGCTTTCCAGAATATATTAGGGGTTAGGGCGCGGGCAGAAGCGACTCCTGGCGTTGATTGCGCCCATTCCTGGCAAGACCTCAGCCTCCTGCTCCAGCAGCAGCAGCAAACGCCGTTGCTGGGCTTTCTGACCTATGATTTAAAAAACGGGCTGGAGCAGCTGCAAAGCCACCACCCAGATTTCATTGGGTTCCCCCCTCTCTACTTTTTCCGTCCAGAGACGTGGTTTGTTTTTGACAAGGCAAAGGTGACCATTTTCTCTACCGTAGCACAGCCTCAAGTCATTTTACAGACAATCAATGCATGGGCGTTTTTGACCTCTTTTTCTGAAAACAGGCTAAAAACGCAAGCCCGGGTATCTAAAGAGAAGTACGTGCAGACCGTGCAGCAACTCAGGCAACATATTCTGGAAGGCGATGTCTACGAGGTTAACTACTGCCAGGAATTTTACGCTGAAAACGCGCAGCTAGAACCCGCTTCGCTGTTCTGGAAACTGAATGCGGCCTCGCCCACTCCTTTTGCCGGTTTTTTAAAACTGCAGCAGAAGTACCTGCTGTGCGCCAGCCCTGAGCGGTTCCTGAAAAAAGAAGGGAACCTGTTGGTCTCGCAGCCCATCAAAGGCACCAGCAAGCGCGGCAGTTCTCCGGCAGAAGACCTGGCCCGGCGCAGGGCCCTGGCCAGTAACGAGAAAGAGCAGGCCGAAAATATGATGATTGTAGACCTGGTACGCAATGACCTTAACCGTGTAGCCGAAACCGGTAGTGTACAGGTTGAAGAGCTCTTCGGGCTGTATGGGTTCAAATATGTCTGGCAGATGATTTCTACCGTCACCGGTACGCTGCCCGCAGAGGTTTCTGCCGTTTCTGCGCTACAAGCGGCTTTTCCTATGGGCAGCATGACCGGAGCCCCCAAAATTAAGGCCCTGGAGTTGATTGAAACCTATGAGCAAACCAAGCGGGGGCTCTATTCCGGCAGCTTCGGGTATTTTTTACCTAACAGAGATTTTGATTTCAATGTGGTCATCCGGAGCCTGCAGTACAATGCAACCTCAGGGTACGTGAGTTTTGAGGTAGGCAGCGCCATTACCTATGACTCTGACCCCGAGCAGGAATACCAGGAGTGCCTGCTCAAGGCGGCTGCCATTCTAAAGATTCTTTCATAAAGGCTTTATCCCGTCCTGTACACTTTTGGGCCTGATGAAAGCGTTGCCTGGAACAGGAGCGCCTGCCTGTATTTCTGTTTTCGGGCTGTTTTTTGAAAAACAGCCCGAAAACAGAACCGGGCCACCCCATAGGCTCACAGGTACGTGCCTGCACCAGATAGGAAAGGACTGCCCTTGATTGCTTTCCCAGCATTGATGAAGAACATTCCTGGGAAAGCAGGAAGATCCCCCTACCCTCCTGTTTCACGGCAGCCATCATTTTATGATCTGCTTTTTATGCAAAGCGCCTGCTGGTCAAGGAACAGGCGCCTTGGATTAAAAAATCAACTGCCATTCTGTCACATTCGGGGAGAATTTGAGTATCTTTGCGTTTTAAAGTGAGAGCAATGCAAGCACCCATTCTGGACTTAGACTTTATAGATAACCGTACCCCTGACCAAGCCGCCGCTTCCTGTGACACCAAGGTGAGCGCAGAAACCAATACCGGCCATCAGCGCAAGCTGTACATTGAGAGCTATGGCTGCCAGATGAACTTCTCAGACAGTGAGATTGTGACCTCCATCCTCTTTGAGGCAGGTTTTGACACCACGGCAGAAGTCACGCAGGCCGACCTGGTTCTGCTCAACACCTGCTCCATCAGAGAAAAGGCAGAGCAGACGGTCCGGCACCGTCTTACCCAGCTGCAGCACCTGAAAAGGAAAAAGCCGCACATGGTGGTGGGGGTACTGGGCTGTATGGCAGAGCGCCTCAAGAAAAACCTGCTGGAAGAGGAGAAAATGGTTGACCTGGTGGTGGGGCCAGATGCTTACCGTGATCTACCCGCGCTTATCAATGAAGTGGACGGCGGCCACAAAGCAGTCAACGTGCTCCTTTCACGGGAGGAAACCTACGCTGACATCAACCCCGTGCGACTGAACAGCAACGGCGTGAGCGCCTTTGTCTCCATTATGCGGGGGTGTGACAACATGTGCTCCTTCTGCGTGGTACCGTTCACCCGCGGCCGTGAACGCAGCCGTGACGCCCACTCAGTGGTGCGTGAGGCGCAGGAACTGGTAAACCAGGGCTATAAAGAGGTGACCCTGCTGGGCCAGAACGTAGACTCGTACAAATGGCAGTCTGAAGACGGTGCCGAGAAGGTGAATTTTGCCCAGCTGCTGGAACGCGTGGCGCTGATCAGCCCAGACCTGCGGGTGCGGTTCTCCACCTCCCACCCCAAAGACATTACAGATGAAGTGTTGTACACCATGAAAAAGTATGACAACATCTGCAAGTACATTCACCTGCCCGCCCAGAGCGGGAACTCCCGTATTCTGGAACTCATGAACCGGACCTATGACCGCACCTGGTACATGGAGCGGGTAGATGCCATCAGGAGAATTTTAGGGGTAGACTGCGGCATTTCCACTGATATGATTGCTGGCTTCTGCTCAGAAACCGAGGAAGAGCACCAGGACACGCTTTCCCTGATTGATTTCGTGCAGTATGACTACGCCTACATGTTCTTCTACTCAGAGCGCCCGGGTACCCTGGCCGCCAGAAAACTGCAGGATGATGTGCCGCTGGAAGTTAAAAAGCGCCGCCTCCAGGAGATCATTGACAAACAGCGGGAATACTCGCACCTCCGGAACCAGCTGGCGGTTGGGCAGGTGCACAAAGTGCTGGTAGAAGGTTTCTCCAAGCGTTCAGAGGAAATGCTCAGTGGCCGCAATGACCAGAACAAGGTGGTCATCTTCCCTAAGATGCATTTCAAGAAAGGCGACTACGTGAACGTTCTGATCAATGAATGTTCAGTGGGCACCTTGTTTGGGGAACCGGTTCTTTAGTGTGCTGCTGAATCAAATCACTCACGGGCTACCAGTAAAACAGCCCTTCAGCACATTTCCACTCTAGCACATCAGAAACATGCGCGAATTTGATATACAGTCAGTAAAGCAGCGGTTTGGGATTATTGGTAATTCCCCGTTGCTGAACCATGCCATACAGGTGGCCGTGCAGGTGGCCCCCACTGAAATGACGGTCCTGATCACCGGGGAGAGTGGCAGCGGAAAAGAATCGTTCTCTAAGATCATTCACCAGCTGAGCCCCCGTAAACACGGCCAATTCATTGCCATTAACTGTGGTGCCATCCCTGAAGGAACCATTGACTCAGAATTGTTCGGCCACGAAAAAGGTTCGTTCACCGGGGCGCAGGAAGCCCGGAAAGGCTATTTTGAAGTCACCAACGGCGGCACCATCTTCCTGGATGAGATTGGTGAGATGCCGCTGGGCACCCAGGCGCGTCTGTTGCGGGTACTGGAGAACGGAGAGTTCATCAAAGTAGGGTCGTCTAAGGTGCAGAAGACAGATGTGCGGGTGGTGGCGGCCACCAATGTGAACCTTTTACAGGCAGTGGAGCGCGGCCAGTTCAGAGAGGACCTGTACTACCGCCTGAACACGGTGCCCATCAATGTTCCGCCGTTGCGGGAACGCGGAGAAGACGTGCACCTGCTGTTCCGGAAGTTTGCCAGTGACTTTGCAGAGCGGTACCACGTGAAGCCCATCATGCTGCAGCCCGAGGCGGTGCAAGAGTTGCTGCGTTACCGGTTCCCGGGCAACATCAGGCAGTTGAAAAACATTGTGGAGCAGATCTCAGTGCTGGAGCATGAGAAGGAAATTGACCGCGATACGCTGCGCAGGTACCTTCCGCAGGAGCAGATGAACCAGCTGCCGGCCCTCTTTCACGCTGCCGGGGCGCCTGATAACGCCAGCGGGATCTCAGAGCGCGACTTGCTCTACAAGGTACTCTTTGACATGCGCAAAGACATGAACGACCTCAAGCAGGTGGTGTTTGACTTATTATCACATCAGCAGGAAGACGCGGAACTCCTCAAGGCCAACCGGCATTTGTTTGATGAGGTAAGGCCGGCGTATGAGCAGCCGCCGGTGTACCGTGCCCCGGAACGCAGAGACGGGTATGTTCTCACGGTTGATGAACATGAACCCGATGAATACGAGGAAAAAGTAGAGGACATCTCCCATGAAACCGAAGAAGAGAGCCTTTCTTTGGAGCATAAAGAAAAGGAAATGATCCTGAAAGCGTTAAAGAAGCACGGGAACAAACGCAAGTATGCCGCCAAAGACCTGGGCATCTCTGAACGCACCCTCTACCGCAAATTAAAACAATATGACCTTGAAGACCTGTAAGCCCTTTTTACGCCTGATCCCCTTGCTTTGCCTGGTGCTGCTGCTAGGCGGCTGCTACTCCTTTACCGGCACCAACATCTCACCAGAGATCAAAACCATCTCCATCACCAACTTCAGCAACGCCTCTGGGCAGGGGCCTTCCAACCTTCAGCAGTTTATCACAGAAGATTTCAAAGACTATTTCCAGCGCAACACGTCTCTGCGTCTGGTGCCTCAGGGCGGTGACTTGCAGATTAACGGCCAGATCACCAGTTACTCATTCAGTCCGGCGGCAATACAACGCACAGACGTGCCCGCCGGAGGGAACATTGGCTTAGACCAGGCGGGAGCCAACCGGTTGACCATTGTGATACAGATCAACTATACAGATACAAAAAACCAGGCCAACAGCTTTGACCGGAGCTTTTCCGGGTTCTTTGACTTCCCCATTTCCCAGGACATCAACCAGATCCAAAGACCACAGATCCAAAGAATCACAGAGCCAATAATTTATAAGGTTTTTACCAGTACTGTGGCCAACTGGTAAGCTCAGAAAAGGCTTTTTTTTAGAGAAAAAGGACTTTCAAGACTTCTCAAATTATACTAATTTCACTTGCCTAAAGAAGGCTTGAGGCAAAGATTACATGAACAAAGCGGCATTTCTAAATATTGTACGGCAGGTGGCCCCCATTCAGGACCAGGAAGTGGAAGACCTGGAGAAACTGGTGGTATCGTTTCCGTATTGTCAGACCGCCCATGTTCTATTGGCCAAAGCCGCGTATGACCGCGGCAGCATGCTGTCTACCCAGAAACTGAGACGGGCAGCGGCGCATGTTTCAAACCGCCAGCTCCTGAAACGCCTGGTTTACTCCCAGCCCCATGTGCAGGAAGTGTTGGTGCCGCCGCCTGCGCCAGACGAAACCGCTGTTCCTGTATTAGAGCTGGTTTCTGAAAAACAGGCCGAAAACAGCTTCGTGCAGGCTGATGTGGAGGACGTGGTATTGGTTGCCGCAGAAACAGAAGAGCAAGCTGACGCGTATTTGCAGGACCCCATACCAACAGCCCCTTTCACAGAAGAGGAACTGCATAGCGAAGAAAAGCTTGCCATAGGCTATGACCCTTCTCTAGCGCCTGAAGCCGCCATTCTGGAGGCCCTTGCCTCTCTGGACGAAGAAGACCTGCAGGAGGTGTTACCCGAAGCACTGGAGGAACCCCAGGAAGCGGCTCCAGAACGTGCAGAGGTGGCAGAGGCAGCACCAGAAGTTACTCTGGTAGAAGACACCTTTCCCCAACATCCAGAATCACCCGACCTTCCTGAAGAGGATGTCTTAGAGGCTGTACCGGAGGGAACCAGTAAGGTTGTCTCTGAAGAACCAGAGACAACCGTTGCTTCAGAAGCAGAGAACATATCTCAGGATACCAGCCAGGAAGATGAAACTGAGCTCTTTGATTTAATCCAGATCAATAGCCTGTTTACCTATACGGCGCCTAAACCTCCCATCGCTTTTACCCATGAGGAGATTGTTTCTGAAATTGTATCTACCTCATTAAAAGCCGAAAACAACGCCTTACCTCCTGCTGCAGTGGAGGTAGATTCTGAGCCGGAGGCAGCGTTCACAGAAAACAGCACTGAGAACACAGCCGCACTTGAGGTTTCGCTTGCGCCCAATGCCTTTGTAACGGAGCAGCAGCCCACAGAACAACAGGCCTACCAGTACCCAACAGTGGCCTTCTCTGCTAACGGCCAGGTGGCAGTTGCCGGTACAGCGGCAGCTGATTCCTATCTGAACATATTCTACCAGAACAGCCTGGCCTACTGGATGGACTCCAGCCGCCTGGGTGAGAGCCTGCAGCTGAAAGATGAGTTAACGTCTGCCAAGCCCTACTACTTCCAGCCTGACCTGATTCTGGAGCATGTAAGGCAGAATGCAACGGAGAAGCGCGTACCTGCCGCTGAGGCCCCGGCTGCTAAACTGGACCAGCAGCTGGACATCATTAACCAGTTCCTGAAATCTAATTCCCGGTTAAAGACGCTGGCCAGTGTGCAGCAGAAGAATGAGCCGCAGGAAGACCTTTCAGCGAAGAGCTCTAAAATTAAGAAGAACCTTGCCTCTGAGAACCTGGCGCAGATTTACATCAAACAAGGCAAAGGCCGGAAAGCCGTTAAAATTTATGAGCAGCTCATTGTAAAGTTTCCCGAAAAAAAGAGTTACTTTGCACAACAAATTGAAAAATTAAGAAACGAACCTTAGTATGTACATTGCCCTGATCAGCGTTATCCTCTTCCTTTGTGTGTTGTTGGTGTTGGTAGTATTGTCTCAGAACTCCAAAGGTGGCGGGTTGTCCAGCCAGTTTGGCGGTGGCGGTACCAGCCAGTTGATGGGGGTGAAACGCACCGGCGACCTTCTAGAGAAACTGACCTGGGGCTTTGCCATTGGTATTATTGTTTTAACCCTTTGCTCCCACATGATTGTTTCTGATGGAGGCGCAGAGGTTCGCAGCGTAAACGAACAGCGCGCCGGGCAAGCACCTGCCCCTGCCCCAGCGGCTCCCGCTATTCCGCAGCAAGGCCCGGGAGCTACCGCTCCTGCCCAAACGCCGGCGGCTGCCCCGGCCACAGACACAGCCCAATAATCAAAACCGTTACTATAGCCCTTTATTGGAATCCGAACCTTTACCGGTTCGGATTTTTTTTTACCCTTTCTGTTTCTGGCCTGTTTTTCTGAAAACAGGCCAGAAACGCCACCTGGCTCACACTTAAACTGACATTTTTAAAGTCGGCGGGGCGGGTGGTGTCAGTACAAGCGTAATCTTGGCAGAGTGGCAGGGGCAGAAAAGCGGCAAAGATGGCAGAAATGCGGAGTTGGCACAGGAATCGCTAGTAGCCTTACCGTCTGTGGCAGGTGTGCTGCAGAACATTATCGTTAACTTAAATAAATCTTATAACAAACCTATGGCCTTAGATCTAAAACCATTGGCAGACAGAGTAATTGTGTTACCTGCTGCGGCTGAAGAAAAAACCAAGTCTGGTATCATCATCCCAGATACTGCCAAAGAAAAACCACAGCGCGGCGAAGTAGTAGCCGTAGGAGAAGGAAAAATCTCCGATCAAGGTGTTTTAGTAAAGTCACAGTTGAAAGTTGGCGACCAAGTATTGTACGGCAAGTATGCCGGTACTGAGATCTCCTTGGAAGGAGCCGACTACCTGATCATGCGGGAGTCTGACATCCTGGCGGTTCTTTAATCTCATCCTGTTAAACACATCAACCACCATAATCTATTTTAAGAAACTATGGCATCTAAAAACATTTCTTTCGACGTAGAAGCGCGCAATAAGATTAAAAAAGGCGTGGATACTCTGGCAAATGCCGTGAAAGTAACCCTTGGCCCTAAAGGCCGCAACGTGATTATTGACAAGAAATTTGGCGCTCCCAGCATCACCAAAGACGGTGTGACTGTTGCCAAAGAAATTGAACTCAAAGACGCCGTGGAAAACATGGGCGCACAGCTGGTGAAAGAGGTTGCCTCTAAAACCGCAGACTCTGCCGGTGACGGTACTACAACTGCCACCGTTCTGGCGCAGGCTATCTACGGTGCCGGTTCTAAGAACGTGGCCGCCGGTGCCAACCCAATGGACCTGAAACGCGGTATTGACAAAGCCGTTCTGAAAGTGGTAGAGAACCTGAAGGCCCAGTCTAAGAAAATTGAAAACTCTTCTGAGATTGCCCAGGTAGGTACCATCTCTGCCAACAATGACGTGGAAATTGGTCAGATGATTGCTGACGCCATGGACAAAGTAGGCAAAGACGGTGTGATCACCGTTGAAGAGGCAAAAGGAACTGAGACCGAAGTAAAAACGGTGGAAGGGATGCAGTTTGACCGCGGTTATCTGTCTCCTTACTTCGTGACCAACCCTGAGAAAATGGAGGCTGAGTTTGACAACCCGTACATCCTGATCTACGACAAGAAAGTTTCTACCATGAAAGAACTGCTTCCAGTATTGGAGCAAGTGGTACAAACCGGTAAGCCGCTGGTGATCATCTCTGAAGATGTAGACGGCGAAGCCCTTGCCACTCTGGTAGTAAACAAACTGCGCGGCTCTCTGAAAATTGCGGCCGTGAAGGCTCCAGGTTTCGGTGACCGCAGAAAAGCCATGCTGGAAGACATCGCCATCCTGACCGGTGGTACGGTGATTTCTGAAGAGCGCGGTTACAAACTGGACAACGCTACCTTAGATTACCTGGGGCAGGCTGAGCGTGTGATCATTGACAAAGACAATACTACCATTGTAAACGGCCGCGGTACCAAAGACGGTATTACTGCCCGTGTGAATGAGATCAAAGCTCAGATTGAGAAAACCACTTCTGACTATGACCGTGAGAAGCTGCAGGAGCGCCTGGCTAAGCTTTCTGGCGGAGTAGCCATCCTTTACATTGGTGCCTCTACTGAGGTGGAGATGAAAGAGAAGAAAGACCGCGTTGATGATGCCTTGCACGCTACCAGAGCTGCCGTAGAAGAAGGTATTGTGGCCGGTGGTGGTGTTGCCCTGATCCGTGCATTAGATGCCCTGGACAGCGTAGAAACCCGTAACGAGGATGAGAAAACCGGAGTGCAGATTATCAGAACTGCCCTGGAAGCTCCTTTGAGAACCATTGTGGCCAACGCCGGTGGTGAAGGTTCTGTGATTGTAAACCAGGTACGTGCCGGTAAGGCAGACTTCGGTTACAACGCCCGTGATGACAAGTTTGAGAACATGTTTGCCGCTGGTATCATTGACCCTACCAAAGTAACGCGCCTTGCCTTAGAGAACGCTGCTTCTGTGGCCAGCCTGCTGCTGACTACTGAGTGCGTGATTGCTGACGAGCCAGAGGAAGCCGGTGCTGGCGCCGGTGCCGGTATGCCAGGTGGCATGGGCGGCATGGGTGGCATGATGTAATCTGTCCCAGCGCACGCTGATAAATAAAAAAGCCCCGGCTGCAAAGCTGGGGCTTTTTTATTGGCTATGATTTCTGTTTTCGGGCTGTTTTGGCTAAAACAGCCCGAAAACAGAAACAGGCTATTTCTTCTCTTTTATCTTGATGTTGATTTTATGAGGGGCTGTCTCATCACCGCCAAAATAAGGGTATAATTGATAGCCGTTGCCCTCACCTGTGCAGCTACGGGAATGTTCCACTGCTTTTTTGCCGTCTACCTTGAACGTGTATTTAGAATCAGACAAAGACAGTTCACAGGAGTACCACTTGTTCAGGTCAATGGCGGTGATGAACGTGGATGTGTTCTTTCCGTCAGCATAAGAATACGCCATCAGCTCCAGCCTGTCTTTATACCATCTCCACCCAAAGCGGGCGCTGTTGGTGTGGTGAAAGCTGCCGCAGTCAGACATGCCGTAAAGCTTGTTGATGTCTGCCTGGTTTGTAGGGTTCTTGGTTTTGTAGATGGCGGTAGAGTCAAACTTCACCTCAAAAACCAGTTTGCTCTGCTTTAAGGTTCTCAGTGGATTGGTTGTCTCATGGTCACCTGACTCAATAACATAATTGACGCCCTCCTCTCCTGCGGCGGGTTCATCTGAAGAGATCAGGTCTTCCAGTGAACAGGCTGAAAACGCCAGACAAAGAGCCAGGAAGGGTAGCTTTTTAATAAAGGGGTACATGTGAATAGTTTTAGGTAGAATGTATGGATACCTAATCAAAAATAGCAGGGGCTTGGTTCCTTAATATCAAGAAGTTACAAAAGAATCTTTATGGAATGGTACCCAGGAAATAAAATTAAAATCTGGCGGGCTCATAGCACATATTGTAGAGGTCTTCCATGGTGCCGTTGAAGACGTTTAGGTCTAGATTGCCACGCACACCTTTCAGTTTTCCGGTGCTGGTATGCTGCCAGAAAACCCAATTGCGGTTGCCTATCTCATGACTCTTTTTAGGATTGTAATGGGCAATCCAGAGGGGATAATCATCAAAGTGCCCGGCCAGGTGCTTTTCATAGAAGGCATAATTGGTATAGATGATGGGCTTGAGGTCATACTCCTCTTCTACCAGGTCCAGCCAAAGCTGTACCCCGGCTACAATCTCCTCATCAGACTGATGGTTGGTCACCTCCACATCCAATACCGGCGGCAGGTCTCCCGCCTCCAGTTTTACTTTGTCCAGAAAGTTCTTCGCCTGCTTTTCAGCGTCTCTTGAGGGTAAAAAGAAATGATATGCCCCGCGCAAAACATCATGCTGCTTCGCCTGCTTCCAATGTCTGGCAAAGTAGCGGTCCTGGTGGGTAATACCCTCGGTGGCTTTAATAAAGGTGAATTTAATCTTTTGCGCCTTAACCTGTTTCCAGTTCACGCTGGGCTGGTGATGGGATATATCCAGGCCCGCCACTTCATAGCCGCTGGGGTGGAACTTGGTCAAGGTATTGGTTTGGGTAGCCTCGTCAATTTTATGTTTCAGGAAAGCCAGCCTCCCCCCCTCTTTGTAGTATTCAAGGGCCAGGCACAGCAGCAGAAAAGCAGCAATACCCGCAAGTATAGGCTTCCAGAGGCTGCCTTCTGCCGCCGCCTTCTTTTTAGAAGTGGATTTTCTGGTGCGGGAGGTGGAAGATGATCTGGCGGCCACTGCAAGTCAACTAAAGGTGAAACGATGGTAGAACCGAAAGATTTTTAGACAGTGCCTACCCCGCTGCAAAATTAAGAATTCTTCTGGCTTGCGGGGTTAAAATAAAAAAAGCCTCTGCCACCTAGGTGGCAGAGGCTTCCCTAAGGAGTGAAGCTAACTATTCAATACCGTGCATTTTTCTTTTCAAGGTTCCGTTCAAACCTAACATTACCAAGCCGGCCAAAATAGGCAGGGCGGTGAAGATCAGGAAGAAGGTTGTGATAGAATACGCCTCGGTGATTTTATCAATATAAGATCCCGTCCAACCGGCCAACGTGTTCGCAACGAAGTTGGCAACAAACCAGATACCGAACATTAAGCCTACCAGACGCGCAGGAGACAGTTTGCTCACATACGATAAACCTACCGGCGAGATGCACAATTCACCCAGGGTATGGAAGAAATAAGCCAGGATTAGCCAAATCATACTCACAGAGGCGGTTTTGGCACCCTGCGGAATATCAAGACCTCCAAATGCCAATATCCCAAAACCTAACCCCAGGAGGAATAAACCAATGGCAAATTTCACGGGAGCAGATGGGTTGTATTTGCTTTCCCAGATTTTGGAGAAGAGCGGGGCACAGGAAATGATAAAGAACGAGTTCAGGATCTGGAACCAGGACGCCGGCACCTCGGTCGCATCAGAGATGAACTCTCTCCTCAGCATCCAGATGATGATACCCCAGATTATGACAAAGCTGGTACCCAGAAAAAGGTTTGAAAAAGGAATACGGCTGTACGTCTCCTTAAAGAGATTACAGAGAACAACAGTCAGAATGAGCATTGGCACTACCACCAGAATAGCATTGGCCCATTTAAAGAGGTTAGCACTGTCTCCCTGCAACAGGCGGTTGGTATAGTCTTTGGCAAAGATGGTCATAGAGCCACCTGCCTGCTCAAAGGCCATCCAGAAGAAGATCACAAAGAAGGCGAGCACAGAGATCACAATCAGCCTGTCCCTAACAATATGAGCGGGTGCTTCTTCTGCTTTGGCAGCTGCGGCACTTCCTGAGTCTAACAGTGTTTTGGGGGATAATCCAATGTTCCCGAATAATTTCTTGGAGAAGGCAAACTGCAACATGCCAAACAGCATAAAGATACCCGCCAAACCGAAGCCCCAGCTCCAGCCTACTTTCTCGCCAATGTACCCGCAAAGAAGAATGCCCAGGAAAGCGCCTGAATTAATCCCCATATAGAAGATGGTATAAGCCGCATCTTTCTTTTCTGGGTTCTTTGTATACAGCTGACCCACCATGGTTGAAATATTTGGCTTAAACAACCCGTTCCCTAAAATGATCAGGACCAAACCAATGTAGAAGAAAACTTCTGTTTCAACAGCTAAGCTGGCATGGCCCAGAGTCATCAGCAATGCGCCCAGAATAATGGCCGTGCGGTAGCCGGTAAACCTGTCTGCAATAAAACCGCCAATAATAGGAGTAAGGTACACCAAGCCTGTATAAATACCGTACAGTTGCAAGGCAGAATCCCTCTCCCATGCCCATCCGCCGTCTGCCAGGGAGGAAGTTAGAAAGAGCACGAATAAGGCCCGCATCCCGTAGTAGCTAAAGCGTTCCCACATCTCTGTAAAAAAAAGTACGAACAATCCGCTGGGGTGCTTTTTCCCAAGATTCATTTCTTGCTCGCCATACGGAATATTATGCTTGCTGACTTGATCAGTAAGTGGATGATCTTTTTCAGACATAAAAAAAGAGTTGTTTGAATAGTAAGTGATGTTACAAAGAAGGTAAATATACCATATTCAGAATAGACACACAAAATTTACCCCCGCCTGTGCAACTTTTGCGTAAAAAAGATAACATGTGTTAGTTTTTTTATAATTTTGTCAGCTGAAAAGGAAAATAACGCTTTCGGTTTAAGAAATTAAAAATAAATACTTCCTTTATGAAAGAATTTGGCAACAAACGGACCGGTATGGATCTTAGTAGTTTAGGGATTACAGAAGCCAAAGAAATTCTTTGGAATTTGACTCCAGCAGAGTTGGTTGAGGCGGCTCTACAGAACGGCGAAGGGTTCTTAACTGACACTGGGGCTTTGATGTGCGATACCGGCAAGTTTACCGGCCGCTCCCCCAAAGACCGCTTTGTGGTGCGGGATGAGAACACCCAGGATTCAGTATGGTGGGGTGATGTGAACATAGCCTTTGAACCAGCCAAATTTGATGCCCTTTACCAGAAGATGGTGGCCCACCTCTCTGGCTGTACCCTTTATGTGCGGGATGCCTATGCCGGCGCCCATCCAGAATACCGGTTGAACCTTCGTATTGTCAATACCCAAGCTTGGCATAACCTCTTCTGCAACAATATGTTCCTGCGGCCTTCCGCCAAAGAACTTGAAACTATCACTCCTGATTTCACCATTATCTGTGCCCCTGAGTTTGAAGCTGATCCAGCCGTAGACGGAACCAGACAGGCCAACTTTGCCATCATAAATTTCAGCCGCAAGATGATCCTGATTGGGGGTACGGGTTATGCCGGTGAAATGAAGAAAGGCATTTTCTCAGTCTTGAATTACCTCTTACCGCATGAGAAAAACACCCTCTCAATGCACTGTTCTGCCAACGTGGGCAAAGACGGTGACACCGCTATTTTCTTCGGATTATCTGGAACGGGCAAAACGACGCTTTCTGCCGACCCTGAACGCGGTCTCATTGGCGATGACGAACACGGCTGGACCAAAGACAGTGTCTTCAACTTTGAAGGCGGCTGTTACGCCAAAGTGATTGACCTGACCCGGGAAAAAGAGCCCCAGATCTGGGATGCCATTAAGTTTGGGGCAATTGTAGAGAACACCCGTTTTATAGAGGGTACCCGTACCGTTGACTACACAAACAAATCAGTCACGGAGAATACCCGTACCGCCTACCCTATTTATCACATTGAGAATGCCGTTGAACCGTCACGGGCCGGTATTCCCAAGAATATCTTCTTCCTGACGGCAGATGCCTTTGGGGTGCTGCCTCCTATCTCCCGCCTGAACAAGTGCCAGGCCATGTACCACTTTATCTCTGGCTATACAGCCAAAGTAGCCGGGACAGAGGTGGGGGTTACAGAACCACAGACTACCTTCTCGGCTTGTTTCGGGGCCGCTTTCCTGCCACTCCACCCTACCCGCTACGCAGAGATGCTGGGCAAGAAAATGACAGAAAACAATGTGAATGTGTGGCTGGTGAATACGGGTTGGACAGGTGGTGCCTACGGAACCGGGTCCCGCATGAAGCTTAGCTATACCCGGGCCATGATCACTGCTGCCCTTAACGGTGCCTTAGACGAGGTTTCTTTTGTCAAACACCCTGTATTTGGCGTGGAGATGCCAGAAAGCTGCCCTCACGTTCCGGCCGACATCCTGAACCCGCGCAACACCTGGTCTGACAAAGAGGCCTATGACCATAAGGCCAATGAATTGGCCCGTTCATTTATTAAAAACTTCAGCAAGTATGCTGATTTCGCAAACGATGAAATACTAGCTGGCGCCCCTGAGGTGGCGGTTGAGGTATAAAGCTTTTTTTAATTACTTCCTTCACTTAATAAAGCCTTCCATTTAGTGGGAGGCTTTTTTTATAAGAAGGCACAACCTTTCTGTTTTTGGCTTATTTTTGGAAAAACGGCCCCAAAACAGCAACCTATGCATCTCTTTTATACACCAGACCTTGCGCCAGACGCCCAGGAATACACCTTGTCTGAAGAGGAATCAAAGCATTGCTCCAGGGTGCTGAGACTGGGAATGGGTGATCAGGTAACGCTTGTAGATGGCAAAGGCGGCTTCTATACCGCTGAGATCACAGAGGCCACTGCCAAAAAGACCAGGCTTCAGGTAGTACATAGACAGATGCAGTTTGGTCAGCGCCCTTACTCTATTCACGTGGCGGTGGCGCCCACCAAGAACATGGACCGCATGGAGTGGTTTGTAGAGAAAGCCGTAGAGATGGGCATTGATGAGATCACTTTCCTGCAGTGTGCCCGCTCTGAAAGGAAAGCACTGAACCTGGACCGGATTGAGAAAATCGCCGTCAGTGCCATGAAGCAGTCCTTGAAGGCTTATCTTCCAAAGCTCAATGGCCTAATACGTTATAAGGAGTTTATCCAGAACAACCACCACGGTGATAAGTTTATTGCCCATTTGGTAGAAGGCCAGGAGCGGCAGGCACTATCAAAACGTATCACAGGGCAGGGTGAATTTCTTGTTCTTATTGGGCCAGAAGGGGACTTCACCACAGAGGAGGTAGAACAGGCTTTACAGGCAGGTTTTGCCCCTGTCACCCTTGGCTCCAGCCGCCTCCGCACTGAGACGGCTGCCCTGGCTGCCTGTCATACCATACATGTACTACTGGACGTTTAACATTGTAGAGCCTTTCTACACTATAGATTTATATGTGACCATTAGGGGCAACATTCACCTGAGGTGTTTTTGGGCCTGGTGACAGCGCTGCATAGGTGGTGATTGGATGAGGGCAGTTATATACCAAACTTTCAGCCTGTAAATTAAAAATGGGAATAGGGTCCCTAGTTTTTTTACTGAATACAATGCACAAACAGCTTATACTTCTTTCGCTACTTTTACTTCTGGGCTGCAGTACCGGGTGGGCGCAACGGTCCAGCTTTGCCATAGCCCGTCTTAAGTATGGCGGCGGCGGCGATTGGTATGCCAATAAAACCGCTTTGCCCAACCTCATTACTTTCTGCAACCGAGAATTGAAGGCCAATATCAAGCCACAGGAAGAAAGTGTAGAGCCCGGCAGCCCTGAGATCTTTGACTACCCTTTTGTGCACATGACGGGCCACGGGAACGTGGTATTCACAGAAGCAGAGGTTCAGAACCTGCGCAAGTACCTCACCAGCGGAGGCTTTCTGCACATTGATGACAACTACGGCCTGGATAAATTTGCCCGGCGGGAAATGAAAAAGATTTTCCCCGATCTTGATTTCATTGAGCTTCCCTTCAACCATCCGGTGTACCACCAGAAATTTGATTTTCCCCGTGGCCTGCCTAAAATACATGAGCATGACAACAAGCCCCCGCAAGGCTTCGGGATCATCTACCAGGGGCGACTCGTGTGCTTCTACTCCTATGAGAGTGATCTGGGAAACGGCTGGGAAGACCAATCTGTGCATAATGATCCCATAGAAAAGCACCAGGCGGCTCTACGCATGGGCGCCAATCTGATATCGTATGCGTTGACTAGCTTTTAGCTTAAAACATGTCCAGAATTCATTTCCAGCTTCTTTAGGTTTAAGCCAACTACTCATAAACCCCATCCATCACTAGGGAGGTTAAAAGTGTAAGAGTCTTCTTCTGCCTCTCAGGCGAAAACCTGTGTTTATGTCCTAAGGCGAAGCGTGTTTCTGTTTTCGGGCTGTTTTTCAGAAAACAGGCTAAAAACGCCTGCATAAACGCGCCTCGCCAGAAACCGTACCTTTAAATCTACCAGGTGGATTTTCTTTAAAGCTATTTCATTGTTGACGCAGTAGACCTCTCCTTCTGTTTTACACCTGATTTCAGAAAAATGGCTCATAAACAGCGTTGCCGGTTGGTTCCTTCTTCAGCTTTTGGGCAGGTCAAAATGAGAATTCTTTCCTTGTTCCTTTGGAGCCGTTAGGAGAGGTCTTAATGTCTCTGCCACCAGTATACGCTTATGCCTTTAGATAAAAGTGTTTCTGTTTTGAGGCTGTTTTCTGGAAAACAGCCTCAAAACAGAAATTATGTCTAAAACCGAAAGTTGGGGCAGGTAGTATCGCTCACGTTAAACATGGATAGAGCTGAAAAAGTATCAGATTCCTGAACGGGGACTCTCTACTTGCATGCTCATGCTGGTGAAACCACATAAAAAAAGCCCAGCAAAAAATGCTGGGCTTTCATATGTATAGTCAGGAAAGTCTATTTCACTTTCTCAACAATTCCGGTGAACGCTTCAGGATGGTTCATTGCTAAATCAGCCAAAACTTTACGGTTCAGGTTGATGTTTGCTTTTTTCAGACCGCCCATCAACTGGGAGTAAGAAAGGCCGTTTATACGGGCAGCAGCGTTGATACGTTGGATCCAAAGCGCACGGAAGTCTCTCTTCTTCACTTTTCTGTCGCGGTACGCGTACAGTAAGCCTTTTTCTACCGCGTTTTTAGCTACGGTCCAAACGTTTTTTCTACGACCAAAGTACCCTTTGGCCAATTTCATGATTCTCTTTCTCTTGTGGCGGGCCGCCACGGTGTTTACCGATCTAGGCATTTCTACTTTTTTTTGGGGCTGGTGATTTCGGTTTAATACTTAGGTACCAGTTCCCGATGAAACAATTTGTTAAAAATTGAATGGGTTAAGACGCAAGCATTCTCAACACATTGGCGTGGTCAGCTTCGCTTACCAGTCCGGTGTGCGTAAGATTTCTCTTCTGCTTGGTGGTCTTCTTGGTTAGGATGTGGCTTTTGAAGGCGTGTTTACGCTTTACTTTGCCAGTTCCTGTCAGGGTGAATCGCTTCTTAGCCCCTGATTTGCTTTTCATTTTTGGCATTTGGGTGTATATAAAGTGTACTGGTTATTTCTTCACTTTCGGGCCCAGGAACAGGAACATCCGTTTCCCTTCCAGCTTAGGCAACTGTTCTACTTTGGCTACTTCTTCCAAGGCCTGGGCAAATTTGAGTAACAGCATCTCACCGCGTTCTTTGAAGACAATGGTACGGCCCACAAAATGTACGTAGGCTTTTACCTTGGCACCCTCTGCCAGGAACTGGCGGGCGTGCTTCAGTTTGAATTCAAAGTCATGGTCATCTGTGTTCGGCCCAAAGCGGATCTCTTTCATCACCACTTTGCTGGTTTTGGCCTTCATCTCCCGCTGTTTCTTCTTCTGCTCGTATTTAAACTTGGAGTAGTCAATAATACGGCAAACCGGAGGATCAGCCTTAGGGGAAATTTCCACCAGGTCCAGGTTTTGCTCCTGCGCCAAACGGCGCGCCTCTTCAATACTGTAAATACCAGGCTCCACGTTCTCGCCCACTACCCTCACTTCTCTTAAACCGGTAATGCGCTGGTTGATTCTGTGCGCTTCTTCAACCTTGCCACGTGGCACGTAGCGTCTATTATTCGTAGAAATAGTTGTACCTCCTTAATTAAGGTTTCACAATCAGGGTGCGAATATCGCATAAAACCCCGTAAAATAAAAGTAATTCTCTATAATTTTTATCCTAACAAGTCTGCCAGCACCGCTTTGAAGTTATCTACAAAGGCATCTACCCGCATATTGCCCATGTCACCCAGGCCGTGCTTACGCACGGAGACAATCTCATTCTCCTGCTCCTTCTCCCCTACAATGAGCATGTACGGCACTTTTCCAACTTCGGCATCCCTGATTTTACGGCCAATCTTCTCGTCACGGGTGTCTACATGGCCTCTTATATCCTGCTCGGCCAGCTGGTCTAACACTTTTTGGGCGTAGTCATGGTATTTCTCAGAGATAGGCAGAATGGCTACCTGCTCTGGGCTCAGCCACAGCGGGAAGTGCCCCCCGCAATGCTCAATCAAAACCGCCACAAAGCGTTCCAGGGAACCAAAAGGTGCGCGGTGAATCATGACCGGACGGTGCTTTTCATTGTCTGAGCCAATATACTCCAACTGGAAACGCTCCGGCAAATTGTAGTCCACCTGAATGGTACCCAACTGCCATTTGCGGCCCAGGGCATCTTTCACCATGAAATCCAGCTTAGGTCCATAGAACGCAGCCTCGCCCAACTCGGTTACGGTGCGCAGGCCTTTCTCTTCGGCGGCTTCAATGATGGCGCGCTCGGCTTTCTCCCATACATCATCTGATCCAATGTATTTGGTTTTGTTCTCAGGGTCCCGCAAGGAGATCTGGGCCGTATAATCTTCAAAGCCCAGCGCCCTGAAGACATAGAACACCAGGTCAATTACTTTCTTGAACTCCTCTTTCACCTGGTCTGGGCGGCAGAAAATGTGGGCGTCATCCTGGGTAAAACCCCGCACCCTGGTCAAGCCATGCAGCTCGCCGCTCTGCTCGTACCGGTACACCGTCCCAAACTCGGCCAGCCGCACCGGAAGCTCTTTGTAGGAGCGCGGGCGGGTCTTATAGATTTCGCAGTGGTGCGGACAGTTCATGGGCTTCAGCAAGAACTCCTCATTTTCATTTGGCGTCTTGATGGGCTGGAACGAGTCTGCCCCATATTTCTCATAGTGACCAGAGGTCACATACAGCTCTTTGCTGCCTATGTGCGGAGTTACCACCGGCTGGTATCCTGCCTTCTGTTGGGCCCGGCGCATGAACTGCTCTAAACGCTCACGCAGCATGGTTCCCTTGGGCAGCCACAGCGGTAACCCCATGCCTACTTTCTCTGAGAAGGCGAACAGCTCCAGTTCTTTGCCCAACTTACGGTGGTCACGGCGTTTTGCCTCCTCCAGACGCTCCAGATACTCAGTGAGTTCCTTCTGCTTAGGAAACGTGATGGCATACACCCGTGTCAGCTGCTTACTTTTCTCATCACCGCGCCAATAGGCTCCGGCCACGTTCATTAATTTGGCTGCCTTGATAAACCCGGTGTTCGGAATATGGGGGCCGCGGCAAAGGTCAGTGAAGTTACCTTGGGTATAAAAGGTTATGGAACCGTCTTCCAGCCCTTCCAGGAGGTCTAGCTTATAAGGATCGTTTTTCTCAGTGAAATAAGCAATGGCCTCATCTTTACTGATAGGTTTGCGCACGAACTCACTTTTCTGACGGGCCAACTCCAGCATTTTCTGCTCAATGGCAGGGAAATCCTCCTGTGAAAGGGTGCGGTCATCTCCCAGGTCAATGTCATAATAGAAGCCGTTGTCTATGGCAGGGCCAATACCCAGCTTAACACCGGGGTACAGCGCCTCCAGCGCCTCTGCCATCAAGTGGGCCGAGGAGTGCCAGTAGGTAGCTTTTCCTTCATCATCATTCCAGGTGAGCAGCTGTACAGAGGCGTCTTGGGTAATGGGGCGCGTCAGGTCCCACACTGATCCATTTACTTTTACTGCCAGCACGTTGCGTGCCAGCCCCTCACTAATGGATGCGGCAATTTCAATGCCGCTTACGCCCTCCTGGTACTCCCTGATGGATCCGTCGGGTAAGGTGATCTTAATCATATGGCAAGTGTATAACTTCTCGTTTTCGGCTTGTTTTTCGCAAAATAGCTAAAAAACAGATTTCGCCGCTATAGTATCAATGAATGTTCTTCTTATGGGGCGGGTGATCCGCTGCAAAGCAGCGGCATACCGGGGGTTCTCCGGGTGCTTTCTCACCAGTAAATGATAGTGCTGCCGGGCTAGTTCGCGTTGCCCTGTCCATTCAAAACAGGTGGCCAGTAGCCAACGGGTGTTGTCATTGAGTTTCAAGCCCAGTTCCTGCGCCTTCAGGAGGTTCTCTAAAGCCAGGCTATACTGCCGTTTCTTATACCAGCCCTCGGCTATACCGGCATACGCCTCTGCGTCTTTAGGTTCCAGGTCAATGGCTTTGGCAAAGGTGGCCATGGCCGTGTCAGTGAGCCGTTGGTTTAACAAAACCTGACCTAACCTGCGCCACCAGAAACCATCCTGGGGCTCCTGCTTTACACCAGCCTGTACCATGGGGTACGCTTCTTCAAACCTGCTCTGGGCGGTATAAATAGAGCTGAGCTCTCTGAACGCCGCCAGGTTGGTAGAATCCCGCTGCAGTGCCCGTTTTAAATTATACAACGCCCTGGTGGTGTCACCAGTTCCCGCCTGCGCGCGTGCGAGCAATACATAATACGTAGGCTCCCCCGGTCTGAGCCTGACCGCCCGGGCGCTTGGGGTTAACGCTTTTTCATAAAGCGCGAGCCCCACGTAGGTCTGCGCCAGTACAGCTTCTGATTCTGGAGTGTAATAGTTGAAGGCCTTGGCCTGCATCATGCTTTTCATGGCCTCCTGATATTCTTTGCGGGCCACCTGTATCTTTGCCTGCAGAAAATAAGCCTCTCCCAGGGAAGGGTTCAAGGCCGTGGCAGTAGACAGGTCCTGAAAAGCTGCCTGCTGGTTGCCACCGGCCAGATATAGCCTGGCCCTTTTCAGGAACCACTCCGGCTCCTCGTTGCCTTTCTCCAGAGCCCTGGATATTTCCTGAATCTGAGTTTTTAAGCTGCTGTCTACCTTGGAAAGCAGAAACATACGTTCCTGCATAGTCTCTTGGGAACAAGAGGCCAGGCCGAGGAAGGAGAAAAGAACCAGCTTTACAGGATAACGCATGCCGCGAGTGAATCTACCAAAGACGTTCGGGCGAAGATACAGGATTAAGGGCTTTTTTTACGTTTTGGGGCTGTTTTTCTCAAAACAGCCCCAAAACGCAGTTATGGATTGACCGCTATTGCCAGTTTCACCCCCCACAGCGGAGCGTCTAAGTTACGGTAGGTAAACCGGTGTATTACGTCTACCCTGATCAACTGGAAGATATTCTTCAGGCCAATGTTCACCTCAGCGTACGGGTCTTTGCCTAGGCCTCTGAATTCTCCCTGCTCCAGCTCGTTGACTACCCCAGCCGATTTGTTTTTATCACTCAGGCTGCCGTATAAGACGGCACCGCCTGCCACCAGGCGCATTCTGGTTTTTTTGAGCAAGGGCAAGCGGTTGGTAAGGGAAAAGGCTCCCTCAAAATGGTGGTCATACCGCAGAGACACGTATTGATCTGTGGCGAAAGCGAAAAAAGGCATCAGGTTGTACCCGTGCAGAATGAAAAATGGGGTCTCATTGCCTGTGGGCACCTGCAGCATTGGCAGCGGCACGCGGTTAAACGTTTTGCCTGCCCTGAAATAATAACGCCCATACCCCAGCACCCCGGCCCGTACCCGCTGGTCTACAGACAGAGTCACTTGCTGGTAGTTCAGGTCAGAATTCAAAACACCGTTTACCCCGGCAGAAACCTCCAGCCCTATAACCGGGGAGTTTGAATTTGAGATAGGGAATTTCTGGTGGTGCCTGATCAGCATTTTCAGATCAGGTGAATAGGTAAGGTTAAGGGTAATGTCTGTGCTTCTGAAGCCGGCAAATTTTGGGTCTACCCCTTCATCCCCCGCCGGGGCTACTTCAAAAACTGGGCGGTAGTTGATATGGCTAAGCGTAAGGCGCTGCCTGAAATTCTGAAACCACTCCCGCTCTGCCCATACCTGAGCCCGCTCCTGCTCATAGGGGAAATTTAACTTACCCCACCTGAAGGCCGAAAAGAAAAGGCTGTTTACCTGGGTGTTGTTCAGGTCCATAGCAGCTGGCCCTACATCATTGAGGTAGCTCATACCCCACTCTGTCCATCTTTCCCGCTCCGCCACGTACCGCACGTTCAAGAGGCTTTTGATTGACTTGTCACGGGTTCCATAAGCGGCGTAACCATTGAGAATCCAGTTCGGGTGAAACTCTTCAGTGGTCCGGCCCCCAAACTGGAACCGGCTTCCCTCCACGTTATTGAACACGTACGCCCCAAACACCGGTCCCCATTCAAACTTTTCGCCAATAGGCATGTGGCCCTCTACAATGACTCTGATTAACTTAACGGTGCTCTGGATTTCTGGCAATCTGTTTATCTGCCTGATCTGCTCTGCCCGCTTTATTTCAGCCACAGAAAAGGCCTGCGGTCTCACTTCCTGCCAGAAAGACTCTTTGTATTTCATGGCAGAGTCTGCAATCTGATGGGTACTGGAGTAAAAATCAGTGGGTTTAGGGTTGTTCAGCTGCAGATCTGAGTAATTGGTGATGGTCTCCACGTAAATGCGTACGTCTGTGCCCGGTAAGCCAGAAATCTGGAATTTACGTTTACTGGACAACGGCAGCATGGTGGGGTTCTTGGCATCCCAGGCCTGCACAATCTGCAGGTCGCTTACAAAGTTAAGCCGTACGTCTTTGTTCATTTTGAGCTCTATGCGGCGTAGCGAAAAAGAGCCGTCAGCAATCCACATATACCCTTCAAACGTCAGATCTTGCGGACGCTTGGGGATAATTTTGAGACGGAAGACTTTTCCATTCTCCGTCTCCACGCTATCCATGAGGTCATAGTCATAATAGTTTGCCCAGCCGTTGGCAATAGGGCTGACAAACTCCTTGTCAAACATGCGCATGTGGTTCTGGTTGAGCGAGAAATGCTCTGCCTGCGCATTCAATAACTGGGAGATCTGGTTCTCTTTCTCAATACCCACCCCCACTACGTTACTGGCCAATAACACTTCTTTTGATTTACGGGGAGCATTGGTATAAAAGGTCTCTTTTATGGTCTCAGACTGAAACACAGGGAGAGACGCCATGCGTTGGGGGGTGTCACTCACAGAAACACTGTCTAAATAGGGGGCATACCGTTTGGAGAAGCCCTTTTTCTTATCTTTTGCCTCCCTCTCCAGAATACTTCCCTTCATAAGGGTATAGGTTCTGAACTGAGCGGCTGGCTGGTTCTCTGGGAGGTGCAGGTGTTTGTTCCGGGCTGCGGCGCGTACAATACGGTAAGCAGGATTTTCCTGGGGCCTGATCACTATTTCCTGAATGGCGTAACTCTGCCGGTCTAAACTAATCAAACCGTTTTTCTGGAGAGCCTTGATGGATCTGGAGACAGGCGTATACCCAAGCAAAGTAAAGATAACAGAGTCAGTGAGGGAATAATTGCGCAACTCATACCGCCCAGCCTCATCTGTGAAAACGGGAACTTTAGCCCCTGAAAGGTGCACTGTCACGTAATCTAAAGGCTGTTTGGTATCAACGTCAATGACCTTGCCGGTAATGGGGGCATTTTGGGCCATAACGGCCTGTATGCCTTGTACCAGCAGGACAAAAAGCAAAATTTTTTTCACTAGGCTTGTTTTGAAACACGAATATAGGAATTAGGAAAACTTTTCCATGTGACGCACTTCTATAATTTGATGAATATCAGCAAATTCATTAGAAGTAAGTAGTGCAAACCTTCCCTTGAATAGTAATTTCCTTTTCAGTAGACAGATGGAAAGCAAAAACCCCTACGTTGGAATGATAATTCAATAAAACAGCAAAGGTGCCCTGTAGGCACCTTTGCTGTTTTATTGACCTGTGCTGAAGATCTAAGAACGTACGTTCATTACTTCTTGAAGCAGTACTTTACATTTCCTGTTCAGTTCCAGGTCTTCTGTGGTGATGAGTTTTTGATCCAGGGCTTTTTGCAAAGTAGTCACGCATTCTGTCTTCTGGTTCACTTCCCGCTGCACCCGGGCTAAGTCATAGTAATATAGCAGATTAGACGGGGCTAGTTCAATTGACTTTTTAATGGCTTCAATGGCTTGTTCATTGGTCTCTACTGGCAACTGTGAGATGTTGAACAACTTGCTGGCGGTACGTTCTGCAAAGGAAAGGTTGGCTAGCTTATATTTCAGGCGGCCAAGCAAATGCCAGGAAGCCGCATGTTCAGGGTCTGAGGCAAGGGCCGCATCTAAATGGTATTTAACTTGCACCATCTGTTCCATACGGACCTTTAGAGAGGCGGTATGGCACAGATAGCTGAGGGCAAGTGCCATAACATAGTTAGGTTCTGCCTTAGCAGGTTCAGCGGCTACAGCACGCTCAGCAAATGCAAACGCTTTCTTAAAATATATGCCTTTAGAAGTGTCATCAGAAAAGCGGTTGCCAATACGGCCGCTCACAAGGCTGGCCTTGCACAGTGCCTCCATCTGTAAAGGGTCATTGGCAAGGACCTGTTCATATTTTTCCAGGGCCTCTGAGTCTTTGTAATCTCTGAATAACTGATTCGCCTCCCATAATAGTTTATCCGAACCTAACCCACCCGCCAGGATGGGCAGGTTCGGTAAACTAATGAGCAAGGCTAGCAATAAAATAACCTTAGTAGTGCTTCGCATGCTCCCCTTCTTATTATTGTTTAATTACAACGTAAGGGTAATCTACGAATTGCAGTTTGCTTTTCCTAGAAAAGGTTCAACTGTTTTTTTCCGGCCTTGGCAGGCGTTGGTAGATCCCCGTTTTGTTCAGTTTCTACGGTTGCAACTGCTTTAGGTTGTGTAGGTTGAATATCTAATTTGATTTCATCTCCACTGGAAAAAGACGGTGCCAGTTGATCAATAACAGGTGGCTCTATCTTTAAAGGTTTTATTGTTTTAGTGCTATTTTTGACTGATAAAACCTCTGTTTGCTCAAGTTTCTGCACCGTTACGCCAAATATCTTGTAGTAATTCAGTTTGTTACCCATGGCGCGCCATCCCTTCACATCAATGAAATCACTCAGCAGCAGAACTTCTGTTTCTTTATCAGATTTCTTGTCCCGCTGAAATTTGATCTCCGCTTTAGGTGCTGGATGCACCGTGGCTGCCAACAATTTAGAACCTTTGGTTTCGCTGATAAACATAAAACGTTTCCCAACGGTGCTCGTCTCCACTACAAAGCGCTTCACGTAAGTGACCTTGGTCTCCCCTTCTGTATAGACAGCAGATACCACCAGTTCTGGTGAATACTTATGAATGGCTTCAATATTCTGCACATCATAGTGGTTTGACAGTTCAAAGGAAGTCAATTCATACGAACCATCTTTGTAGATCACCAATATAGTATCATCTGTGTTGAAAGAGCCCAGATAGCGGCCCCTGCTCTCTGTGTTCAGACGGCCAATCACCTCGTCATAATAGATTTCACGACCGCCGCGGGTAGATTCGCCCAGCGCTTTCTGCACAACTTTCTTGATGGGGTGCTTGGTTACAATATTCCCCTGTGAGCCTTTACCTTTGATGAGCAGTTCGGCAAAATCAAAGTCAAACTGCTTCACCCGGGCGGTGCTGGCGGGTTGCAGCGTAATGCTCACCAACTCTGACTCAGAGTTAGGGTTGGCCGTGAGATATACCACTTTAGAGTTCTTCTCCCCTTTGGTGAGATCATACTCCTTGTCACGGGTAATGGAGGTCACGGCAAAACGCTTGGCAAAGGAGATACCCGTCTTCCCGTCTACATAGATCATGTTGTACACCATGTGCTCGTCGTTCTTGTTGTAGACGCCCACGTGAATAATGTCTTTGCCCATGAAGATCTTGTCACTGATGCGGGACACCATGAACTTGCCGTCTTTCCTGATGGCAATGATGTCATCCATGTCAGAGCAATCGCATACAAATTCGTCTTTTTTGAGGCCATAGCCCACAAAGCCGTCTTTGCGGTTCACATAAAGCTTCTGGTTGGCCACGGCCACTTTCTGGGCAGACACCACATCAAAGGTTCTGATCTGGGTTTTGCGTTCTTTGCCTTTACCGTACTTGGCCAGCAGCCCTTCAAAGTAGCTGATGGCGTAACGGGTCAGGTTAGCCAGGTTATCCAGCACCTCGGCCATTTCGGCTTCCAGCTTCTTGATGTACTCATCTGCCTTGAAAGCATCAAACTTAGAGATACGCTTGATTTTAATCTCTGTGAGGCGAATGATATCGTCTTGCGTCACCTCGCGCCGAAGCAGCGGTTTATATGGATCCAGGCCTTTGTCAATGGCTTCCAGAACGGCCTCCCAGGTTTCGCATTCTTCAATGTCGCGGTAGATCCGGTTCTCAATAAAGATTTTCTCCAGCGAGGACTGGTGCCACCGGTCTTCCAGCTCCCCCATCTTAATCTCCAGCTCGCGCTCCAGCAACCGCACTGTCTTCACCGTTGACATTTGCAGCAAATCATCTACGGTCATAAAGCGGGGCTTATCTTCAATGATCACGCAGGTGTTGGGCGAAATGGAAATCTCACAATCTGTGAAGGCGTACAAGGCGTCAATGGTCAGGTCAGGAGAAATCCCGGGCGGAATATGCACCTGTATCTCCACGTTGGCCGCGGTGTTGTCTACCACCTTTTTGATCTTGATCTTGTTGTTCTCACTGGCCTTCACAATAGAGTCCATGAGCGCCGTGGTAGTGGTACCGTACGGCACGTCTCTAATGATCAGGAGCGATTTGTCAACCTTTTCAATGGTAGCGCGCAGACGTATTTTGCTGCCTTTTGAGCCTCCGTTGTAATTAGTGAAATCACCTAAACCTCCCGTAGGGAAATCTGGTAACAGCTGCGTCTTCCGGCCTTTAAGCACGTCAATAGAACCTTTGATCAGCTCCCTGAAGTTGTGGGGCATGATCTTGGTAGACAGACCTACGGCAATCCCCTCCACCCCTTGCGCGAGCAAGAGCGGGAATTTAACGGGCAGGGTCACCGGCTCATTTTTGCGGCCGTCATAGCTCAGCTGCCACTCGGTGGTCTGCGGGTTGAACACCACATCCAGGGCGAATTTAGTCAAACGGGCCTCAATGTAACGGGCCGCCGCGGCACTGTCGCCGGTGCGTACATCGCCCCAGTTCCCTTGGGTGTCAATGAGCAGGTCTTTTTGCCCCAGGTTGACAATGGCGTCCCCAATAGAGGCATCGCCGTGCGGGTGGTACTGCATGGTCTGGCCAATGATGTTCGCCACTTTGTTGAAACGGCCATCGTCCATTTCCTTCATGGCGTGCATGATGCGGCGCTGAACCGGCTTGAAACCGTCTTCCAGGGCAGGCACGGCCCGCTCCAGAATCACATAAGAGGCATAGTCCAGAAACCAGTTCTCGTACAGACCAGAAACCGAGGCAATGTCATGGATAGTCTCTTCCCCTTCCAATTGCCCTTCCAGTTCCAGGTTGTTCTCGTTTTCCAATTCTTCGTTAAGCATATACCTCCTCTACTATATCTTTTTCAATCTTCAAATTCTCAATAATAAACTGCTGGCGCTCCGGTGTGTTCTTGCCCATGTAGTAAGACAGGATCTTCTGCAGGTTCTGTTCGGTCTTACCCAAAATTACCGGCTCCAGCCTGATGTTATCGCCAATGAACTTCCCGAACTCCTCCGGAGAGATCTCGCCCAAACCTTTGAAACGGGTGATCTCCGGGTTCTTGCCCAGCTTGCGCATGGCGTTCTGCTTCTCCTGCTCATCATAGCAGTAAATGGTTTCCTTCTTATTCCGCACGCGGAACAAAGGCGTTTCCAGAATGTACAGGTGCCCGTTCTTCACCAGGTCAGGGAAAAACTGCAGGAAGAAGGTCATCATGAGCAGCCTGATGTGCATGCCGTCCACGTCGGCATCGGTGGCGATCACTACGCGGTTATAACGCAAGCCTTCCAGCCCTTCTTCAATGTTAAGGGCGTGTTGCAGCAGGTTAAACTCCTCGTTCTCGTACACAATCTTTTTCTTGAGGCCAAAACAGTTCAAAGGCTTTCCACGCAGGCTGAACACCGCCTCTAACTCCACATTTCTGGATTTGGTGATAGACCCAGAGGCCGAGTCCCCCTCGGTAATGAACAGGGTGGTCAAGCCTTCTTTCTCCTGGTCTTTGCTTTCCCCAAAGTGGAAGCGGCAGTCACGCAGTTTCTTGTTGTGCAGGTTCGCCTTCTTGGCGCGCTGGTTGGCCAGTTTCTTAATACCCGCCATGTCTTTGCGCTCGCGCTCGCTCTGCTCAATCCTTTTCTTCAAGGCTTCGGCTACCGCCGGATTTTTGTGCAGGTAATTGTCCAGGTGCTCCTTCACGAAATCGTTCACGAAGTTGCGGACCGTTGGCCCGTCATGGGCTACATTGATGGAACCCAGCTTGGTTTTGGTCTGGCTTTCAAACACCGGCTCCTGCACCCGTATGGCAACCGCGCCTACAATGGAACCCCTGATATCAGTAGCGTCATAGTCCTTTTTGTAAAACTCGCGCACTGTTTTTACCACCGCCTCGCGGAAAGCCGCTAAGTGGGTCCCGCCCTGGGTGGTGTACTGGCCGTTCACAAAGGAATAATATTCCTCGCCATAGTCATTCCCGTGGGTCAGGGCAAACTCTATATCATCCCCCTTCAGGTGAATGATGGGGTACCGCATACTCTCTTCATCAATCTTGCGGCTCAGGAGGTCTTTCAGGCCATTCTCTGAGTAGTACTTCTGCCCGTTAAAGTGGATGGTGAGGCCTGCATTGAGGTACACGTAGTTCCAGATCTGGTTCTCCAGGAACTCCGGAATAAAGTGGTAGTTCTTGAAAATGGTGTCATCTGGCACAAAGGTGGTGGTGGTACCGTTGCGCTGGTTGGTCTCCTGAAGCGGCTCATCATTCACCAGTTCACCGCGCATAAACTCGGCCACTTTGGTCTGCCCGTCACGCACAGACTGGATTCTGAAGTGGGTTGACAAAGCGTTGACCGCTTTCGTACCCACCCCGTTCAGACCCACTGATTTCTGGAAGGCGCGGCTGTCATACTTACCGCCGGTGTTGATCTTGCTTACGCAGTCAATCACCTTGCCTAACGGAATACCGCGGCCGTAGTCACGTACTACTACTTTGTGGTCTGAAATTTTAACTTCTATGGTGCGACCATGCCCCATCATGTGCTCATCAATGGAGTTGTCTATCACCTCTTTCACCAGAATGTAGATACCATCATCAGGAGAGGAGCCATCACCCAGCTTGCCAATATACATACCCGGCCTCAGCCGGATGTGCTCTCGCCAGTCAAGGGAACGGATGCTATCCTCATTGTAAGTAACATTGCTCGGTTCTGCCATGGGGAACGTTTGGGTTTAGTAGAATTCGGTAAAATAAATGAAAATTTGCGTGTACTTTGCTATGCTCTGATCAGTGACAATGATTTTAGAAAGCCGGCGCACAGGTGGCTTTCCAGGAATTTAACCCCTGAAAAGGAGGAGTAGGTGTCTGTTTCATAGCTACTATGTAACCAAATATAGCGGTTTCCAGTTCATTCAGAACAACCTTTTGTGCTTATTTTTTTAGCTAAAATAGATTTTAAAGCCTAAAAAACATTTTTCATACTAATTTTTTTAGCAATTTCTACTCTAATTCCTGCTCCTTTAAGACGTTACGCACCACTACCTATGGAAATTAAATTACCAAACTATGTAAGATATGTTGTGATCCTGATAGGGCTTTACCTGCTGCTCTTTTTCTTGCAGTCGTTCAGCTCCATTCTGATCCCTATCTGTTTTTCAGCTCTGTTTGCGCTGTTGCTGCTGCCCATGGCCCGGGCCCTGGAGAAACACATGCCGCGGGCGCTGTCCATTACTATTTCGCTGGTGGTGGTAATTCTCATATTGGGCCTGCTGGTTTGGTTCCTTTCCTCAAAGATTGCCAGTTTTTCAGCGGAACTGCAGGAGATTAACGCAAAGATTTCACTGCTCATCGCCAAGTTTCAGCAGATGCTGTATGAGCGTTTCGGGATTAAGCCCACCAACAAGAATGAGTTCCTGCAGAAGGCAATGGGCAGCATTACCCAAACGGGAACCGCATTTCTGGGCAGCACCATCTCCCTCACCACCGGGGCCTTGACCGTGCTCACGCTTATCCCCATCTATGTGTTCTGTATGCTCTACTACAGAGACCACCTGCGCCAGTTCATGTTCCAGTTTATCTCAGTTGACCGCCGGGGCAGCCTGATGAGCACCGTTGACAATATTCAGCATGTGGTGCAGGGATATCTCTCCGGTTTGCTGATCGTGATTGTGATTGTGTCTGTGCTCAACTCTACCGGGCTGCTCATCATGGGCGTGAAGTACGCCATCTTCTTTGGGGTATTGGCCTCCATCCTGACCATCATACCTTATATAGGCATTTTGATAGGGGCTCTTTTACCGGCTTTGTTCGTGTTTGTAAGCACGGGTTCTGTGGGGCAAATGCTCATTGTAGTGGGGATATTTGCCTTTGTGCAGTTTCTGGAAGGCAATTTCATTACGCCGTTTGTGGTGGGTTCCCGCGTGAGTATAAACCCGTTTGCCGCCATTGTGGCCCTGATTCTGGGCGGGGAGGTCTGGGGTGCCCCGGGCATGATCCTGTCCATTCCGCTTATTGCTATTCTCAAGGTGCTGTTTGATGCCTCTGAACCGTTGAAGCCGTTCGGGTATCTGCTGGGCGACATACAGGCAGAGGAAAAAGGGAACAAGCTGTTGCAACGGTTTAACCGCCGGAGAAAGAAATAGCCTTTTCCTGTTTTTGGGCTGTTTTTGTAAAAACAGCCCAAAAACAGGAAAAGCGGTTATGGGAACCTTGCCGCACAGAAAAGGCAAATGAAACGAAATGCTAAAAATAATGGTTTAGGTATGGGCGGAGGTACCGCCTTCAAACCCTTTAGATGTAGCGCGTGTACGCCATAGTTGACATAGAAACCACCGGCAGCCAGCCTGCTGAAGACCGCATCACAGAGATAGCGGTTTTCATTCATGACGGAAACCAGGTGGTAGACCAGTTCCATAGCCTCATCAACCCCGGCAGGCCCATTCCTTTCTTTATTTCCCAACTCACCGGCATTACAGATGAGATGGTGAAAGACGCCCCCCGGTTTCATGAGGTGGCCAAGCAGATTGTGCAGATCACAGAAGGCAATGTGTTTGTAGCCCACAATGTGCGCTTTGACTATTCCTTCCTGAAAAAGGAGTTTGCCGACCTTGGCTTTACCTTTCAGCGCAAAACCCTTTGCACGGTTCGGCTTAGCCGTAAACTGATGCCGGGGCTCCCCTCCTACAGCCTGGGCAAGCTTTGCCAGAGCGTGGGCATTCCGTTACAGATGCGCCACCGTGCCATTGGGGACGCAGAGGCGACTTCAGTCCTGTTTGACCGGCTCCTTAAAATAGACGCTGACAAGGTGAATGACCATCAGGAGGAGAAACCAGATACAGCCTCTACTATCTCTTCTGAAATCAAGACCTCTCTCCTGCCGCCCGCTATCTCACGGGAGATGGTGCAGGCGCTTCCGCTGGAGGCGGGGGTGTATTACTTTCATGATGAGCACGGCGAGGTCATCTACGTAGGCAAGAGCAAGAGCATTAGAAAGCGCATCATTCAACACTTCAACATTGACTACAAAAGCAAGAAGTCTGTAGAGTTCAAGAACCGCATAGCCAGCATCACCTATGAGCGCACCGGCAGTGAACTGGTGGCCCTGCTCTTTGAGTCTGATGAGATAAAGAAGCGCAAACCCTACTACAACCGGGCCCAGCGGCGTAGCGTCTACCACTCCGGCATCTACTCCTACTATGACCAGCAGGGCTACCTGCGCCTCACCTACCAGAAAGCCAAGACCGAAGTGGCTCCCATGCTCACCATGGCAAACCAGTTCCAGGCCAAGAACTTCCTGTTCAGCCGCGTGGCCAAGTACAACCTCTGCCAGAAACTCTGCGACCTGTACAAGTCAAACGGAGCCTGTTTTGACTACCAGGTGCACCAGTGCAAAGGCGCCTGCATAGGCAAGGAGTCGCCAGAGGAATACAATCAGCGGGTGCTGGAGGCGGTAGAGGCTTTTAAGTATGACCATGACTCGTTTGTGATCATCGGCCGCGGCCGAAACCAGGAGGAGAAGTCTGTGGTGGTGGTAGACAACGGCTGCTACCTGGGGTTTGGGTACGTAGATGAAACCTTCACGGCCACCGGTCTGGAAGATTTTAAAGGGGCCATCAAGCCCTACAATGACAACAAAGACACCCAGCAGATCATCAGGGGTTATCTGCGCACCAAACACAATGACAAGGTGCTGGTGTTTTCTTAAGCGGCGGTTTCTGTTTTCGGCTTGTTTTTGAAAAAACAGCCCGAAAACGGAGTTTCTAATGCAAACGGTGGCGCAGGAGCCAGCCTTCTACGGTAAATTCATTGGCTTTGGGAGAATAACCCCTGTAGTGGATGCGCTTGTGGGCAGGGTATTCATTCCCGTCTTCCTCATCCAGCACTTTTATTTTTTTGCCAGAGAGATCAAAAGAGTCTGCCAGGGAGATCTTGTCTGTGTCTTCGCCGCCGTACCAGGAAATTTTCATCTGGCTTTTACCTTTTCCGGTGAGCTTTAACTCATCTTCCTCCCCCAGCCCGTAGATCGCTAAAGACCTGGTTTCTGCCGGATAAAACGTTTTCTGGTGCCACAACTGCCGCTCCCCGCCCTTGGGCTGTGACCAGTGCTGCACGGTCAAGCTCCCGTCTGGGCGGAACTCCAGCTGGAACAGGTCCCGCTCTGCCGTTCCCGCCAGTTTTACGTGCCTGTTGAGCTGCCTGTAAAAGGCGGTGGCTGCCTCTGGCAGGTCTTGCCTGCGGTCTTTCAGCTTTTTGGTGAATTCAGCCTGGGTGAGTTCTTTTATCTGGGGCGGCCAGTTTTGCAGCGCCCCCACAATGACCTGGTCATTCAATTTTTGCTGTAAGGCAAGGGCTTCCTGCGTGAATTCCTGCTCAGAGAGGTAGGCCAGCAGGTAAGAGTCCATCTGCTTTGAGGCCATTATCAACCCCGCTACATTACTGCCCACAATGCTGCCGTCAAAACTCTGGTAATTTTTCTTGAACAGCGAGACCAGTTTGGTCAATACCCCGTCATTGAACTTGAAAAAAGCGTGGTCCCGGTCCCGGGGTATGGGTGCATACGTCACGGTTTCGTTCTCCCCGCCCACTCCCCAGCGCCACTGGTCTTCGCGGCGGCTCCAGTCACTGAGCCACATGTCAAACAACCGGGACCGCAGATACCGCCGGGCGTCTACCTGGTGCTCCGGGTGCTTCAACAGTTCCCCAAATGCCTTTCTGGAGCTGACAATCAGGGAAGGGTTCCCAAAGCTGTTCAGGTTTTCCCAGTTGCCGTCTGGTCGCTCTTCCAGAAGGGCCAGCATGTTGGCAAAATCTTTCCGGAAGGGCCCTAACCCAGCATCATCTGCTATGACGACCAACCTGGGGTTGGTGTGGTAAACATTGGCTGCGGAAGCCAGGGCGGGTACAATAAACGCCCCGTACGGGTGAATCACACTGGTCTGGTCCCGCATAAGCCGCGCTACAAAGGTCTTCTGCAGAAACTCAGGCAAAGCCCCGGAGGGGTCTTTGTCAATGGAGCGCAGCACGTATTCATGCCCCACAGAATCTACCAGCCGCAGGTTTTTGGTCTGAAAGCTGCCTCCTTCTTTAACCGGCTTCACCCCTCCCTGAAAAGTACTGACCCAGAGCAGCGGCGCCTGCACGGGCTGTGCCCATACTTTTCTATAATGGCTCCCCCACCAGAACCGGTGGAACCCGCTCCGCAGATAGTGCTTTCCGGCGGCCATGGTCACGGTGGAGTCTGGAGACTGGGCGCTGCCAAAAGACGGGGTGAGCAGCAGAAAAAGCAGGGACAGCCATAAACAGTTGCACCTCATCTTCCTGAAATCCGTATTCATCTCCATCATAGCCGTACTTATACTGAGAAGGAAGGGCTCATGTTCTTCTTTTCCTGATTTCGTGCCTTACCCCCAATCCAAAACCAGGCTCACCGGGAAAGTAAAACCTTTGGCTTCGGCTTTCTGTATGGCAAAAGGTGAATATTAAAATATGCGAAGATATCTATTCCTTTTTATCTGTACTATTCTCCTGTTAGAAGGATGCGCCCGCAAAAACTTTTTTCAGGAGTCTGCCCTGGTGGGCACCATTGAACAGGAGAACAATGCCCAATGGGATTCTGCCACAGTGGTGGCCGGGAAACACTATGACCGCAGCTGGTGGCACAACCTCTGGTGGGGCAAACACTACCGTGATGTCTGGGCCCAGCCGGTGAGGCTCCCCGTGCTGGACCTGCAGCGAATGCACGGCGGGCTTTCGCCCGAAAAACTTGGCGGCGGCATGCAAACCACCAGCCTGACCCTGGAAGACGACAACGGCAAGCAGTTTGCCTTGCGCTCAGTTGACAAAGATCCGCAGGAAATCCTGCCCAAGGGGTTCCGTAAGACCTTTCTCACCAACCTGCTGCGCGACCAGACCTCAGCGGCCCACCCGTATGGGGCGGTAGTGGTGTCTCAGTTGGCCACAGGCGCCAGAATCTACCACAGCCACCCCCGCTTTGTGTACATCAGGAAGAACGCCAAAGGGTTGGGCGACAGCGCCAGCGCGTTTCAGGACAAAGTGTTTCTGCTGGAAGAGAAAAACGAAGGGAAGGAAGCCCTCACCCGCTACTTTGGGAAAGCCAAAGACCTGGTTGACTCAGAAGATTTCCTGAAAAACCGGTTCACCCGGCACTCCCATCTGCCCAACCAGCAGGCCTTTGCCAAAGCCCGCCTCTTTGATGTGTTCATAGGTGACTGGGACCGGCATGAAGGGCAATGGCAGTGGGCGGTGTATGACACGGGCCGGGTCACTTCCTACTCCCCCGTGCCCAAAGACCGGGATCAGGCTTTCTTTAAATTTGATGACGGCTTTTTCCCGTGGCTGCTCTCCCGCCGGTGGGCCCCCCTGCGTAAAATGAAAAGCTTCCATACCAATATTTCCTCTGTCAAAGGCTACCTGGAGAATGCCCAGTTCATTGATGCCCGCGTACTCAATGAAGTCACCGCTGAGCAATGGCAACAGGCGGCACTGGAACTCCAGCGCCAGCTCACAGACAGTGTTTTAGAAGCCTCGGTAGCCGCCCTCCCTGCCGCGGTGTATGACCTCTCCGGGAAAAAAATCCTGGCCAAGCTGAAGTCACGCCGGCAACATCTGCCTAAAGCCGCCGCGCACCTATACCGGCGCCTGGCCTCAGAGGTACTCATTGCAGGCACAGACCAGCAGGAGAAATTTATAGTAGAACGCCAACCCAACGGAAACACCCTGGTGCAAGTGTTCCAGGTGCCGGAAGATGAAAAACAGAAACCGCTCAAAGTCTATGAGCGGCTGCTTGAAAAAGACCACACCCGCTCTGTTAATCTCTACGGATTGGGCGAGGAAGACGAATTTGAACTGACCGGCAAAGCCAGCAAAGGCATTAGGGTGAACATCTACGGCGGCATGGGCGAAGATGAGGTGAAAGACAAATCAGAGGTGAGGGGCTGGGGCCGGAAAACCAGAGTCTATGACACCAGACAAGGCATTGAGGTAGAAAAAAGCAAAGAAACCAGAGTCAAAAAGTCAAAAGACGTAGCCATTCATGCCTTTGACCGCGAAGGGTTGTAAGGCAAGGAAGGTTACAAAGGAAAGTGCTAATTTTACCCATGCATAATTTTCTGTTTTCGGGCTGTTTTAGCCAAAACAGCCCGAAAACAGAAAACACTCACTCACTCACTCACTCACTCACTCACTCACTCACTCACTCATTCACTCACTCATTCACTCACTACTACCTCAACAGTTTTTTAAGTTGTTTCCCTACTTTATCCGCCAGGCGGGTGAAGCCTACATCAGTGAGGTGGCTCCCGTCCAGGGTGGCCTCATGGTCATGGCCAATCAAGTCTTTGGTGGGCAGGTAATACAGGTTGGCAAACTTTTCCTTTTTAAGCTGGTCAAAAGCTTTTCTGAACTCCTGGTTCTGACGGGTCACCGTCACTTTCTTCTCCTGGTCCCAGTGCGCGTTTTCCCTGAAGATGCTTTCCACCATGAGAATGGGCGTGTTAGGTCTGAGCTCCCGCAGCCGTTTGATAAAGGGCACCGCCCGTTCCTTTATCTGCTCCGGTGAGGGGTTGGGCACGCAGTCCAGCACGTACACATCGGCCTCCATTTGACCTAGAATATCTGCCAGGGGCAGCTCCATTTTGCCGCTTCCGCTGAAACCCAGATTAAACGTCTCCAGGTTGAGCTGGCGGCTGAGAATAGCCGGATACGCCATACCGGGCCGGCTGGCAGATGCCCCCTGGGTAATGCTGGAGCCGTAAATCACCACTTTCTTACGGGGAATAAAATCCTGGTAGGCTTTTTCAAGGGTGGCGCTCTCCTCCACCCCTACCTGCACCTGTTCAGCGGCCGCATACAGCGGGAGGTGCACCCGGTAATGGCGCAGCTGTCCGTCCAGGTTGCTCACCACCAGGTCTTCGTTCTGGAGGGCGGTGGGACGGGCGGTGGCCACATATTGCCAGTTTTTGCCGTTCCAGCCGTACAAGTCCAGCCCGTTGATGGCCGCAGGGGTCATGTTCCAGAGGGTGTTGAACTTGGCCAATGCCCACTTCAGCTTGATTGCCTTGGAGTTGGTCTGAAACTGCACCATTATCCCCGCCGAATTGGTGGCCAACCCCGCCACGGCCTTGGGCACGTCTTTGCGCTGCGGCTCATTGATACGGTGGTACCCGCTGTCCTGCACCGTGGCAGGTTTGCCCAGCAGGGTGAGCTCCCGTGCATCCTTGTATTTGAAAGCAGTTTTTAAGGTGTCTTGCGCCGCGGCGGAGAACAAAGGAAGCAATATGCAAAGAATCAGCAGGGAAAGACGGGGTTTCATAGGGTAAAGGAGAAGGGTTTTGCGTGAAACAGGTTTTCTGTTTCGGGGCTGTTTTTCCAAAAACAGCCCTAAAACAGAAAGTTTAAATTAGGGATCCAGGTGGTCAAGGGGATCAATGTGCCGGGACGCGGGTACAGAGTAGTATTCAGTCTCCACCTCAGAGAGCTTTTTCAGGTTGGCGAAAGGGGCGTATCCCAGCTCCTGGATCGCCTTTTTCTCGAACCTCAGAATATAGCTGCTCTGGCTTTCATCTGTCACCACCAGAATGGGTTTCTCCAGCGGCAACTGGAGCAGGTACAGCAGCCGGTTGGTGTTGCGCAGGTTGGTGGTGGTGTGGCGGGCGTGCGGTTCAATGATCACCACTTCTTCGGCTACCCCCAGGCTGTCTACCATGTACTTTTTCATTTCCACGGCTTCATTGTAAGGAGTCTTGTTGGGGTGCACGTTCCCGCCAGAAACTACAATAAACGGGGCCAGTCCTCTTTTAAACCGCTCCAGTGCCATGCGGCAGCGCACTTTGGCTTTCTCTTCCAGCACAATGGCCGGGTCCTCCGGCCCGAAACCGGGCACCAGAATCACACTGTATGTATACTTCTTCCAGGGGGTGGTTTTGGCCTGTCTGAATGGGGCGGCATTCATCCCTTCCTGCAGCGGCTCATAACGCGCCGCTTCGTCGCGGCCGTTAATAGCCAGCGCCTGGAGCGCCGCATGAAGCGGAATTTCAAAGAACAGCCCTTTGCCGTGGTCATTGGCAACCTTCTCCAGGGTTTGCCGCACCGTCTGCTGAAAAGCGGGATCTGTCCCTTCAAAACTGATGGCGTCAATCTTGGGGTAGCGTGGTTTCTTTCCTTTGAGATACACATCGGTGGCGTGGTTCATGGCCTGGGCGGCGTGCTGCCAGGCGCTGCGCAGAAAGGCGGTATCTGGCTGGCTGGCGTAGAGGGCATAGGCCCCGCTCTCGCGCAATGGTTGAATGGCTTCTTTCAGGGCCGGGCTGCCGGCATAGGCTTTTACCAGGGCGTTGCCGGCTTCCTGCACATCTGCAGAACTCCATTGCACGGCATTGGCCAGACAGGGCACATCCTGGCAGTTCTGGGTGGCCTGCCGAACCCGCTGCGCGCGCTGCCGGGCCAACCCCTGTAGCACCGCGTTCTTCTGTAGCTCATTTCTGAGGCGGTCTTCCTGCAAAGCCACCAGCACCGGATAAATTTTCTGCTGCAGGATCTGCTGAGTGTTATTTGGGGCAGCGGCAGGGTCGGTTGCCGGAACTTTGGAGGTACAGGACCACAGGAGGCCCAGGCCCACCAGCCCGGCAGCCAGCAGATTTTTTTTATAGATATGAAAATTTGTTCTGTTCGTCATGGGTGAGGGAAAGGAATCTGTCAAGATCTAAAGATAAAGGTAAACGTTGAACAAAAAGGTGAATTAAGAAACTTCCAGCAGGAAAACTGAGGAGCACTTTCTGGTGTAGCCGTGGCGCAAGCGTTTGCTCAGGTTAATTGGAACTCCCTGTTTCTGGGCTGTTTTCTGAAAAACAGGCCAGAAACGGCGGCATAAGCAAACGCCGGAACTTTAGGAGAAGCCCTCAACAGGAGCTTTGTTTTGGGGCCAATTTCAGAAAAACAGCTCCAAAACGTAAAAGACAAGCAAATGGTGGTTAAGCCTTTGGCAGCGTGTTACTGTTTAATTTGCTGCCGTTGGGCCAAGTAGGCTGAGTACAAAGAAAGGTAACATTCCTTCAGCTCTTTCTCGTCTTTGTATGCGCTTTCAAACAGGAAAGGCCCACGGTAGCCGACTTCTTCCAGGGCCGCCAGAATAGCCGGCCAGTTATTGCTTCCCTGGCCGGAGCAGGGGAAATAATGGTTTTCTTTCTCACCGTGCCCATCTGCGGCATGAATGGATTTCACTCTACCGCCCAGCGCTCTGATGAGCAGCTCCGGATGCTTAATGTGGTTCATGTCTACCGCCGAGTAAATGTCTTTGGGCAGGCGGTTCATGATTTCCAACGTCTCTTCTACCGAGCGGCAAAGCGGGCGTTCACGCTTGGCATCGGCCATCAGCTCAGGGCCCAGCATGTTCTCTATGACCATGGTGGCGTTGATGGCTTTCACCGCGGGCAACAGCTCCAGGCTGGAGGTGATCAGCTGCTTTTTGCGCTGTTCCCGCTCGCCCGGCGTGAGGTAGTAGCTGGGGTGGAACAGAATGACCTGGGGTTCCAGTATTTGGCAGAACGCCAGCACTTTCTTGTGCAGCCCCACTACCTTCTGCCGCTCGGTTTCATCTGTGAGCGAGAGGTCAATCTTCTGGTTGTACGGCATGTGCACCGACCAGAATCTGATACCGGCCTTGTCAGCGGCGGCTTTCACCTTCTGCACCTCCTCCGTTATTTCGGCCTCGCTTTTTTTTAAGTTCAGGTCTTTGTCAATATAGGCCTGAAACGAGGTTTCCAGATAATCAATGCCCACAGATTTAGCGTAAGCCAGCTTTTCTGGCGTAATGTTTACCAGGGCCACTGAGTAGCCTATTTTTAAGGGCGCGGGTATTTTTGCCTGCGGCGCTTTGATGGCGCAGGCAGCCAGAAGCAAGCAAGACAGTACCACCAGCAAGGGTAAGTTTATCGTTTTTCTCATGCATACAAGAAGTAGGAAATTCCGCTGGAATTAAGGAAACTTATTTACCAGTTTCACGGCGCGGAAAGATAATGAGTCAAGAAAAAGCGGCTTCTGTTTTCGGGCTGTTTTTCTGAAAACAGCCCGAAAACAGAAAATCAGAAAACCTTACAACGGCCTGATAACCCGGATGCGGTTGTTGCCTAGATCCGCCACGTACACATAGCCGTCTGGCCCCACGGTAACATCAGTGGGTTGGTTGAAACGGGCGCTGGCCCCGGGACCGTCCCCAAAGCCCGACGATGTGCCGCCCATGGTGGTCACCGCGCCCGCCGTAGAGATTTTCCTGATTTTGTGGTTACCCAAATCTGCCACTACAATATTGCCCTGTTTGTCTACCGCCACGCCATAAGGCTGGCTGAAGCGGGCGGTGGCCGCCGCGCCGTCTACTGAACCCACAGTGCCGGTGCCGGCCACGGTGCTGGTCTGGCCTTGGGGCGTTACCAGCCGTATGCGGTGGTTGTTACGGTCTGCCACTACAATATTGCCGTTCAGATCCAGGGTGAGGCCAGACGGATTCCGGAACGCGGCGGTGGCGGCATCTCCATCCCCAAAACTGGCCTGTCCGTTTCCGGCCACGGTGCTCACGGTGCCATCTGTGCTGATTTTCCTGATGCGATGGTTCAGGTTGTCGGCTACGTAAATATTGCCGTCTTTGTCTACCGCCACGTCTAGCGGCTGGTTGAAACGGGCGGTAGCCACCGGACCATCTGCGTAGCCGGCGGTACCCGTTCCGGCAATGGTGGTCATGACGCCCGCCGGTGAGACTTTCCTGATTTTGTGGTTGTCTCGGTCAGCAATGATGATGTTGCCTTGGCCGTCAACGGTAGATTTCCAGGGCAGGTTCAGCTGCGCCACCGCCAACGGACCGTCTACGTTTCCGGCAGCCCCGCCCATGAGTGTAGACACCAGTCCCGCCGGGGTAATGCGCCGAATGCCATTGTTGCCCCGGTCAATCACAATTACATTTCCCTGTAGGTCAAACGCCACCCCTTCCGGACTCCGGAAAGAAGCCTCTTCGGCCATGCCGTCTACCAGGCCAGCGGTACCGCTTCCTGCAAAGGTGCTGACCATAAATTCTTCTTGTGGTTCAGCATACGTAAAGGCAGGTCCTGTCAATTCTTGGCCGGCAACGGTTACCGTCACGTTTCCGGTGGTGCCGTTCTCGGGTACCACCACCTGCAGCTCCCCTTCAGAAGCTTCAATGACCACGGCTGCTGTTCCGTTAAACTTCACCACGTTGTTGGAGCGCACTGGGCTGAAATGGCGGCCCATGATGGTGACAATGGTAGAGGGTGTGCCCGTTTCAGGCGAAAGGGAGACAATTACAGGAGTTGCGTTGGTGGTGGGGTCGTTGTCTTCATCACAGGCGGCCAGAAACAGGACCGCCAGAAGAAACACCACATATTTATTTATTTTCAATAACATAGTTCTGTTTTTTGAAGGTGTATGGTCTGCCCGGCTCCCGCCGAAATACCTTTCCTGAAAGAAATTTCTGGCAGAACCCGGGGTTCTGTTTTGGGGCTGTTTTTCTGAAAACAGCCCCAAAACAGAAAACAAACCTATTTTATCTAAACATGCTCTTGCTTAAGGCAAATCTGCCACAATAGTCCAACCGTTGGCCACTGCCCGCGGCTTGCCGTCTGACGACCAGTTGCGCACTTGCCACACGTCTGCCAGCGGGTGCTTGATGAGAAACGTGTTGGAACCGCCGCCGTCCAGGTTGAGCGCTTCCTTTGCGCCCAGTGCCAGCAGGAACCGGCCCATGTTTTCAATGGTGCTCCCGTTGGCGTAATCAAACCGGCGGCCGTCAATCATCACAAAGTAGACCACCTTGTCCTCGGTGTAGCCCACGGCCGTTCTGGGTTCTATGGACACGTCTGTCTGGCTGACCACCTGGTAATTGTTCAGGAGGCGGTGGTGGCCGCCCAGAGCGTGTAGAAGGTTGTCTTTCTGGGCATCATAGGTTTCCAGATTCCCAATTAAGGGGTTGCCTTGTTTGTCCACGCCAAAGTAGCCGCGGCCGCCCGCCTGTATGGCGATCTTTACCGCTTTGCCATTGATAAACACCAGGCTGCGGGGCTCCCCGGTGCTGGTATTGAAGAAGTCTGAGTTCACAGCGGCCATTACCCTTCTGCCCGCTTTGTCAATATACTTCACCATGTCTGGAATGGTCTGCATGGCAAAGCTGGTGCCGCCGTAGGGAGTGGCAGGGAACAAGGAGACGCCGGGCTGCTTCAAATCTACCTTTAAGATAAAGGCGCGGTTGGTATAGCCGTCAGCAGTCAGATAGTGCATATCGGTTTCCTCTACGCCAGGGTGCAGCTGAAACGTGGTGTCATAGAAGACGCGGGCCACCAGGCTGGATTTCTCAACCAATTGCTGGGCAACTTGCGTGACCGGCGCTCGCTCTACCGTAACGGGGGCATCATCCTCTTCACATCCGCTGAAGACGGTCACCCCGCCCACCAAGCTGAGAAGAAGTATATATTTTTTAAAGGTCTGTAACATGTCTGGTCTGGTTAAAGGATTAATAATCTTTGTTTTGCTCCAGCAAATCATTCAGAATCAACTCGTTTTCGGGCAACGGTAATTTGAGTTGATACTCCTTCAGGCCCAGCGTAGCAACAGCCCTCCCGGTTCTCACCAGATCATACCACCTGAAGCCCTCACCCAGAAACTCGCGGCGCCTTTCTTCCAGCACAGCATCTACCATTTCTTCCGGCGTGGTGGGGTTGACAGGTCCTAAGTTGCGGGCAGCGCGTAGCTCATTCAACCGGGGCAGACCGGCCAGTCCCTGCGCCTCGGCGCTGATGAGGTACATTTCCGCAAGGCGGAGAACCACAAACGGGTCGGTGCCGGCCTGGCCGCTGGGGTATTTGTTCACCACGTTCAGGCCCTGGTAGGTGTCAATGGAAATGGCTCGCCGGTTGTCATTGGCCTCATACATCTGCATGGCGGCATCTGTGGGCTTGTACACGTAAGAACCTTTTACCGGGTGGGCATAGGTATAAAACAAAGTGCTCAGCGTGATGCTGGACTCCTCGGTGTTGTTCTCAAAAGCGAAGATGACCTCGCGGTTCTGCTGCTTCCGGAAGATTTTCTCAAAACTGTCCAGCTGGTAACGGCCAGACGTGATGAAGCCTTCGGCCAGGGCCGCCGCCTCCTGCATTTTGTTCTGCGCCAGCTTTACGCGGGCAGACAGCGCCTGCACCGCGTCTTTGTTCACGTAGTAGTAATTGTTGACCACGTAGACCGGCGCATCTGGCAAGGCCAGCGTGAGTTCCTTCTCAATGAAGGCCCAGGTTTCAGCCTCAGAGTTGCGGGCTACTTTCTCAGTGGTGTTTACTTCCAGCACCGGCACACCGCCCCAGCGGGTGACCATGTTGTAGTACAGGTACGCCCTGAAAAAGTGGGCGGTACCCAGAATCTCACGCTTCTTCTGGGAGTCTGGGAATTTCCCTACCGTTTCCAGCACGTTGTTCACCTGATACAGGGCGCGGAAATACCCGTTCCAGGAGGCGCTGATCATGGAGTATTCAGGACGCAGAATGTTGCTGATGAAGGCCTGCACATTTCCGCCAGAGGCGGCGAAGAGGTCACCGCCCAACAAGTCAAACGTAATGTAAGCTTCTCTGCCCGGGGCATTCTGCATGGTGTTGTACATGCCGTAGAGCAGCGCGTCCATATCCTTCTCAGTGGTATTGTCTGGTGACACCGAGGAGTGCGGATAGAAGTCTAACTGGTCATTGCAGGACGTGAACAGCAGCGCGCCTGCCATCACTATGTATTTAAGAATATTTTTCATGGGAAGGGCTTTAAAATCTAAGGTTCACACCCAGGTTCACGGTTCTCAGCTGAGGCAGGATTAAGTTGTCCTCCCCAATGAACTGCGGGTCAAAGTCACTGGTCACCTCTGGGTCCATGCCAGAATAGTTGGTCCAGAGGAAAAGGTTGTCTGCCTGCACATATACCCGTAGCCGATCAAGGCGCACTTTTGACACCAGGTTCTTAGGCAGGGTATACCCCAGAATGATGGAGCGCAGACGCAGGAAAGAGCCGTCTTCTAAAAAGCGGGTGGAGTTCTGGGTGTTCCAGCCGGTGCCATAAATGGCACGGGGCACGGTATTGCTGGTGCCGGGGCCGGTCCAGCGGGTGAGGGCAATTTCTTCGCGCATGTTGAAGAAGTTGTTGGCCAGCCGCTCTATGGTGATTCGGCCGGAAGAGTACACCTCTGCCCCTTGGCTGTAGTTCAGGAACACGCTCAAGTCAAAGTTCTTGTACCGGAACGTGTTGTTCCAGCCCCCAAAGAAGTTGGGGTTGGAGGTGCCTACAATCTGGCGGTCATCCACGTTAATGAGGCCGTCATTGTTTAGGTCTTCATATTGCACATCACCTGCCCTAACCCCTTGGTTAAAGAAGGCTGCCGGCACTTCTTCATCGGTCTGGTAAATGCCCAGCATTTTGTACATATAGAAACTGCCTACTTCCTCCCCTACTTTCAATGTGCGGTTGGCACCAATGAGCAAGGCATCATCACCCAGCAACGAGGTGAGTTTGTTCTTGATGAACGAGATGTTGAAGTCTGAGCTCCAGGTCAAATCCCCAAAGGTGAGGTTAGACCCCAGCAGGAATTCCCACCCCCAGTTGCGCATGGAGCCAATGTTACTGGTAATGCTGGTGAACCCGGTGGTAGCCGGCGTTGGGCGGCTGTAAAGCAGGTTGTTGGTGTTCTTTACAAAGTAGTCTACCGTAAAATGGAACATGCCCCGCTTAAAGCTGAAGTCTGCCCCCACGTCAAACTGATCGGCGGTTTCCCAGGTAAGATCACGGTTGCCGTTGGTGCTCACGCCTATCCCGCTTTTATACCCGTAGTTCCGCCCCCCGCTCATCTGGGCCTGGTAGGCATAAGAACTGATGCCGTCCTGGTTACCCGTAGAGCCGTAGCTGGCGCGCACTTTCAGGTCCAGCAGCGAGACCGGCCAGAATTCCTCCCGCGAAATATGCCAGCCTGTTGACACTGACGGGAAATACCCGAACCTGTTCTCTGGGGCAAACTTAGAGGAGCCGTCTACGCGGTAAGACAGGTTGAGCAGGTATTTGTCTTTAAAGGTGAAACTGGTTCTGCCAAAGTAAGAGGCAATGGCACTTTCAGTTAAACCGGTTCCGGCCTCGGTGATCTCAGCGGCCACCGACAGCACATCAAAAGAGGGCGAAGGGAAACCACGCCCATCAATGCTGATGCTGGAGTTGTTCACTTTCTGGTAAGACTGCCCAGCCAGGGCCGAAAACGAAAGCTCCCCAAACTGTTTGTTGTACGTGAGGGTGTTTTCTATCAGTAAGTTGGAAATGCTGCGGCGGCTGTCAATCAGGCGGCCTACGCCGGTGCCGTACGGGTGGTCTTCATTGTAATAGACTTTGTCTACCGTATAAATCTGGTCAAGGCCCAATGAGGTTTTGAAATCAAGCCCTTTGAACAAGTGGAACGTGGCAAAGAAATTACCCAGGTAACGATAATTCTCAATGTCTGCGTCTTCCTCATTCAGGATATGGAGCGGATTGTGGTACAGCAGGTCAGGCGTTCCGCCCATGTAGTAGTCACCGTTGGGTTTGTAGGGACGGTCAAAAGGCCGCTGCGGAATGCTGCGCGCCATTACGGTAGCCCCCGAGTTAGAACCTGGAACGCGCGAATTGTGGGTGTAGCTCAAGTTTGAGTTAGTGCCTACCTCCAGCCAGTCAAACATCTGGTGCGAAAGATTGATCTTACCGGTGTACTTTTTGTACTCACTGGTAATGATGGCCCCCTCTTGGGTTAAGTAGTTCCCTGAAATAAATACGCGTGTTTTATCAGTGCCTCCGGAGAAGGACAGATTGTAACTGGAGGTTCTCGCGGTTTGGGTTACCAAATCAAACCAGTCTGTGTCTGGCATGCCCGGGTATGGGTTCAGCTTGCGCAACATGTAGTTGGTATCACCGGGCTTATACCCAAATTGCTGGTTGTAATTGTCAATGCCTTCATTTATCACCTCCAGGTACAGGTCTGAGTCGGCCATTTTTACCTTGTCTGTATTAGGCACGTCCTGCACGCCGGTGTAGAAGTCAAAGTTGAGGTTGGTCTTGCCTTTCTTCCCGGTTTTGGTGGTGATGATGATGACGCCGTTGGTGGCCCGTGACCCGTAAATAGCCGAGGAAGCCGCGTCTTTCAACACCTCAATAGATTCAATGTCATTGGGGTTGAGCTGCGAAAGCGGGTTCATGTTTTCGCCCAGGTTGAAGAGCGCGGCGTTGTGCGGTACTACCGGAATTCCGTCAATGACGTAGAGCGGCTCATTGCTGGCGCTCAAGGACCCAATACCGCGTATACTCACCCGGTTAGAGGAGCCGGGCGCCCCTGACCCCGCTGACACGTTCACACCGGGCATGCGGCCTTGAATCAACTGGTCTGGCCCTAATACCGGCCGGCTTGTTTCTTCACTGGGTTTAAAGGAACTGATGGCGCTGGTCACATCTTCGCGCTCCTGCTGGCCATAGCCCACCACCACAATTTCCTTCAGGGCCTGGTTGTCTTCCAGTAAATCTACGGTGAGTTCGGCGGGGCCGTTAAAAGGGAGTTCTTTGTTTTGAAACCCGATGAAGGAAAAAACCAGCACCCCCTGGTCTACCGGTACTGGCAGACTAAAATTCCCGTTCCCGTCTGTAGAGGTGGCTACGGTAGTGCCTTTCAAGGTAATGGTCACCCCGGGCATGGGTTCGCCTTTGCTGTCCCGCACCCTGCCTTTTACCAGGGTGGGCGGCGCCACCGCCGCCCGCGTACTTTCTTTCCTTTTGACCACCACCGTTTTCTGGTTCAGGGTATAGGTGAGCGGTTGGTCGGCAAAGCTGCGCTCCAAGGCTTCCTCCAAAGAGGCATCTGCCAGGTGGAGCGTGACCGGTTTGGCTTCTTTCAGCATTTGCACGTTGTAGAGAAAATTGTAGCCACTCTGCTTTTTCACTTCTTTGAGAACCTGCTCCAGCGGGGCGTTTCGGTAAGAAAGCGAAATGCTTTGGCTATGACTGGCGGCACTCACCTGCAAGAGGGCGGCCACCATTAAAAAAACGGTAAGTTTCATACCCAAGATTAGCTTTTGCGGTATACTCCCTGGAAACCTACTCTTAGAAAGAGTATAAATTTTCATACATTTGTTTGTTTGGGTTTTAGAAAATAGATGTGACACATGTATTGCCTCTAGTAGCCCAACTATAGCCAGGGGCGCTGCAACGCCCCTGGTTCTTTTTTTGGCTCCGGGCATATTTTTTTCCTGTTATGCCTTTACATAGAGCCTCCTTCCTTTTTGTTCAAAATGCACCGTTCCTGTTAACTCCAGCATCTCCAGCACATCTTCAATTTTTTCAAACCGGGAAATGGTGCCGGTAAAGCTTTTCTCGCCTATTTCACTCTGGTACACCACGTCTACGTCATACCAGCGGGCAATTTTGCGCATTACGCTTTTGAGGTCTTCTTCATGAAAGAGGAACTGGCCGTTTTTCCAGGCGATGCTCTCAGAAGCATCTACCTGGTGCACTTGCAAGGCGTGGGAATTCTTTTGCAGCACGGCCTCCTGGTTAGGTTGGAGCACCACCTGTTTCTGAGTGCTGCTTACTCTCACGGAGCCTTCCAGCAATGAAGTGCGCAGGCGGTCTTCGTCTTCATAGGCCATGAGGTTGAAATGGGTACCCAATACTTCCACCTCCATTTCACTGGCCACTACTTTGAAAGGCATGTGCTTATTTTTGGCTACTTCAAAGTACGCCTCGCCCTGTAGCTGCACCACCCGCTCCTTGCCCGCAAACGCCGCCGGAAAACGCAGGCTGGAGGTGGCATTTAACCATACCTTGGTACCGTCTGACAAGGTGATTTGGTACTGTCCGCCGCGCGGGGTAGACAAGGTGTTATAGAGCGCCAGCTGCTGACCATTGTTTGGTCCCTGGTAAGACAGCCGCCCGTTTACCTTGATGATCTTGACAGCCCCCTGTTGGGTTACATTGCCGTTTTGGGTTTCGTCTAAGTCTACCACCGTACCGTCTGCCAGTGTGAGATAGGCTCTGTCACGGCCCGGGGTGACTTCTGCCTCAGGAGCGCTTTTCTGTACCAAGGCCTGAGGCGGTGTGGCTTCGCCTCTGTTCAACCAGAAGAACACGCCCGTAGAAAGCAGGAGAACGGCCACTGCGGCCGCAACAGAATAGGAGAAGGCAAAGCCTGGCCGCTTCTCTGACTGTTGCCGCGCCATATCTTCCTGCAGCCGGGCCAAAAGCGCATGTTTCACGTCATGCTGCGCCCCCATCTGCTGATCATTCCAGGGGAGTTCTTCCAGCTCAAACTCATCCTGGTGCTCTTCCAGTTGCTGCATCTCCTCTGGGGTACAGGAGCCGTTCAGGTTTTTCTGATATAAATGGAGATATTCTTCTCTGGTCATGGATGAGGTGCCTTATACCTTACAAGAGACAAGTGTAGGCTGGCACACACATTCTTTTACAATTTTTTTTTCGAAAGGGGAAATGGAGCCAGGAACGGCAGATGCGCACACCGGTGGCTGGGGGGAGAAGAAAATCCTGTTTTGGGGCTGTTTTTCTAAAAACAGGCCTAAAACGCACAGCAAAACCAATTACCCGCGTTTCACCCGTTAGGCTGACGGCCTTCCCGTGCAGGCTCTGTACTCGCCCTGGGGGCGGGGGAAATTTTTACAAGAATTTTTCTTTATATTGCTCAGGCCTGAATAGAAGGCAAAGGAAAGACTTCGTAATCAAAAGATAACCTGGCCGTAACATTGGCTTGACGAAGTTTCCCGTGTTTTGTGGCCAGAGAAGGTCAGGTGAAGAGTAACCAGTAGTGGCGTTTCCCTCTTAGGGCATGATTGAATATGCTCAAATCTGAGTTCAAAGAAGCAGTATGTATCAGCAACAACCAGATGCAGAAGTATGGCAGGCCATCCAGCAGGATGACACTAAAGCCTTTACTGCCTTGTTTGAACGTTACTGGTCCCGTATTTTCACCACGGCCTTTGCCCACCTGAAAGACCGCGAAGCCTGTGAGGATATTGTGCACGCCATTTTCCTGAACCTCTGGAACAAACGCCACCAGCTGCAGATAGAGTCTTTCCCGGCCTACCTCAAAGCAGCCGCCCGCTACCACGTGTACCGCCAGATGAAGCAAGCCAGGGTGATCCCGCTGTACTATACAGACCAGCTGGAGTCCCTTCCCCCCCTCACCCAGGCCAACACCGGCGAAGAGGCTCTTCGCGTGCAGGAACTGGACCATCAGTTAGACTATGAACTGGAGAAACTTCCCAAACGGTGCCAGGAGATTTTCCTGCTCAGCAGAAAAGAACAGCTGTCAAACGAGGAGATTGCGCAGCAGCTGGGCATTTCCAAGCGCAGCGTAGAAAACCAGATTACCGTAGCCCTGCGCCATCTCAGACTCTTCCTGAAGAATGCGGCCATGCTGCTTCCTTTCATATTCTAATAGAAAGGGGTTACCTCATGCTGTTTTGGGGCTGTTTTTCAGAAAACAGCCCCAAAACAGCATGAGGGGCAGCGGCAATTCTCTGCTACACCGCCCCCTTCACCTCCTGCAGCATTTTGATCACAAACGCCTCTGTGCGGGACAGGAACGGGTTCTCTTTCCGTTTCTTGGCGTCATGCCTGCGCAGGTAGTCAATTAACTTGTCTTGTTTGAACAGGTTCACCACCTCTGGGTGAATGTAGTACTTGCTGCAGACAGTGGGCGTGTTGCCCAGCTCATGCGCCACCATCTTGGCGGCTTCTTTCACAGACTTCTCCTTCTCAATCTCAGGGTTCTCGTCTATCAGCTGTTCAAGGCATTCTACCATCATCACGGTGCCGCCCCAGGTTCTGAAATCTTTGGCGGTGAACTCCTCGGCACTCAGGCTGCGCAGGTAGTCGTTCACGTCTCCAGATTCTATGGGCTGGCGGTTGCCGTCTTCATCATAGTACTGGAACAGGTCATACCCGGGAATATCCTGGCACTGCTTCACCAGCTTGGCCAGCCGCCGGTCTTTGATGGTGATTTCATGCTGAATGCCTTTCTTGCCCACAAACTCCAGCTTAAGGTTACTGCCCTCAATCTTCACGTGCCGGTCCCGCAGCGTGGTGAGCCCGTAAGACTTGTTCTCTTTGGCGTAGGCCTTGTTGCCAATCCTGATAAAGGAATTGTCCAGCAGTTCTACCACAATGGCCAGGATCTTGCGTTTCTCCAGCTTCTTCCGCTTCAGGTCTTTCTCCACCTGCTTCCTGATCTCGGGCAAGGCTTTGCCAAACGCAATCATGCGGCCAAACTTGTTCAGGCTGCGCACTTCCTTCCACTGGGCGTGGTAGAGGTACTGTTTGCGCCCCTTGTCATCCCGGCCGGTGGCTTGTATGTGGCCGTTGGCCGAAGGGCAGATCCATACCTCTGTCCAGGCGGGCGGAATCACCAGACGGTTGATCCGGTCCAGGGTCTTCCCGTCTTCCACCGGCTCCCCTTTCGGGGTGAAATACGCTACCTTCTTGCCGTTGCTGCGGCGCGTGATTCCGGGTTTGGTGTCTGGATAATAGCGCAAGCCGGCTTGCTGGGCAGAGGCGGCCACATCAGCGTAAACAGCAGCGGGTGAAAGTTCTTGTTCCATGGGTGGTTCTTGGTCTGGGTATGTCCTTTAACTGCCAGGGAGGGTAAAAGTTTCTTTTTCTGTTTTGGGGCCGTTTTCTCAAAAACAGCCCCAAAACAGGAGCCCTTGGCCTTTGCTCTAAATATATTTTCTTTGCCCCCTGATCTACCTGCCCCAGGTCTGCGTAGTAGGCGGAGACCTGATACTTTCTGACCAATTTGTATGCGACTTTCACCTGAACCATTCTCCCGTTATTCCTTTGTTATTCTCCTGGCGCTTCTGCTGGGAACCGGCGCCTGCAGCACAGATAAGAACGGTGACCGGGTTTTGTTCGCCATTGAGGAAGACCTGAAACTGGGCGAGCAGGTAGCCCTGCAGGTAGACTCCACGTACCGTGCCAAGGGCCAGCTGTTGGAACGGTCAAACCCGCGCTACAGAACCGCCTACGCCTTCCTGGACAACATTGTAGAACGTATCTTAAGCAGCGGCGAAGTAAGCTACCGCGAAGAATTCCCCTGGAAGGTGACCATCATCAACGACCCGGAAACCCAGAACGCCTTTGCCACCCCCGGCGGGCATATCTATGTGTTTACCGGCCTGATCAAAACCTTAGACAATGAAGACCAGCTGGCGGGCGTGCTGGGCCATGAGATTGCCCACGCAGACCAGCGGCACACAGTGAAGCAGCTGCAGAAGCAGTACGGCATTTCGTTTGTACTCTCCCTGTTCCTTGATGAGAACTCTGGCGACCTGCAGCGCACGGTGGCGCAGATTGCCGGACAAATGGCCGGCCTGAAGTTCAGCCGGGATTATGAGCGGGAGTCAGACGCGTTTTCAGTGGTGTACCTGGCGGGTACCAACTACTACGCCTGTGACGGCGCGGCCGGCTTTTTCCAGAAGATGCAGGCGTTGGAACAGAGCGGAAACATGCCTGAGTTCATCAGCACCCACCCGTCGCCGGGCAACCGCATACATGACATTGAGCAAAAGGCGCAGCAGGTGGGCTGCAGCACTGAGCAGAAACCAACTTCGGGCTATGCCCAGTTTAAAAGCTCGCTGGGGCTGTAGCGCCCTCTATATCTGTTGCCGCTTCTTTACCGTACAAACAGACTAAACAAGACACTATTCCATGCAAGACTGGCGAAAACTGGTGGGTTCTGCGGTAGAAAAGGCAGACTTGACGTTTGACCTCATGATGCAGCGGTTCCGGAACCGGTTCAACCTCTACAAGCCGCTGCACATTGTGCCCTACCGCAGCTACGGCACCAGCACCCGCCTGTATGTAAAGGGCCGGGTGCTGGCCAACAAAGGTATTTCCTCTGCCGCTGACAATGACACCCTCTGGAAAAACCTGGTGAACATGTACCGCCGTTTTGAAAGTGATGAGGTGCCCAATGCCCAGTTGCGGGTAAAGTTTGAGGGGCAGGACCACCAGGTGGTGACAGACAAGGAAGGCTATTTTGTGCTGAACCTGGCTCCTGCCACCCCCCTGGTAGAAGAAAAGAGCTGGCATGAAATTGAAATAGAACTGCTGGCGGCTAACATCTCCTCTTTTGAGCCCGGTATCAAAACCGAAGCCCATGTGCTGGTGCCGCCGCCAGATGCTGAGTATGGCATTATCTCAGACATTGATGATACCATTGTCCTGACCTCGGCCACAGACCTGATCAAGATGTCTCAGAACACCTTCATGAACAACGCGCGCACCCGTTTACCGTTTGCCGGGGTCTCTGCCTTTTACCGCTCCCTGCAGTTGGGCCGCAACGGCAAGCGCAACAACCCGTTCTTCTACGTGAGCAGCAGCCCCTGGAACCTCTATGACCTGCTGCATGACTTTCTGGACATCCATGATATTCCGGCAGGGCCGTTGCTGCTGCGGGACTTCGGGCTGCTGCAGAACAAGTTCTTTGGGGCAGACCACATGAGCCACAAGTTCAAGGAAATCCAGAACATTCTGCTCACGTACCCGCACCTCAACTTCGTGCTCATTGGCGACAGCGGCCAGGAAGACGCTCCCATTTACCGGGAGGTGATCAAGGAGTTTCCCGGCAGAATCATCTGCGCCTACATCAGGGATGTGGAGCTGCCGGAGCGGGCAAAGATGGTGGAGGAAATTACGCAGGAACTGAAAGGAACCGTTGAGATGATCCTGGTAAAAGACACCGCCGCCGCCGCCCAGCACGCCGCAGACAACGGTTTGATCTTCCAGGAAGAGGTGAAAGAGGTAGAGGCGCAGAAAGAGGTAGATAGCAGTGATGCGCCGGGCACCCCCACTAACCTGCCTCCCGCCCCTATCAGCAAAGACACGAGGAAGAAATAATGAGTGAATGCGTGATGGGGTGAAGGTGTGAATGGGCGAGAGCTGTTTTAGGGCAGTTTTCAGAAAAGGAGGATAAAAACAGCAGACCACAGAATTTGGAGTGAATAGGGTTAGGTATTCAAATGTAGAGACCAGGCACTGCCTTGTCTCTTTGCGATGGCCGCTCCAGGAAAGGAAGCGTCAGCAAATATCTTATCCAAAAACCAGCAATGCGCAAGAGTCAAGGCGGTGCCTGGTCTCTACCAACGTACCTAACCTATAACCTTCCTAAGCATCCCTTCGGCACTCAGCTGGAGTGGTCAGCCACTATTTTCCATTTCCCGGCTATTTTTCTGAAAACAAGCGAAAAGTGGCCGCCAATGTCTCCCATGCTCCGCTTCAGGTGCCATTGGCCCACCACCAGCAGCACGTCTTTTGCCAACTCCTTAGTTTGCAGCAGGGTGAACGTGAGTTCGCCCATGGCTTCTCTGGACGGGTAGCCTTTGCGGTAGTTCTGGAGGGTTTGGTCCCAGCCATAGGTAAGGCCGCTCTTGCCAATGAACATTAGGGAGTCTGACCGCCAGTAAGGTTCCATAAAGCTTTCCAGGTCGCCCCGGTTCCAGGCCTGGCTTTGCGCCTGCATGATAGCGGCAATCTCAGTTGGGGCCTGTGAAGGGGATGTTCTGGTGCTGCGGCAGTTGGTGAAAGCCAAGGCCAAAGCAGAGGCCATCATGTATAAACAGACACGGGTAAGGAAAGCGTTTTTCATTGCATCCACTTTTTAATGTAGTCACTCCCGCCTAACCTGTTCATGTTGCGCACTATATTCCGGCGCCGCCGAAGGGTGTAGCCGCTGGGGTTTTTCACGGAATATTTGATTGGGTTAGGCAAGACAGCGGCTAACAGAGCCGCCTGTTGGCGGCCTAGTTTGTCTGGGGTTGTTTTAAAGAAGTACTGGCTGGCGGCGTGCACCCCAAAGACATGGTCCCCCATTTCGGCAATGTTCAGGTACACCTCCATGATGCGCTCCTTGCCCCAAAGCAGTTCAATCAAAAAGGTAAAATACATCTCCACTGCCTTTCTGAGGTAGCTGCGGCCATGCCACAGAAATACGTTTTTGGCCACCTGCTGACTGATTGTGCTCCCGCCGTAGGTTTTCTTACTGGAGAGATTGCGCTGAAACGCCTGCTTGATCGCCTTAAAGTCAAAGCCGGAATGGGTGATAAACAACTGGTCTTCGGCGGCAATGGCGGCCAGGGGCAGCTGTTGGGACATGTCTTCCAGCTCCACAAACCTGTACTGGATCACCTCTACTTTCTCTGTCTTGGGAGACGGCTCAGAGCGTTTGGAGAGCATGTGCAGCGTCACCGGCGGGTCAATCCAGCGGTACACCAGCACCCAGAGAACAGACGTGAGAAACAGCACCAGACACAGCTTCCAGAACAACCGCCGCGCATCTGCCCACGTGAAAGAAATAGTTGGTTTAGCCATCAAATCTATAGTTTCCAGACACTAGAGCGCCTCAATGAAAGACAAAAATAAAGAATTACTGGCAGCATCTGGAAAGCGTTCTTAAATTAGTAGCCTTACTCATCAATACTAGCAGCATGAGCAGATTTCTGCCTTTCTTCCCGTTGAATATAGTGGTGTTTCCGGGGGAGAAATTAAACCTTCACATTTTTGAGCCCCGTTACAAACAACTGGTCATGGAATGCCAGACCAATGACTCCACCTTCGGGATTCCCGTTTACCTGGATAACGGGGTGGGTGACTATGGCACTGAGATTAAGATCCTGAGCATTGAGAAGAAATACGCCAACGGCGAAATGGACATTAAAACCAAAGGGCTGGGCATATTTAAAGTAAAGGAGTTCCAGCGGCAGATGCCGGGCAGGCTGTATGCCGGCGGGGAGATTGAAGACGTGCCCCTGATTCTGGATGAGGAGCCCCTGCATAGGCTGCAGGTGCTGGAACTGCTCCGGCAGCTGTACGTGGCCCTGGGCATACAGTCTTTGATGATCAGCCTTAAACCTGATTTTCTGGCTTATGACGTGGCCCACCACCTGGGTTTGTCTACAGAGCAGGAATATGCGCTGCTGCAGTTACACAGGGAGAGTGAGCGCATGGAATTTATCTTAGAACACCTTACTGGCATTTTACCCGTGGTGCTGGAGACCGAGCGGCTAAAGGAACGGGTGAAGCTGAACGGGCACTTTAAGCATTTGCTCCCGCCTAACTTTTAACCTGCTTCTTCAGTAAGAGGAAGACCAACCAACACTCCCGCCCCTGTAATGCTGCTTTATGTGCTTCTAGTCTTTTTTCTGCTGTTTTCCCTCTGGCTGTTGTGGTCTTACCTGCAGGAGCGCAAGTTCAGGAAGAAGCCGTATTATGCATTGGCAGAGATAGGCTGGCGCACGGTGACCCCTCCCCCTTTTTCAGAGCGAATCCATTCTGTGGCGCTGGTAGGGGATTTGGGAAATGCCGGGCCGGTGAGCCAGGATCCGGTGATGAAATCTATTCAAGGGTGGCTGGAGGAGGCTGGGGAGCAAAGCACTATTATTTTTCTGGGGGACAATGTGTACCCGGTGGGGATCCCTCCGCAGGAACACAGGCTGCACCAGGCGTCTGTCCAAAAACTCCAGTACCAGCTGGACCTGCTGAAGGCCTACAGATCCAAAGTGATTTACCTGGGCGGAAACCATGACTGGAACAAAGGCCGGAAAAACGGGTATGACTACCTGATGCGGCAACAGCAACTGGTGCAGGAGCACCTTCAGGATCCCCATGCCTATCTGCCCAAAGACGGCTGCCTGGGCCCTGTCTCCTGGGAGATAAATGAAGGGCTGCTGCTGATTATCATCAATACCCAATGGTGGGTACAACGGGGGTTCAGGCCAATTGGGGAGAAGTACGGCTGCTCCCTCAAACTTCCCACTGATTTTTATAGTAGGCTTGACAGTCTTTTAACGCAAAACAAGCACCGGTTTGTTGTGATTGCCGCGCATCACCCTTTGTACAGCAATGCCCTGCACGGCGGCAAGTTTACGGTGAAACAGCAGGTTTTTCCGTTGACATTTGTCAATAAAAGGGCGCTGATCCCATTGCCCCTGATGGGCACCATTTTCAGATATTACCGGAAGTACCTGGGGGCTAATGAAGACATGTCGTACCCCCCTTACAGGCGGTTGAGAAAGCGGCTGCTAAAGATGTTGCACCAGCACCAGAACCTCTTTTATGTGGCGGGGCATGACCATAACCTGCAGTACTTTCAGGTGCAGGGGAATCATTACGCGGTGAGCGGGTCAGGGAGCAAGACAAATTTTGTGGCCAAAGGCGGAAAAGCCTCTTTCTCACACGAGAATAAAGGGTTTATGGTGCTGGACCAGTACCGCGATGGGACCATCTGGTTACGGGTGCTGGAACCCTCCCTCACTCCCGGGGCCCCTTCTGTGTTGGCATTTCAAAAATGCGTGTATGCACCCACTACCCCTCCTGCTCCCCGGGGGTAGGAAGCAGCACGTGCAAACTTTGGGGCCGCACCTTGAATTCAATCTTTTCAGGCAGGTCCACCGGTTCGCCGTCTATGTGTGTGACTTCCCGAGCATGGTTCAAGATGGTGGCCGAGCGGCAACTGAACCGTTGGGTGTAAATTGAGTCGTCAATACTGTCTGTGTACATCCGGTAAAGGATTCCCAGGCTGGCGGTCTTGGGGAACGGCTCCAGAATGCAGATCTCAAATTTGCCGTCATTGATCACGCCATTGGGGTTAATGGTGGCATTGCTCCCAAAGGCTTTGGCATTGGTAACGGTAAGCATAAAGGCCTCCCCGTCAAAAAGGGTCTCCCCTTCAGAAATAACCGTATACCGTTTGGGTTCATAGCTCATATATTCCTGCATGGCTATCCAGGCGTAAGCGCCGGGGCCGCGGGTGTCTCCCTCGCAGAACCTTTTCACCACCAGGGCATTGAAGCCCATGTCACAGAGATGGATGGAATGGTGGCCAGAAACTTGCAGCGTATCTATCGCTTTCACCTTATGCTCTGCCAATAAATGGAGCGCCTCCTCAAAGTCCTGGGGAATGTCCAGGTCTTTTGACAAGCCATTGCCAGACCCCTGCGGAATAATAGCCAGTTGCGTAGGAGAATCAATCAGGAGTTTGGCCACCAGATTCACGGTGCCATCTCCCCCCATAGCCACCACCACATCAGGTTGTCCCTGTTCTATCTCCTGCTGGAGCTTTTGTTCATCCTGCTCCCCGGTGGTTCTGAAAAAAGAAGCAGAGATCTGGTGGCGTTGGCAGAACGCCACCAGATCCTCTTCCAGGTCTTCTTTGTCTATGTCTCCTGAAATGGGATTGATTACAAAAAGAATCTTGGTCATGGCAGTTTTCAGCTTGGGCTGTTTTAGGGCTGTTTTTCAGAAAACAGCCCTAAAACAGGTTAAAGTTATTGATTAGGCAAGTATCAGCAAGTAACCAGGAGTTTATTTATCTGGAAGGGAAAGCCGGTTTCCTTACTCCACCAGCCCGGCCGGCACCCCACTGGGAAACTCCTTTCCAATGGTCTGCTGGAGCCTGGTATTTCTGTTCTCAGGATTGGGGTGCGTTTGGAAGAACTCTGGCCCGCCGCCGCCCCCTTCGGCCTGGGCCAGTAACTCCATCACGCCTATCATGGACCTGGGTTCATAGCCCGCCTGGGCCGTAAAAGCGACAGGCAAACGGTCAGATTCCAATTCATCATCCCTGCCGTACTTAAGGTTCAGAAGTCTTCCTACCATAGCCGCCGCTGCGGCAGTACTCGCAGAGGAAGGGTTCTCCGGATCATACGTGGCCACCGCCGCTGCCCCTGAAAGCCCCTGGGTAAGTTTAGATTTGGCTATTTGCTCAGCAGAGTGCCGTGCTACCACATGCCCCACCTCATGGCCCAGGACCCCGGCCACCTGGCCTTCGGTTTGCAGTCTGCGCAGGAGACCGGCCGTAATGAATTTCTGCCCCCCGGGCAAGGCAAAGGCATTCACTGTGTTTTCATCTGCCAGCAAGTGGAAGTCAAACGGGTACGGTGTTTCTCTGGCTTTGGTATTTTGTACTATGCGCTGCCCAAACTCCTTGACTTTGGCAACGGCCTGCTGGTCTGGGTGCCGCCCCCCATACTGGGCAGCCATTTGGGGGGCGGCCTGTAACCCCAGGGCAATCTCCTGATCTGCGCTCATGTTCACATGCTGGTTTTCGCCGGTCACAGGATTGTTCTCTCTGTTACACCAATAGGTCAGCATGGGAAAAGCCGCAATCACAATGCCCACCAAAATGCGCATAGAGCCTCTCATATTGCAAAATTTTAATGTAGCTACGGGTTTACCCCCTGATTCAGATTTATTATCACTCAGAAAGTATTCCTCCAAGAACGGCTCTAGCGGTAGTTGGTTGCGTGTTTATACGTATTGCTTTTGGCTGATTCTCAAAGAAACATAGCATAGCTGCTATATCCTTTTGATTGCACATACGTAAGATACCCAAGCGGGCAGAAGCTCGTGCACAACTAAAACATGCAAAAATGAATTTGAAGAGAACATTCGGCGCCATTCTGACAATCCTAGGGATTGTGGGTGTCATATGGGGAGCATATGCCTTCTTAGCTGGAGGTGACTCAGTAGGGAATCTTTCTGTGAATCAATTCTCAGCGGCCGTTCCATTTGTGGTGGGGCTTATATTTCTTTTTACCGGTATCAGCTTAGTGAAAGCCACCCGGGACACTGCTTGATTTTTCAGACCCCTGTAAAACAGAAAAGCCGGCTAAAATAGCCGGCTTTTCTGTTTTACAGGGGTAAACTTATTTTCCTAACAGTACTTTTTGCTGGGCAATAATTTCAGATTCAAACGTTTTGATGGCTTTGGTTGGGTTCAGGTACGCAGACTGCAGGTTCGCCTTAGGAGAATCAATGTACAGGCAGGTGCCGTCTTTGATCAGGTTAATGACTTCGGCAGAAATATCTTGTGGCAAAGCGGGGCAACCGTGGCTGCGGCCCAGGCGGCCATGTTTTTTTACAAAGGCGTCACTTACATAATCAGCCCCATGCACCACTATTGCGCGGCCTCTGGCATTGGAGTTGAACCCTTTGTCCAGGCCGTCTAGCTTCAGAGAGAGGCCGTGCTTGCCGTAATAAGGCTCATCTGTTACATAGAACCCTACACTGCTCATATGGGAATCAACCGTGTTAGAGAAGTTTACGGCCATGTCATTTCCAGACCCCTGGCCGTGGGCCACCAGACTTTTATAAAGAACTTTGTTCTTCTTCATGTCTACTACCCAAAATCTTTTCTCGCGGCTTGATTTGCCGAAATCAACAATGGTAAGAATATCTTTAGAACGGTTCAGCTTCTTTTGCTCTTTCAGGTTATAATACCCCGTGGCCGCTCGTTGGAAGACGTTGAAGTCTAAACCGGCCTGTTTCAGATCTGCATCATCATAGACTTCTTCCAGGAACTCCTGAAACGAAGGAATGATAGGCACATCTGTCATCTGGGGAATCGCCAGGCTCGCTTCTTGGTTGGGCAAAGTAGTATAGTGAGAAGGATCACTGGTAGCAGGCGATACGAAGGAAAGAGTGGCTAGAAACGAAAGTGCTAAAAATGTTCTATTCATATCTAATTTCTTTACAAGGTGCACTCTTATAACGAGGAGTCTTTCTACTTTTGTTCCATGTTGTCTGCATTTTCTCCTTTAAATATAGGTAGAACCTGGTGATCAGAAACAACACCAATGGTAAAAATACCATTATTTTCTAAAAGTGGATCTATGAAACTATCCTTTAAAAACTTTTTTTCTGCTTCTGTCCTCCCCTTTTCATGTGTGCTTTTACTGGCCTCTGGGGCCTGTTCCTCACGTACCAGCAATTTTAATTTTGATTCTGGCGCCTGGAAATCAGATGTACACGGCTGCGAAGGCAAACGTCAGGAACTACAAAAAGAGCTGGAGGCTATCCGGTTAGATTTAATTGGCCTGAAGGAGTATGATATCAGAAGCCTGTTTGGCAAACCAGAGGCCGAAGAGTTGCTGGACAGGAGCAATAAATCTTATGTATACTATATAAAACCCGGGCCAAAATGTGCCAGCTTCTCTGTCTCCAGCGAAACCCTGGTCCTCAAAGTGAGGATTGACGCCTTGGGCAATACCATTGAGTCTGCCATTACCAATTCCCTGTAAGCATTGCCCACAGATTCGTTTCTGCTATACAGGGTGTGCGTTTATGACCTGTTTTTCTGAAAATAGGGCAAAACCAGGTCTTGCGGGGAGGTTGGCCTCAGAGGGGGAAAGGGTATACGCCTGGAAAGGAGCTAACACCCACGTAAGAGAGTGCTTCATCAGAAAAAAATAGCTCCTTACTGAAATTCATCTGCCAAAAAAGAAAGCCGTTCTCCATACAGGAGGAACGGCTTTCTGGGCAAGCGTCAAATCTTAGTTTTTGACTTTCTTTTTTGTAGTCTCAGTCTTGATCTTCACCTTGTCTTTCTCCACTTTAGATTTTCCGTCTGGAGTGATGATTTTCGTTTCTGAGGGGGTTGACTTATATTTTACTGAGTCAGTCTTTAGTTTTTCGACTTTCTTTTTTTTTTCATCTCACCATAAGAAGACTCCACTTTCACTTTGTCATCTTTTACTTTGACTTCACCTTCTGCAGATTCAGCAGCGGCAGAACCGGCAGAGACATTCGTGCTGGTGGAGTTCATGGTAGAAGTACCTTCAGGGCTGGAGGCCCCACCGGAAGTGGCTCTGCCTTCCATTTCCAGATAAGCAGTGAATTGCTTAGGGGTTAGCACCTCTGCAAACTGCTCGTCCAGCTGATCGTTTACCTCTTTAATCTTGGCATCACGCATCTGGGTATCATTGGAGTACATGCGCTCTATTTCACTGTATCTATCTAACCTGGCCTGATTAAGGGCCTTCAGTTTAATATATTGTCCTTCATTCAGCTCCAGGTTATTGTACATCTGCCGTGTCATATCTGTCGCGCTCATAGAAAGCACAGCACGGGTGGTAGCGGCAGTACCAGCAAGATTGGTTTGGGCTTGGGCAGTATAAACGGCACCAATAAAGAAGGCGGATAGTAAGAACTTTTTCATGATGTTTTGACGCTTTAGTTGTTTATGACTTCCAGTTGGTTATTTGCTTCTGGTTTACATCTCCTTTAACGTCACCAAAATGTTATAGTTATATGAAATTTTATATTTTATAATTGCACTACAAAAACAATTGTGTTTGCACTATATTTAAAACATCAATATTCAATACGTCTATATATAGTCTATAATATATTATTTTTCTATCTAAAACAGGTTATTATTACTCTCAAACCGATTTTTACTCTCAGAGCAAAATATTCCATATTGTAGTTTAACAGCCGTCTCAGATAAAACAAATTAAGGAATTAAATTTTTTTCATAACTAAAATACAATTATTATCTAAAGGGGATACAATAAAAAAAGCCGACCCTTAGTAGAGAGTCGGCTTGAGAGGCGCTGGCTGAGCAGGCCGCAGCTTAAATATCAGTTAGTTTATGGTCTGGTTTTTTAAAGAACTGCATAGCCAGGTACGCAACAAAGGCACCAATGGCACAACCAAAGATGACCCAGGTAGTGGCTACAATCCAGATGGCTGGCTCGTCTCCGTAGAGGTCATCTGCCATGTATGGGTAAGAATAGGCCATGTCAAAGAGGTAGTCTCCAAGCACCTGGGCAGTAGAATAGAGTACTGAGGAGACTAACCCTACCATGAACCCCACCCCAATGCCTTCCAGGTAGTTAATCCTTCCGTTTTTCAGCTGCTTGTGCCGTTTTATGCCCAGACAGACTCCCACCACTAAAATCACCCCTGTTAAGAAGTGCAGGGAGGTCACATTTGCTAATCCTGTTACTATCAGCAGGAGGTGGTACACTATGGCTACTATTCCAGTAATCACTCCATAATAAGTACCGGTTTTCTGTACCGATGTCCTACGTTGTTCCATGTCTAGTTTTATTTTGTTTTGGTCGTTTAGCTTAGAAGCGGCAAGCTTCTCCATATCAACTAAGATATGATTTATCATATACTTGTATATTTGCGAAGGTGTTGTGTTAAAAGACATTTTTTTCATTCCTGCCCAAATCCCTTTTCAACTGACTCACCGCTTTTTTTCGGCCTGAACTGTTTCAACAAATTGATTGTCTGTATATAAGGCCGCACCGCATTCAGAACGTAAAATTCACCGCATAGAGATGGTTTACAGTTCTTTTGGTAACTTCGCGGCCACAACAGCATTAGACAAATAGTAAAGCATGATCAGCACCAATAACGTCAGCCTTTCTTACGGCAAACGCACCCTCTTTGAAGATGTCACCATTAAGTTCTCCCCCGGCAACTGTTACGGCCTCATTGGCGCTAACGGCGCGGGCAAATCTACCTTCCTGAAAATCCTTTCAGGGGAGATTGACCCCAACACCGGCACGGTGGAGATTCCTTCTAAAATGCGACTGGCGGTACTAAAGCAGAACCACTATGAATATGACGAGTATCCGGTTCTGCAGACGGTGATCATGGGCCACAAGCGCCTGTATGAGATTATGCAGGAAAAGGACGCCATTTACGCCAAAGAAGATTTCTCTGAGGCAGATGGCATGCGCGCCTCTGAACTGGAAGCTGAGTTTGCCGACATGGAAGGCTGGAATGCCGAATATGAAGCGGGTGAATTGCTGAGCGGCCTGGGTATTTCCCCTGACCTGCACTACACCTTGATGAAAGACCTGGGGGGCAATGAGAAGATCAGGGTGTTGCTGGCCCAGGCCCTGTTTGGGAACCCGGATATTCTGCTGCTGGATGAGCCTACCAACCACTTAGACGCTGAGTCTATCATGTGGCTGGAAAACTTCCTTGACAATTTTCAGAACACCGTGATTGTGGTGTCCCACGACCGCCACTTCCTGGATGCTGTTTGTACCCACGTGGCAGATATTGACTATGGCAAGATCCAGTTATTTGCGGGTAACTACTCTTTCTGGTATGAGTCAAGCCAACTGGCCACCAAGCAACGCACAGACGCTAACAAAAAGACTGAAGACAAACGCAAGGAGCTCCAGGCATTCATTGCCCGCTTTAGCGCCAACGCGTCTAAATCAAAACAAGCTACCTCCCGCGCCAAATTATTGGAGAAACTGACCCTGGAAGACATCAAACCTTCCAGCCGCCGCTACCCTTACATCCAGTTCAAGCAGGAACGTGAGGCAGGGAACCAGATTCTGCAGGTAGAGGGCTTAAGCAAGAGCAATGATGAAGGGGTGATCTTCAAAGACATTTCGTTCATGGTTGACAAGAATGACAAAATAGCGGTCATTAGCCGCAATGACCTGGCCGCCTCTACTTTCTTTAAAGTAGTCATGGGCGAGGCTCAGGCAGACCAGGGGGAATACAAATGGGGAACCACCATCACCACCGCTTACTTCCCTAAAGACAACGGCGAGTTCTTCCAGACAGATATGAACCTGGTAGACTGGCTGCGTCAATTCTCTGTAGAGAAAGATGAAAGCTTTATCAGAGGGTTCCTGGGCAGAATGCTGTTCTCAGGAGAGGAGTCCCTTAAAAAAGCCAGCGTGTTATCTGGAGGCGAAAAAGTGCGCTGCATGCTATCCAGAATGATGCTGCAAAGCGGCAACATGCTGATTCTGGATGAACCTACCAACCACTTAGACCTGGAGTCTATCACAGCCTTGAACAACGGCTTGAAAGAGTACCAAGGCTCACTCCTCTTCAGCTCCCATGACTTGCAGTTTGTAGACACCATAGCCAACCGCATCATTGAGTTGACCCCTAGCGGCATCATTGACAAGCGCATGAGCTATGACGAGTACCTGACCAATGAAGACATCAAGCAGTTAAGGGCCAAGATGTACAAAGAGAAAACACTGGCCTAAGCCGGGGCGTTTCCGGGCTGTTTTTCTGAAAACAGCTCTAAAACAAAAAAAAGGGCGCTACTGCTGTAGCGCCCTTTTTGTTTATCTGAAGCACGGGTTACCCCCTGATCAATCTTAATAGTACGGCAATGATGGCAATCACCAGCAGCACGTGAATAATGCCGCCCACGGTGTCTCCAAATCCCAGGAACCCAATGAGCCACAGAATCACCAGCACCACTGCTATGATATACAACAAGTTTCCCATAGTATTTTCATTTTACTGCTTACGCAGATGGAACATACTTTTCAGAAAATAGCGTTACGCCCTCCTGATCAGACGCAGCAACACCGCAATTACGGCAATGACTAATAATACGTGAATGATACCGCCTACTTGGTCACCAAAGCCCAAGAAGCCGATCAACCAGATAATTACCAATACTACTGCGATAATATACAATAGATTTCCCATAGTTTTAGTTGTGTTAGGTTTTAGTTTCACTCCCCCCATTTTGAAGGGAGCTTTAATGAATTTTTAGCTTGTACGCAACTGTATTGCAAAAGATTTATATAGGGTATATCAAATTTCTTTACAAGCAAAATTTCATCCCCGGCTCCCCGGGGAAAAGCCACAACCTTAGCACGTTGCCATGCCGTTTAAAAGTTTTAGTTTTGTAGCACACACACCACTAAACACATGACTATGAAGATAGCCGTAATAGGATCAGGCACCATGGGAAATGGCATTGCGCACGTTTTTGCCCAGAACGGGTTTGAGGTTGCCCTGATAGATGTTTCGCAGGAGGCGCTCACCAAGGCGGTCACCACCATTGGTAAAAACCTGGACCGGATGATCACCAAAGGAACCGTTACAGAAGACGAGAAAGCCCAGACGCTGCAGCGCATTACCTCTTACACCGCCTTGCAGCAGGGAGTGCAGGAGGCAGATCTGGTCATAGAGGCTGCCACTGAAAATGTGGAGATTAAAATGGACCTGTTCCGTCAGCTGGAAGAATTCACTAAACCGGGCTGCATTCTTGCCAGCAACACCTCCTCTATCTCCATCACCAAGATTGCCTCTGTCACCAAGCGCCCAGACAAGGTGATAGGCATGCACTTTATGAACCCGGTGCCGGTTATGAAACTGGTAGAAGTGATCAGGGGCTACTCCACCAGTAACGAAGTAACAGAACAAATCATTGACCTCTCCAAACAGCTGGGTAAAATTCCGGCAGAGGCAAATGACTATCCTGGGTTTGTGGCCAACCGTATCTTAATGCCTATGATCAATGAAGCCATCTACACCCTCTTTGAAGGAGTGGCCGGGGTGGAGGAAATTGACACCATCATGAAACTGGGCATGGCGCACCCCATGGGCCCGCTGCAGCTGGCCGACTTCATTGGCCTGGATGTTTGCCTATCTATTCTGCGGGTCCTGCATGATGGTTTCGGGCAGCCAAAATATGCCCCTTGCCCACTGCTGGTGAACATGGTGCAGGCCGGACACAAAGGAGTGAAAACCGGGCAAGGGTTCTACTCCTACACCCACGGCACCAAAGACCTGGTGGTGGCAGATACTTTTAAAAAATAAGCAGTAATGGAAGTTTCTGTTTTAGGCCTGTTTTTCAGAAAACAGACCCAAAACAGAAAGCACCATTTCTTATTTGCAGTTTATACAGCTACTGGAAATAAAGATTTCTCAAACATAAGGGGCCAGCTTTTTTGCTGGCCCCTTATGTTTGAGTGCGGTATGGAAGCTAGCACCTACATGACTCAGTCAGGTATAGGGTTCTGCACAGGTAGAAGTTCCCTCTGTTTTTGGCCTGTTTTCCTGAAAGCAGGCCAAAAACAGAGAAGATATTCAAACCTTCTATTGCTGAGACAGCCTCATAAAAATTAGCCTATACTGCTACCTCGTTTTCCCGGAGGGCATCATTCAAAGACGTTTTCAAGTCTGTGCTTTCTTTGCGAAGGCCAATAATCAGCGCACAGGGCACCTGATAAGAACCTGCTGGGAACTCTTTGGTATAGGAGCCCGGGATCACCACAGACCTGGGCGGAACGTAGCCTTTGTATTCTTTGGGCTCTGCGCCAGTCACGTCAATGATCTTAGTGCTGCCGGTGATGCAGACATTGGCACCAATGACCGCCTCTTTCCCAATGTGGCAACCTTCCACCAGAATGCTTCTGGAACCAATAAAAGCGCCGTCTTCCACAATCACCGGGGCAGCCTGCACCGGCTCCAGAACACCGCCTAGGCCCACGCCACCGCTCAGGTGCACGTGCTTGCCCACCTGCGCGCAGGAACCAACGGTGGCCCAGGTGTCTACCATGGTCCCTTCGTCTACGTACGCTCCAATATTGGTGTAAGAGGGCATCAGGATAACACCCTTAGACAGGTAGGAACCGTATCTTGCCAGCGCATGCGGCACCACGCGCACCCCCTGTTCGGCAAAGTTCTTCTTCAGCGGAATCTTGTCATGGAACTCAAAGGGACCGGCTTCAATGGTCTCCATCTGCTGAATGGGGAAGTACATGAGCACCGCTTTTTTAACCCACTCGTTCACTTGCCATTTCTCACCGCCGGTTGGTTCGGCCACCCTGATCTCGCCTTTGTCCAGCATATGGATCACACATCTGATGGCTTCCTGCGTAGCAGACTGCTGTAACTGCGCCCGGTCATCCCAAGCGGCTTCTATGGTTGCGCGTAAGTCGTTCATTGGTCTTTTTAAAAGAATAAGAGCACAAATTTATTAATTTACCCCCTATGTTCCGAAAGCGAATTTTACTGGCCTCTCTTTTGAAGCCGGTTTCTGATACCCGCATGTATGGCAAAATAGGAAAAAGCCTGGCAAAAATGGCGGGGACAGAGATACATGTGGCTGGTTTCGTCAGTAAAAACTTTAACCCAACTGAGCCCGGCATTCAGGTTCACCCGGTATTTAATTTCAGCCGGTTATCCTGGCAGCGCGTGGCGGCGCAGTTCACCTACTGGCGTTTGCTGAAAAACATTAAACCGCAGCTGGTCATTGTGGGCACCCACGAGCTTCTTCTGCCTAGCTGGTGGTATTGCCGCCTGCATTCCTGCAAGCTGGTCTATGACGTGCGTGAAAACTACTACGTGAACCTGACCACCCAGGGCGTGTATCCCGTTGCCGGAAAACTGCTAGGGCTGCTGGTGCGGGCCATTGAGAAAGTCACCGCCCCTGCGGTCCATCATTTTCTGTTGGCCGAGGCGTCTTATGCCCATGAGCTCCCTTTTATTGGTACCAGCTACACGGTGCTGCAAAACAAATACCAGCCGCTCCCCCTTCAAGTGCAGGTGGGGCGCAAAACATCCGTTCACCTGGCTGCGGCCTCTCCCCTGCGGTTGCTATTTTCTGGCACCATCTCCCAACTGTACGGCGTGCTGGAGGCGGTACGGTTTGTAGAGCAACTGCGCCACTATGTGCCAGACGCGCAGCTGACCATCATTGGCTACTGCGCTGACCAGACCTTTTTAGGGGAGCTGAAAAAAAAGATTTCCCCGTTGCCCTTTGTACAGTTGATAGGCGGGGAGGCGCTGGTGCCGCACGCCCAGATTCTGGAGGAGGAAAAGCGGCACCATGTTGGGCTGCTTCCGTACCACCCCCACCCCAGCACCTTCCACTGCGTACCCACCAAGCTCTTTGAGTACCTGGGCAATGGCTTGGTCACCGTGGCACAATACAACCCGCACTGGAACCAGATGATAGAGGCGGCTGATGCCGGGTTCGGATATGATTTTTCAAAATCAGTAACCAGGCAGACGGTGCAGCTTCTGTTAGAAAAAACGTTCTACCAAAATGGCCTTCCGGCGCAGGTGTTTTGGGCCAATGAAGAGCCCAGGCTGGAGCGGCTCATGCGGCAACTCCTTTAAGAACAACCCCAAAATTAAGTTTTAGACACACCTAAACAAATATTTTAACTTTTCGTACATTAGCGCAACTATGACAAAGCAACTTAGAAACTCACGCATTGCGGGACTGGGCCATTATGTGCCGGAGAAGGTAGTGAAGAACGCTGATCTGGAGAAAATAATGGACACCTCAGATGCCTGGATTGTTGAACGTACCGGAATCCATGAGCGGCGGTACTTTGAGCCAGGGAAAGACACCACCGCCAACATGGCCGCCAATGCCGCCAGAAAAGCCCTGGAGAAAGCAGGTTTAGAAGCCAAAGACCTGGATATGATTGTATTTGCCACCCTCAGCCCAGACTACTTTTTCCCGGGGTCAGGGGTGTTGTTGCAGCGCGAGCTGGGTATTTCAGACATTCCCTGCTTTGATGTGCGCAACCAGTGCTCTGGGTTCATCTACGCCCTCTCTTTAGCCGACCAGTTCATTAAAACCAGCATGTATGACAATGTGCTGGTGGTGGGTTCTGAAATCCACTCGTCCGGGCTGGATTTCAGTGACCGCGGCAGAGCCGTGTCTGTTATTTTTGGAGACGGGGCCGGAGCCGCTGTCCTTACCCCTTCTGACAGCCTGGAGAAAGGAATCCTCTCTACCCATTTACATGCCCAGGGCGAATTTGCCGAGGAATTAATGACCATAGGGCCGTCCAGCAACGAGCGGGAGCGCATAACGCACCAGATGATTGATGACGGCACCATCTTCCCTATTATGAACGGCAGCACTGTGTTCAAACACGCCGTAACGCGTTTCCCTGAAGTGATCAACGAGGCCCTGAACCAGAATGGCTATACCGCCGCTGATTTAAACCTGGTTGTGCCCCACCAGGCCAACTTGCGCATCACCCAGTTCATTCAGCAGAAGATGCAGCTGCCAGATAATAAAATCTTCAGCAACATTCAGAAGTACGGCAACACCACGGCCGCCTCAGTGCCTATTGCCTTCTCAGAGGCCTTTGAAGAAGGATATGTGAAGGAGGGGGATCTTATCTGCCTGGCCGCCTTTGGCAGTGGGTTCACCTGGGCTTCTGCCTTGATCCGCTGGTAGTACAAACGTCATGCACAGTACCGCAGAAGAAAATTACATCAAAGCTATCTATAAACTGTCTGCTGGCGGCTCCTCGGCCGTCAGCACCAACGGTTTATCTGAAGTGCTGGAAACCAAACCCGCCTCAGTGAGTGACATGCTCCGCAAGCTCAGCGCCAAAGACCTGGTGCATTATGAGAAATACCGCGGGGTCTTGCTCACTGAAGAGGGAAAACGGGTGGCGCTGAAGATAATTCGCAAGCACCGTCTCTGGGAAACTTTTCTGGTACAGAAGCTCCATTTCTCCTGGGATGAGGTGCACGAGGTGGCTGAACAGATGGAGCATGTGAAATCTGAGCTGCTCACCCAGCGGCTGGACGAGTTTCTGGGGCACCCGCGCGTTGATCCGCACGGCGACCCTATCCCCACTGAGAACGGGGAGCTGCGGCAGGTGCAGCAAAGGGCCCTCGCCTCGCTGGAGGTGCAGCAGGAAGGGGTGGTTAGCCGCGTGAAAGACTCCCAGCCAAGCTTCCTGCAGTACCTTAACCGGGTAGGAATCCAGATAGGCTCCCATCTTCAAGTGCTGGACAAGATTGCGTATGACAACTCCCTTGAGATACAAATAGATAAGAACAAGTCAGTGATTCTTTCCTCAGATGTACTGGAGAAGATTTTCGTCATCTATCCGTGAAGTGCGTTTTAGACCTGTTTTTATGAAATCAGCCCCAAAACGGAAACGGTTCCTTGGGTGGTGGGTGGTAGGGCTGCTGCTGTCTGTTGCGGTTTCCTGCACCCCAGAGAACCCGGTGAGCGAAGAAGCCCGCCGGCATGGCAAACTCTACATAGTCACCACCACCGGAATCTTGCGGGATGCCGTGGCCCACGTGGCGGGTGACCGTGCCGAAGTGGAGGCGTTGATGGGCCCGGGGGTTGACCCTCACCTGTACAAAGCCGCCCTGGGTGATTTGCAGAAACTGCGGCAAGCCGATATCATCATTTACAACGGGCTGCACCTGGAGGGGAAAATGGGTGAGGTGCTGGAGAAGCTGGCCAGACAAAAGAACGTCTGGGCTGCTACAGATGCCTTGCCTGAGAAAAGCCTCCGCAAAACCCCGGCGTTTGCAGACAGCCATGACCCGCACGTCTGGTTTGATGTGCAGCTCTGGAGCCAGCTGGTAGAAGGGCTTGCCCAGAAACTGAAACGCTTTGACGCGGCCCACGCTCAGACCTACCAGACCAACGCCCAGCAGTACCGGCTCCAGCTAGACAGCCTGCACCGCTGGACCAAAAATAAGATTTCCTCCATTCCGGCGCAGCAGCGCATTTTGATCACCGCCCATGACGCCTTCGGGTATTTTGGCCGGGCCTACGGGATAGATGTGCGGGGGCTCCAGGGAATCTCCACCGTCTCAGAATTCGGCTTGCAGGATGTCTCCGGGCTGGTCAATTTTATTGTGAACAGAAAGGTGAAAGCCGTATTTGTGGAGACCTCCATTTCCCAAAAAGCCATTGAGGCGGTATTAGAGGGTGCCCGGCAGAAAGGTCACAAGGTAAAGCTGGGCGGGTCGCTGTATTCAGATGCCCTTGGGGAGGCGGGTGGTCCCGCCGGAAGTTACGTGGGCATGGTGCAGACCAATGTAAAAACAGTGGTTACCGCCTTAAAGTAAAATACGGGCTAACGGGTAGACAAAAGAAAATTTCTGTTTTCGGCCTGTTTTTCAGAAAACAGGCCGAAAACAGAAGACTAGTTCAAGAATTTCAGGAAGTGAATAGAGCCAAGCAAGTATGATTCAGCATGTAGACAACCCGGTGTTGGAAGTGCACGACCTGACGGTAAGTTACCAGCGCAAGCCTGTGCTGTGGGACGTGGACCTCACCTTGCCCCCCAAAGCCCTGGTGGGGATCATTGGGCCTAACGGCGCGGGCAAGTCTACCCTTATTAAAGCGGTCATGGGGCTGCTTCCGCTGAACAGCGGCTACGTGCAGCTGTTTGGGCAGGGGCTGGACCAGGTCAGGAAAAAAGTAAGCTACGTGCCGCAGCGCGAATCTGTGGACTGGGATTTCCCGGCCTCTGCGCTTGATGTGGCACTCATGGGAACGTATGGGCAGTTAGGTTTATTTAAACGCCCCACCGCCCTCCACCGCCAGCAGGCCATGGAAGCACTTGAGAAGGTAGGCATGCAGGACTTTGCCAACCGGCAAATATCCCAGCTCTCAGGCGGGCAGCAGCAGCGGGTTTTCCTGGCCCGGGCCCTGGCGCAGAACGCAGATCTGTACCTCATGGATGAACCCTTTGCGGGCGTAGACATCGCCACAGAAACCGCCATCATTGAGCTTCTGCGGCAGATGCGCGAAGCGGGCAAAACGGTAGTGGTGGTACACCATGACCTGCAGTCTGCCCAGGATTATTTTGACTGGATCATCCTGCTCAACATGCGTCTGATCGCCTCCGGCCCCACCGCTGAGACACTCACCCCTGCCCTGCTGGAAAAAACCTATGGCGGGCGGCTCACTGAGCTAAGCCGGGTAAGTGAACTGCTCCACAAGAAGAACTTCCCCATCCGGGAAACCAAACCGGCCAAGAAATGAATGCCTTGTGGGAATTCCTGAGCATGAGTGATGCCAACGTGCGCTACGTAACGCTGGGCTCTGTTTTACTGGCGGCCAGTTCTGCCGTGGTGGGCTGTTTTACGGTACTGAGAAAAAGAGCGCTGGTGGGTGACGCCGTGGCCCATGCCGTGCTGCCCGGCGTCTGCCTGGCATTTTTGTTAAGCGGTGAGAAAAACCCGCTGCTGCTGCTCCTGGGCTCCTTTGTCACCGGCTGGCTGTCTCTCATCGCCATTGACACCATCACCTCTAAGAGCCGCATTAAAGAAGACACGGCCATTGGGCTGGTGCTGTCAGTGTTCTTTGGGGTGGGTATTCTGTTTCTCACGGCTATCCAGCACTCCGGCAACGAGAACCAGAGCGGGTTAGACAAATTCCTGTTCGGCAGTGCCGCGGCGTTGGTGGGCCAGGACCTGATCACGTTTGGCGCCGTGGCTACGCTCCTGCTCCTGAGTGTGCTGCTGCTGTACAAAGAATTCAAACTGGTTAGTTTTGACATGGCGTACGCCCGCACCATTGGCCTGCCCGTGCGGGCCCTGGAACTGGTATTGACCACCCTCACCGTTTTGGCGGTGGTAGTGGGTATCCAGTCGGTGGGGGTGGTGCTCATGTCTGCCATGCTGATCACGCCCGCCGCCGCCGCCCGCTTCTGGACAGACCGCCTGGGGGGCATGGTCACCATTGCCGCCCTCATGAGTGCCGTGTGCGGGGCCGCCGGGGCCTTTGTCTCCTTCACCGCCCCGGCCATGCCCACCGGCCCCTGGATTGTCATGATCCTTTCGCTGCTGGCCATCCTCTCCTTTCTGCTGGCCCCGCGGCGGGGTCTTGTGGCGCGGCTTTTGTTGCAACGGCGTGTGCGTAGGCAAATGATGCGGGAGAACATCTTGAAAACGCTTTTCCTGCTGGGCGAATCAAAGAACGAACAAGGCCTCAGCTATACCAGAAAACAGATCAGTGAACGCAGAAAAATGCCCTTGCTCACCATGCAGGAGAGCCTGCGCGTACTGCGCAGCAAGGGGCTGGTCACCCACGGCTCTTCCGGCTGGTCTCTGACAGAGGCGGGCATGAAGGAGGCGCAGCGGGTGGTGCGCCTGCACCGGCTTTGGGAGCTATACTTAACTGAATACCTGCAGGTGGCCTCAGACCATGTGCATGAAGACGCTGAATCTATTGAACACGTACTTACCCCAGAGCTGGAGAAACGGCTGGAAGAACTTCTAAACTACCCTACCGCAGATCCGCACCAAACCGTTATACCCCAACAACCATGAACTTAGACGCCTTCTGGATCATCCTGACCGGCTCTCTGGTCGCAGTCTGCTGCAGCCTGCTGGGCTGCTTCTTAATACTGAGGCGCATGGCCATGGTGGGAGACGCCATCTCCCATGCCGTACTGCCGGGCATTGTACTGGCGTTCCTGTTCAGCGGCACCCGCGAAGTCTGGTCCATGCTGCTGGGTGCGGCGGCGCTGGGGGTGGCGTGTACCTTTCTTATTGAATTCTTCCATAAGAAAGCCAGGGTATCGGCAGATGCCTCTATTGGCGTCACCTTTACCTGGTTGTTTGCGTTGGGCATTATCCTGATCTCAGTCTATGCCGGCCAGGTAGACCTGGACCAGGACTGCGTGCTGTACGGCGAGATCGCCTACGTGCCCCTGGACACCTGGATCACCGCCGCCGGGCTGCACCTGGGGCCGCGCACCGTTTGGATGATGGGCGGTGTTTTAGCCCTCATTCTCCTTTTCATCCTGGTATTCTACAAGCAGCTGTACCTGACTTCTTTTGACCCGGCTTTTGCTACTGCCATTGGGCTCTCCACCACCCTCTGGTACTACCTGCTCATGGGGGCTGTGTCTCTGACCACTGTGGCTGCGTTTGAATCTGTGGGGGCCATTCTGGTGGTGGCGCTGATGGTGGGGCCGCCAGCCACCGCCTATCTGCTCACAGACAACCTCAAGGTGATGCTGGGGCTATCTTCCGCCTGCGGAATTGTAGCGGCTGCCCTGGGGTATTACCTGGCGCTGTGGCTGAACGGATCTGTGGCAGGAGCCATATCCGTCATCATAGGACTTCAGTTTTCTCTGGCGTTTGTTCTTTCCCCCACCCACGGTCTGGTTTCCAGACGCCGAAAGGTGCACCCCTCCCCCGCCGTTGTTCCTTCTTGAGAGTACCTTTCAAATCTGAAGGCGGGCTATTTCAGGAAGACAGCACCTCAGTTCGGGAAAAGACAACAATAGAAATGCTCTTTTTACGTCTTTAACGTTAGGTAGCTTCTTGAACAGGAACTGTTTTGGAGCTACTTTTTGTAAAACAGAGGAAAACCAGCCAACCCATGTACCTTCTGCTCTTTATCCTGACCTTTATCCCCTTCAAAGACCAGCCGCCTCTGCCAAAAGAGGCTTCTGGTCCCGCTTCTGTTGCCGCCCCTAAGGCAAAAGTAGAATGGCTCACGCTGCCAGAAGCCCTGGAACGGAGCAAGAAACACCCAAAGAAGATCCTGATAGACGTTTATACTGACTGGTGCGGCTGGTGCAAAAAGATGGATAAACAGGTGTATGCAGACCCGGCCGTGGCCAATAAGCTCGCGCAGGATTATTACGTGGTCAAGCTCAATGCAGAGCAGCGGCAACCCATTACCGTGAACGGCACCACCTACCAGTACCTTGAAAAGTACAAAGCCCATGAACTGGCGCTGTCGTTGCTGCAAGGGCAGATGAGTTACCCTTGTACCGTGGTTTTAAATGAGAAGCTACAGGTAATGCAACGGGTGCCGGGCTTTGTTCCGGCCAAGGACTTTCTGCGGGTGCTGGCGTAATTCTCAGGCAAATAGCCTGTCTTTTGATTCATCTTAATAGCCGCTGCGCAAGAAGCCGCCCCAGTATTCTGGAGCAGTTTTCTACATTCTTCTGTTTTTAGGCTATTTTTGTAAAAACAGGCCAAAAACGGCTTTTGATCTCTTAGAACCTGCTGAACTTGATACCCTCTACCCTTTCTAATGATACCATTGTGGCACTGGCCACCGCCTCAGGCCACGGCGCCATTGCCGTAATACGGCTTTCCGGGCCAGACGCCATCCCGCTGGTAGACGCGGTTTTCAAAGGCAAGAACCTGGCCCACCAGCCTTCCCATACCCTGCATTTCGGTACAATACGGGAGGGTGACCAGATTCTGGACGAGGTAGTGGTTTCCCTGTTCAAAGGCCCTGCGTCTTACACCAAAGAAGATGTGGTAGAGGTTTCCTGCCACGGTTCGCCTTTCATCACAGAGCAGTTGATCAAACTGTTTCTTAAAAAAGGGGCCCGCCTGGCCTTGCCCGGTGAATTCACCAAAAGGGCTTTCTTAAACGGCCAGTTTGATCTGGCCCAGGCCGAAGCGGTGGCCGACCTCATTGCCTCAGACTCGGCCCTCACCCACCAGATTGCCATGAAGCAGATGCGGGGTGGCTTTTCAGCCGAAATCAAAGCACTGCGGGCCCAGTTGATTCACTTTGCCTCCATGATTGAGCTGGAGCTGGACTTTAGCGAGGAAGATGTAGAGTTTGCAGACCGGGCGGGCTTACGGAGACTGATCACCACGCTCCAAAAGCTGATCTCAGACCTGCTGCAATCGTTTGAGATGGGCAACGTGCTCAAACATGGGGTAGCCACGGTGATTGCCGGTAAACCCAATGCCGGTAAGTCAACCCTGCTGAACGCCCTGCTGAACGAGGAAAAAGCCATTGTCTCAGACATACCGGGAACCACCCGTGATGTGATTGAAGATGAGGCCACCCTGGGCGGCATAAGGTTCCGGTTCATTGACACCGCCGGCCTGCGGGAAACCTTAGACACCGTGGAAGCCATTGGGGTAGCCCGAACCAAGGAGCAGCTCCAAAAGGCGGCGGTGGTGCTGTATCTGTTTGATGTGACCTCCACTTCTCCCGCCCAGCTGCAAGAGGAGCTGCAGCAGTTGCAGCTTCCAGGGGTGCCACACCTGCTCCTGGCCAACAAGAAGGATTTAGCCACCCCCCAGCAGTTGGAAAGCTTTGAACACCTGGAGAACCTGGTCTTTCTTTCCGCGGGGCAGAAAGAGGGGCTGGAAGAATTGCAGCAGGCGTTGCTGGCGCTGGTACATGCCAATGAGGCGCTGACCGGTGACCGCACTATTGTGACCAACCTCCGGCACTTTCAGGGACTGCAAAAAACCGACGAGGCACTGCAGGAAGTTCTGCAGGGGCTGGATAACGGCCTCACCGGTGATTGGCTGGCTTCTGATATCAGAAGATCCCTCTACTACTTAGGCGAAATCACCGGCGAAATCACCACAGATGATTTGCTGGACAACATCTTTACCAAATTCTGCATAGGAAAATAAATCCTGGGGTTGAGGCTAATAGGCATTTCTATGACTGCAGTGGTACAGCTAGTAGCATCAGAAAGTGTAAACGGTAGATCAATGAAAGATACCTTCCTGTCTCTGGCACAAGCATGGGTAGTGCCGCCGTTTTGGGGCTACTTTTCTGAAAACAGGGCAAAAACAGAAAGTTATAATTTAACGAACAAGCAGACGCGTGCGCCAGAGAAAGTCTGCTAAACATTTCTCCCTGGCTAGAGAAGTGCTGGTTTATTTCTAAATAAACCCAGTAAATCCTCTTGTTCAGGCAGGACCAGGACTGTACTTCTGCTCCCCAGACTTCTTCAGCCATACCGGGAACCATAAGACGGACCAGCTTTTACCACACACTGCTCTCAATGGCGGCAGAGCTTCTATTCTTTAGGGATTCTGATATAAAACGTGGTACCTTTTCCCTCTTTGCTGTCAAACCAGATGGTGCCCCTATGCCATTCCACCAGGGTTTTACAGATAGACATGCCCAGGCCAATGCTCTCCTCTCCCAGTAAGCCGGGTCTTCTGGCATCGGTAAATTTCTCAAAGAGGGTAGAATGGTATTTCTGGGGAATACCTACGCCGGTATCCTCTACTTTTACCAGAACAGTAGTTTCCTCATCTTCCAGGAAAACGGTAATGGTTCCCCCTTCGGGAGTGAACTTGATGGCATTAGAGAGAAGGTTGGTAAGGACCTGCAGGAATTTCAGATCATCTACCATGGCAAAAATCTCATCTTTGCTGCTCACGAAACTCACTTTCTTGCTCAGGAAGGTCCCCTTCTCCCCCCCATATTCTTCTATGGCTTCTTTCAATTTCTCCACCAGATTCACCCTTCTGGTGATCAACTCTGTTTTTTCAGATTCCAGAAACTCCTGGCTCATGAACTCCCTGATGAGGGCGGCCCCCTTTCGGCTATTCTGTTCAATGAGTCTGATGATCTCCAGGGCTTGTGCTTTCCCCTCTGGCGGAAAAGTCTGCTCTAACATTTGAGCAAGGCTGTGAATGATGCCTAAAGGGCCAGATAGGTCATGGGAGAGTATATTCAGGATGGTGTCCTTCTTGTTTGAGAATTTTTTAAGGTGGTCGTTGTATTCCCGCACGGCGGTTATGTCTTCGGCCCGGCCTATTATCACCTTGTCCCCCTCTGCCCGGGCAAGGAGGGAAAGCTGCAGACACACCCATTGCTCCTCCTGTTCTGGGAGCTGCACTCTCAGCTCCAATTGGTGCACCCTTCCTTTATCCAGCAACAAGCGCAGACTTTGCCGCACATACTCCTGGTCTTCCGGATGTACCAAAGACAGCAGGCCCTGCGGGTTCACAAGAACGTTTGCCCCCTGATAAGTTTCTATAAAAGACGGACTTTGATAGATGAAGCTTTCCTGGGAAACACTATAGGCAAAAAAAGCCTGTCCGGTTTTTTCTAAGAGCTGCTGGTAAAAATCAGAAGGATACGGTTCCAGTGACATGGGTGTAAGATAGTCTCCTATGTTAAACATAAAGTATAGTACCGTTTTTATATAACAAAGGTTGAATAATAAAGGAGAGCCTGCTCTGAAAGGGGTGCAGAAACGAATGTGCAAGTACTGGTTTTTAGCAGCTCTGGCGGCTTTCTGCCATGGGGGTGTTTCTGTTTATGGCGTACATTTCTGAAATCAGGCCCAAACCAAGGCTAACGGTTCTCACCCGGCAAAGTGCCATTCACAGAACCTGCGTTCACCCTCTCCAGGCTGCGCAGCATAGAACCGCATATGCAGAACTTTTTCCTGACACGCTTTCCCAGTAAAATGTGAATTTACGCATGCTCTACCTCAGGAAAGGTCTGGACTTATTTGAAGGAGCTTCCGGTAAAAGACAGGCCATGCACTACTCCCCGGTATAGCATTCTGGGGCAGAGGGAGCGCATGAGCAGCTGCTCAGTGGTGGGGTCATAATTCTGGAATCCGTTTTGCCAGTAGTTGATCCCGTGGTGATCATAGGGGTTGTGCTCGCAGGTTAGGTTCCCCTTTTCATGTACGCAGAGCAACCCCCAGTGCAGGGGCAGTTCGCGTTCTGTTACTACACCTGCCGGGGCACAGATAAACCGGAACTTCCCAATCTCCCGTGCCGGGTCCTGGTATCCGAAGCGCTGCATCTCGTGTTGAAACGCCTCTTTTGTCAGTACCACCTCCACATAGACGCTTTTCCCGAAGGAAGCCACCCCAAAGACAAACGGCCCGCCGACAGGTGCCGGAACGGGCGTATTTCCTTTCATTGAAAATCCACAACCGGCCTGCTTCAAAACCCATTCCTGAGCAAGGTGTAGTAAATCTTCTTCTGTCATTTGGCTATTTCCTCTTCAGGATTCCTGTACGGTTCTGGAGGCAAAGGTAATTAAAACCGCTGTGGGAGAAGGCACCTAACTTGCTTTATTCTGCCTGAAGGAGCAGGTTGTTGCTGTACAAAGGCAAAAAAGCGTACCAGACGACTGCCGGCACTACCTCTTGCTGTAAGGGGAACCAAGCCGGTTGGCTGATTCTAAAACCACTCCATTTGCCAACCCGCCCTTGCCGCAGCTCCCATTCCTGGCGGAGAACGGGAGTAGATAAAAGCTGTTTTCGGCCTGTTTTTCTGAAAACAGGCCGAAAACAGCTATTTTAAAAGCAGGCAACAGGGGGGCAAACCAAAATCTCACGCTACCTCCAGACTCTAAAGAGCCAAATGCAACCTACCCGTTCTCCTGTAGCAGATAAGATAGGGCAGAGATTTTCTAAGCTGATTCTAACCGGATTACCACCCCTTCATCTCCGGACAGGTCTATTTTATCCTGCACCGGTTGGCCATCCCGCTCCGGTAGGGTTGCCACCTCTATCCTTCCCTTGAAACTGAAGTCTTTGGGTTTGAAATAGCAGGTGCGGTGGCTCAGGTTCAGCACCACCAGAAAACGGCTGTCTGCGTCTTCCCTTACAAAGGCCATCATCTGCCGGTCTGCGAAAACAGGTGTGTAGCTGCCCACGTTGAGGGCCGGCTCCTGCTGCCTGAGCTGAATTAATTTTCTGTAAAGGGTGAGCATTGAATAAGGATCGTGCTCCTGCGCCTCCACATTCACCCGCCTGTAATCTGAGGCAAGCCGCAACCAAGGGTGGGCAGAAGAAAAGCCGGCGTGCTCCTGACCGTTCCATTGCATGGGCGTGCGGGCGGGGTCACGGCTCAGGTTCAGGTCAGGCATGTTCAGCCCCTGCGGGTCCCGTACCTCCTCCGCCGGAATGGGCACATCGCGCATGCCAATCTCCTCTCCGTAGTAAATGGTGGGGGTTCCCCTTAACGTAAGCAGAAGCATGGCCGCCACCCGCGCCTGCGAGTAGCCCACCCTGCTGGCAATTCTGGGCTGGTCATGGTTGCCCAAGACCCAATTGGGCCAGCCGCCCTCGGGCAGAGACCCTTCGTACTGGTCAATAACCGTGGCAATCTGCTGCGCCTCCCACGGCAGCACCAGCAGCTGAAAGTTAAACGGCAAATGCACCCCCGTGTGGTTCACCCCATAATAAGAGACCAGCCGGTTCAGGGGCAAGTAAATCTCACCTATCAGTACCCGGTCCTCGTACTGGTCTGTCACCTGCCGCATCATGGCCACTATCTCATGCACTGCCGGCTGGTCAGTAGAATACACGGGCAGCAGCTGGTCATAGTTGTTCATGTGCGGCTGGTAGTCAGGGTTCACCGGGTTGTTCCGGAACTGGTCATCTTTCACCATATGGAAGATCACATCTACCCTGAAACCGTCAATCCCTTTATCCAGCCAGAAGCACATCACCTCCATCATGGCGTTCTGCACCTCGGGGTTGCGCCAGTTCAAATCTGGTTGCTCTTTCAAAAAGCCGTGGTAATAGTACTGCTGGGTGTGTTCATCCCACTCCCAGGCGCTGCCGCCAAACATGCTCAACCAGTTATTGGGCTCAGCGCCGTCTGGGTGGGCGTCTTTCCAGATGTACCAGTCCCGCTTGGGGTTGTCCCGTGATGATTTTGACTCCTGAAACCACGCATGCTGGTCTGAGGTGTGGTTGGGTACCAGGTCCAGCAACAGTTTCATATCCCGCCGGTGCACCTCGGTCAGTAACTGGTCAAAGTCGTCCATACTCCCAAAGAGCGGGTGAATGGCTCTATAGTCAGAGATGTCATAGCCAAAATCTGCCATGGGCGATGGAAAAATAGGGGAAATCCAGATGGCTGTCATCCCCAGGTCCTTCAAATAATCCAGCCGGGAGATGATGCCCTGCAGATCTCCCACGCCGTCTGCGTTGCTGTCTTGAAACGATCTGGGGTAAATCTGGTAGATGATGCCGTCTTGCCACCAATGGTAATGCTGGGTTGCTGCTGCCATGTTCAATAAAGTAGTTGTCAATGATTCGCCTTCGTGGTTCAAACAGGTACACTGGCAGCGTTGCCAGTTGCTGCTCCTGCCTGCCCCTTTACCTCCGGGCGCCTAAATTGGGCACCTAAGTTGAAGGAAAAGGCAAACGTTTGAAGACAGTGTTTCTTTTTGTTTTATCTGGAGTACGTAAAAAAATACGCATCAGAATAAATACTGATCTCCGGCAACTGCCAGAAAGTGGCAGAGCCGGGCTTACCACCAGTCTCTGTTTTTGGCTTATTTTATGAAAAACAGTCCAAAAACAGCCCGTTTCTGCGTATAGAAAGAGAAGGAGCTTTATCACAAGAAAAAAATTGAAATGGCAGAGGTAGTAGTCAGTGCCGCGCAACCCAATGGCTTGGTAGCACAAATACAGATGGGAGTTCACCAGTTTACCATAGATGAATCTGACGTACAGAAACAGGGGGCGCCCGTGCCGGGACCCAATGACTATATTCTCAGCGCCCTGGGGGCGTGTACGGTGGTGACCCTCCAAATGTACGCCCAGCGCAAAAACTGGCCGCTGGAAAAGGCGGAGGTGCGGCTGTCACAGATGGTGCTGGAGGCCACCTCTCCCCTCACCGTAAACCAGCCCCACCCCAAGCGCATGCTCATCACCAAACGGCTGAAACTGACCGGGCCGCTTACCCCTGAGCAGATTAAACGCCTGGAAGAAATTTCTTCCCGCTGCCCGGTGCAAAAGACGCTGGAGGCCGGTGTGGTGGTGCAAACCTTCCTTGATGAAACCCTGCCCACGTAAGCCCTTTCCCGGCTGTGAAACAACCATCTGCTCCCCCGTGAGTAAAAGTAATAGAAAGAATAAACGAAAGGCTATGCAGATCTTAAAGTTCAAAACCGACATCAGCGGCCAGGAGGCTATTGACAAAGTAACCCCGCTGCTCAACCAGAAAGAGAACATCAGCAAATGGGACATTGACCCCAACTCAGATGATAATATTCTCAGCATCTCAGGAGAGAAAATTGACCCGCAGCAGATAGAGAACCTGGTACAGGAGGCAGGGTACAAAGCCGAACCCGTGCGTATTGTAGGTACAAGCGGCGAAGGTTTGTAAGCCTGCCTCTTAAGAAAACACCGTTTCTGTTTTCGGCCTGCTTTTAGAAAAACAGGCCGAAAACAGAAACGGGGGGAAGGTGTGCCGAGACCTAAAGGGAGCCGGTAAATTCTTCCTTTGGGATGCTACGTGCGGTTCAACTCATCTAAACTGTTGTTCCTGGGTTTGGGGGGTGTTCACCAGGTAATTGTGCGCGGTTATAAACTGTTGAGGGTGCTGCGGCTGGTTCCCTATCAAGGTGGCGGTGTTGAAATCTTCCCATCGTTTGTTCTGGTTAAAGTACACCATGTCCCCAATGCTGTGGCGGCCATTCAGGGTGAAGTCAGTTCCTAGCCTTAGGTTGGGTGGCCCCAGGTTTTTGCTTTTCCCGTAGGCCTCCTGGTCATAGTAGGTGGTTTGCTGCCCGTCATAAAACACGCGTGGAAAGGTTCCGTCAAGGTTGTACGCGCGTTTCAGGTGCTCCAGGCTCTGGAAAGAATTCCACTTGCCCGCTTTGTAGTTCACGTTGCCGACTACCGTCCCCCCCCCATTGTTTAAAGTTATAAGTACCCGTCCCGAAGACGCTTCCGTTCACGCCCCGCAATTCATTCTTCCTGAGGTTGATGTTCAGAATGCCAGATGCCCCCTCGGCATCAATTTGGCACTGGGGCTGGTGATGATCTCTATGTTCCTGATGTTTTCCGCAGACATGCTCTGCAGCAGATTTCTGAGATCACTGGCTAAGAGGTAGGTGAGTTTTCCGTCCAGCATGACCGTGACACCGCTTCTCCCGTTCAGCTGGATATTGCCATCCTGGTCTACAAACACCCCCGGCGATTTTGTCAGCACATCAAAGACGGTTCTCCCGGCGGCCAGCGCTGTTCCCTCAATACTCACCACCAGTTTGTCGGCCTCCTGGGAAATAATGGGCCTCAGCGCCGTCACCGTGACTTCCTTTAGGTTTGTGGCCGTCTGCCGAAGCGTCACCGTTCCCAACCTGGCCTCTGGTTGCGCCTCAGACAGCAAAACCGGTAAGTTGCCCCTGATCATGTACCCAAAAAACTGAAAACTAAGGTGTACTGGCCCAAGGCAATTTTCTGAAAAAAGAACTGGCCCTGGGTATTGGTCAGGGTGCCACCCACGGCAGCGGAAGAACCTTTTGCAACCAAGGCCACCGTGGCATATTCTATGGGTTTCCCCGAAAGGGAGTCTACCAGTGCGCCCGAAATGGTTCCCGGTGCAGCAACGGCAGCCGGGGCCTGGGGAGTGACTTGCGCAGCTCCACTACCCGGCAAGCAGAGGCAAAGGCATAGCAGTCCCAGCAAAAAGAGGGCTCTTTTTTTCATAGCAAGTAGATTGGAAAGTACGTCTGTGGTGGGTGGTAGTGGTAATCAACCTAAGAGACATGGGAAATTTGGCACCGTTGCATCTGTTTTCCTCTTTTTGCCAGAGATCATGCTATAATCCTGTTTTTGCAGAGGTTGATCAGACTAATGCCAGCTTATGCTTACGTGCAGACCTACGGGGCATCTGTTTTTTATGGAGACAGAACTACCGCCTCTTCTCGTTTCCTGCCAAGTGCTATTAAAGTTACCAAGGGCAAAATAATGCTGAACAGGCTTCTTCCGGGACCCGTCTTCCCCGGAAAATCAAAGATTTATCAACTTCTGTTGCCTTTCATTCAAGAGCGGCTGAAAGAAAGGAGCAGTTTTCTTTCAGGTGGTATGAAATGGTTTGCCTACTTTTGCAGCATGTTTGCAAATGAAGTACGGCTAGGAAACATTGTGCTGGAATCTGGGAAACCCGTGATGCTAGACGCCCCCCGCCTTATTGCCCTTCTCAGTGGCAATGATACTTCCTTTGCGCCCGTTCCCCTTTCACTTGCCTGGATTGCCGGGGCCAGCTACAATGAGCTGGAGAATGAATACATGTTTCCGGAGCTCAGCCAATGGGCCTTAGACCTGGAATATAAAGAGATTGTTTTCAACGGGGGGTTCATTGCCACCAGTGCCCCGGTGGCGTATGTGCATCAACTCCAGAACTTCTTCTTTGCCATGACGGGTCAGGAGTTGGAATTGCCGCTGGAGCACATTCAACAGGGCTAACGTTCTGTTTTTGGCCTATTTTTCTGAAAACAGCCCCAAAACAGAAAGCCGGCACAGGAGCTACATCAAAGACATGGACTGCTGCACGCCTTTTTCCTGAGGAAGAAGCGAAGCAGGCAAGTTCACCGCAAATACTGATCCCTTGCCCTGGGTGCTGCTGATGGAGAGACCTCCGCCGCTCTGCCTGAGTAAATCATCACAGATCATCAACCCGAATCCACTGCCCGTTTCACGGGCTGTGCCCACGGTGGTGAAGTACATCTTCTGCTTTATCTTCTGGAGGTTCTCCTCGCTAATACCTACCCCCTGGTCTTTTATGGCAATGGTGACCCCGTCAACGGCTTTAGAAGTGATGGTTACCTCCCCTCCCTGTTTGGTGAATTTAATGGCATTAGACAGCAAGTTCCTGAAAACCACTTTCAGCATCTCCGGATCCCCCAGCACCGAAAGGTCCTCCTGCACCTGGTTCCTGACCACCACAGATTTAGCGGCCAAGGCTTCTTCATGGTCTATGACAACGTCTTGCAAAAGCGATGACAAGGCCACCTCCCGCACTTGCACCTGCGCCCCTTCCAGCTGGCTTTTAATCCATACCAGAAGATTTTCCAGCAGGTCTGAAGACCGTACGTACTGTTTCTCCAGCTCCTCCAGCTTGGGCGCGTACTGCTCCTGCGTCACCATGCCGCTGTTGATGATGTGCAGCAGACCCTTGGTGTTGTTCAACGGCTTGCGCAGATCATGCGAAAGAATAGAGAACAGTTTGTTCTTCAACTCGTTGGCTTGTTCCAGCCTTAGGTTTTGTTTAGAGATGGCCTTGTTTAACTGGTCTAGTGCCACAGAACTTTTCTGGATTACCTGGTTCTTCACGGCTAACTCCTTCCCTATAGAGCGCGCCCTTTTAAAGTTACGGTACCAGAAGTAGGCAATTGCCAGCAACACCACTGAAGCCACCAGAGACACCTGAAGGATAAGATGGGTCACCTCTGCCTTTTGGGCGGCCAGTAAGGTTTGTTTTTCAAAAGCCGCCTGTTTTTCCTGCTTCTCTTTGAGCAGGTCCAGCATGTTGATGGCTTCGGTTCGCTCGGTCTCATAGAGTTCTGCCTGTTTCCGCACCAGACTGTCTTGCCAGGCAATGACGTGTTGCAGGTGGTTGCGTGACTGGTTAATGGAAGCCAGTCGCTCCAGCGCCTCTATCTCCAACTGGGTGGCTTTGATTTCCCGGGCGTACCGGAGCGATGCCAGGGCCAGGTTTTCGGCTTCGGCATTCTTCCCCTCCTCACTGGCAATCACTGCCAGGTGCCCCGTAGCCAGGGAGAGGCCGTAACTGTCATGTTTCTCCTGGTCCATGACCAGGGCGTGGCCCATGTAGTTTCTTGCTTTAGCAAGCTCGCCGGTGGCTTTGTACAGAAGCCCCAGGTGAAAATACGCCTTCTTCAGGCCATAGGTGTACCGACTGGCTTTGCTTTCCGCCAGGGCCTCTTGCAGGTATTTTTCTGCTTCTGAGTATCTGCCCCGGTCAAGCAATACCAACGCCAGGTTGTTTTTAATGTTAATGACATCCTTCCCTTGTTTCAGGGCCATAAACTGCCCCAAGGCCTCTTTGTAAAGTACTTCAGCCTCTGGCAAACGGTCGGCGTCTCTATAGGCATTGGCAATCTGGTGGTTGGCACGCGCAATGTTAAAGGTGTCTTTGAGCTGTTTGCTGATTTCAACCGATTGAAAAAACAAATACAAGGCGCGCTTGGCGTAGCCTTTCTGCTGGTAAATCCCTCCCTCATAGAGGTAATTGATTGCTTCTCCTTTCCGGTACTGGTGCTGAAGGGAAAGGGTAAGGGCTTTGTGGAGAAGGCCCAGGGCGGCCGATACATCCTGACGCTTTACTTCAAATGCTTCTTCATTCAGGGAGTCAATTTTAGCGGCCAACGCCGGATCAATTACTTTGATTTTATCTGGTCCAGAGACAGCACCAGACGCGAAAGGTTTGCCCAAAATCAGACACACCAAAGCAAGAACCACCGCAAGAGGCCGTATTTTGATTTTTTTAGATAATTTAAATATGCGCCAGAGCATTGCCAATAGCTAAAACAGGTAACAATCCCCTGCCATTACAAAGATAATCAAAAAAGAAACAGATTGTTGTATGTACAATCTTGAGTCTAGCAAATTGTTTTATAATTGAATTTTACCCATTTTATTCATTTACAAACCAAGGTGTTTCTAGTAATAAACAAGCGGTGGTACGGCTATGTTTAGGATTGAGGATGTTTATGACCGCCTTCCAGCCCAGTGATAGGTTTTTGTTCAGGTTTTCGTGGGGGCGAACATGATAAAGTATCTGAGTGAAGGACAGACAAATCACGGGAGGCGTTCACTTTTTACGGGACGCAAACAGCGTACTTTTACTTTTGCTTCCCGCTCACAAGCATCAGCGCCAGAAACTAAATTGACTCTTACCAGTGTTTGAAACCCCAGTGGTGAAAATCAGAATGTCTTCATCAGACCCCTCTTACTCTGGTCACCTCCTTTCCCTCATTCAAAACGTCACATTTTCTCTGCAGGTTTTATTGGCTCAAGGTGGTTTCGTTCATTCCCTGTGCTGCGTTTGCTTTTAAGTCTTCCTAAATAGCTTACTTTTACATCAGCTCCTGAGCGGGTTTCAATAGGGTTTCTTTGAGCCGAAAAGTGCCTTATGGCTGCTTTCTTTCCCTCCTGGCAACACCTTGCCCAGCGGAGCGCATAGTTTGTTTAATGGCAGTGGCTACTGGTCATGCTGCTGCTTTCTAACCTCTTACCTGATACCATGGCCGACCATAAAGACAAAGATTCTATCCTACACCTGTACAACCAGATCCTTCCTAAACTGGCAGAGCGCATTTACCAGAACCTGACAGAGGTATTCCCGCTGTTTGATGATTTCCGGCTAGAGAAGATGGCAGACACCTGGACGAAGGACAAAACGAACCCCACTGACAAAGAAATCAGCCTGGAGAACGGAAACGTGGCGCAGATAGGGCTCCGGCTGCAGTTGCTGGGCTTTCACCGGGCAGGGGCCGATGCTTTTGATTTGGCAAAAGACCTCCTCTTCAAACTGGAACACACCTCCTATACCGTAGGCCCCTCCCCAGATAAAACATGGCTGGAGAAATTATATTTTGAACCGTGGTCGTCAGCAGAGCTTACTGACATAGCCTCCAGATGGAGCGAAGAGGTGGTAGATGACCTTACGCAGCAGCTCCAGCAACAGGGATAAGTGACTTTCTTAAAAAGGACTTCAAACTTCCGACTCTGGAGGCAAAACGTAGCAACAGCAGGCATTTCTCTTTGGGAAGTGCTTCTGTCCTGCTCTCCAGTTTTCATTTCAGGTTGTATCAGGGGTTGGTTTAACTTCCTGTTTTGGGGCTGTTTTTGCAAAACCAGCCCCAAAACAGGAAGCCTTTCAAGAAGGCTTCCGTAGCTGAAATTTATAAAGGGTTCCTTCTCCCCTTCCTGAGATTGATCTGCGGCAGGGAGAGAAGGTGGTCAGATAAACCGTACCTTTACCTTTTCAACCCATACCTCATGCAGCAGCGAATACTGGACCGACTCAAGATTGCCCAACTCACCCCCATGCAGGAAGCCACGGTGCAGGCGGCTACCCAACACGATGTGGTGGTGTTATCGCCCACCGGGTCAGGTAAAACGCTGGCGTTCCTGCTGCCGTTGGCCCTGCGCCTGCAAGAAAACCAGAAGAGGGTACAGGCACTGGTGCTGGCCCCCACCCGCGAACTTGCCCAGCAGATTGAGCAGGTCCTGAAACAGATGAGCCTGGGCTATAAAGTAGACTGCTTCTATGGCGGCCACGGCATCTATGAGGAAAAAAAGAGCCTGGCCTCTCCCCCCGCGGTGGTCATAGGAACCCCTGGGCGCATTGCCGCGCATTTGCGCGAAGGCTACTTAAAAGCCGACACCCTGCACACGCTGGTGCTGGACGAGTTTGACAAGGCCCTGGAGATGGGCTTTCAGGAGGACATGGCCTACATCATTGGTCAGTTGCCAAAGGTGTCCCGCCGTCTCCTGACCTCGGCCACGGCCATGCCGCAGGTTCCGGCGTTTACCGGCTTACGGGATGCAGTTACCCTCAACTTCCTTCAGGATACCTCCAGCACCCCAGACCTGCTGTTGAAGTACGTGCCCGTAGAAGGTCAGGATAAACTCTCGCCGCTGTACCGGCTGCTCTGCCTCCTTGGCACGCAACCTACCCTTGTCTTCTGCAACCAGCGCGAGGCGGTGGAACAGGTCAGTACCTTCCTCCAGAAAAAGAAGCTGGCGCACGGCATCTTCCACGGCGGTCTGGAGCAGCCTGACCGGGAGCGCACACTGCTCAAATTCCGGAACGGCACCCAGCACCTGCTGGTGAGCACAGATTTGGCGGCCCGCGGTCTGGATATTCCCGAAGTGGCGTTTGTCATTCATTTCCAACTGCCAGATGCCTCTACGTTTCTGCACCGCAACGGCCGCACCGCCCGCATGAACGCCAAGGGCACGGTCTACCTGCTCCTGCATTCCGGCGAAAAACCCGCCTACCTGCCCCACCTCCCGGCGCAGGAGAAGTTACCGGCCACTGCCACACCGCCCCCCCCCTCCTTCTGGGACACCCTCTACCTCAGCGCCGGCAAAAAGGACAAGGTGAACAAGGTAGACGTGGTGGGCTGGATGCTGCAAAAAGGCGGCCTGGAAAAAGCGGACCTCGGCAAGATTGAAGTGCAGGATAACGCCACCTTTGTAGCCGTGAACCGGAAGAAATTAGAAAAAGCCGTACAACTGCTCAGACCTGAAAAGCTAAAGGGGAAAAAAGTGAAGGTGGAGCGCGCGAGTTAAAGGTTCTGCTACCGTAGTGGCCAGTAGTGTATTTTAATTATAGAACAATTATACAAGAAGCTGATTAGCGTCTTTCCCCCTCTCTGGCGTAACGTGTTTGTATGTGGTTTAAAGAGGGTAACTTCTGTTTCTGGCTGATTTAGAAGAACATGTTTGAAACTGAAGATAAAATTACTTTTTAAACAAAAGATTTTAAATAGAATCCATATGTTGTTTCATGTCTAGAGATGAAAAACTAAGTAATTCCTTTTTTATTATCTATAGCTGAAAAGCGCATTATTCCTGAATTAAAAAATTAAACTTACTTTAAAGAAAAAAATATCTGTCCCTCCTATATATGTTCAATAAGCAATCTCTCTCAGAAAGAGACATCTGTACCAAATTCATTACCCCGGCCTTAGTAGCCGCCGGGTGGGATATTCAGAAACAGGTACGGGAAGAATGGTCGTTCACCGATGGCCGAATTATTGTAAGGGGGCAGAAGTACACCAGAGGCAAACAGAAACGGGCCGACTATGTGCTCATTTATAAATCTACGCTGTTGGCCATCATTGAGGCAAAGGAAAATAACCATTCTGTGGGCGCGGGCATGCAGCAAGCCAAAGACTATGCGGCTATTTTGGATATTCCGTTTGTCTATAGCTCCAATGGTGATGCATTTCTGGAATTTGACACCACTAAAGAAGAAGGGCAGGTAGAGACAGAGATTCCTTTGAGTGGCTTTCCGTCTCCGGAAGAACTCTGGCAGCGTTATGCGGCCCATAAAGGATTAAGCCAGCCGCAGCAAGAGATTGTTAAGGAAGAAAACCACAAAGACGAAACAGGCCTAGCCCCGCGCTATTACCAACAGATAGCTATTAACCGCACCATTGAAGCCGTGGCCCGAGGAGAGAAACGCCTCTTGTTGGTGATGGCCACCGGCACGGGCAAAACCTATACGGCTTTTCAAATTATCTGGCGACTCTGGAAAGCTAAGACCATAAAACGGGTTTTGTACCTGGCCGACCGCAACATTCTGGTGGACCAGACCAAGACTGGCGACTTCCGGCCGTTTGGGTCAGATATTATGACCAAGATCCAGAACCGCGAGGTGGACAAGTCATACCAGATTTACTTTGCGCTCTACCAAGGCCTTACGGGGGCAGAGGAAGAGAAAAACGTCTTCAAGCAATTCTCCCGTGACTTCTTTGACCTGGTGGTGGTAGATGAGTGCCACCGTGGCAGCGCCAAGGAAGAATCTGCCTGGCGTGAGGTGCTGACGTATTTTGACAAGGCGGTGCACCTGGGCATGACCGCCACGCCCAAGGAAACGAAGGAAACCTCTAATATCACGTACTTCGGGGAACCCATTTACACCTACTCTTTAAAGCAAGGCATTGAAGACGGCTTCTTGGCTCCTTATAAAGTAGTGCGCCTAAGCCTGAACGTAGATGACGGCTACCGTCCCGAGAAAGGAAAAGTAGACAAGTATGGCCATGAGGTAGAAGACCGCATTTACAACACCAAAGACTTTGACCGCACCCTGGTCATAGATGAGCGCACCAAGGTAGTGGCCAGAAAGATTTCTGAGTACCTCAAACTCACCAACCGCATGGCCAAGACCATTGTATTTTGCGTAGACACTGAACACGCCGAACGCATGCGGCAAGCACTGGTGAATGAGAACAGTGACATGCTGAAACAGTACCCCAACTACGTGGTACGCATTACCGGCGATGATGACATAGGCAAGAAAGAACTGTATAACTTTTCCTCAGTGGTAGAGGAGCAGCCCGTGATTGCCACTACGTCCAAACTGCTCACCACCGGGGTTGATACCAAAATGGTGAAAGTGATTGCTCTGGAGGCGGGCATTCAATCCATGACCGAGTTCAAACAAATTATTGGCCGGGGCACCCGCTTACGGGAAGACGATGGAAAGGTGTATTTCACCATCATGGACTTTAGGAAGGTGACCAACCTGTTTGCTGACCCAGACTTTGACGGCGACCCCGTGGTCATTTATGAACCCAAAGAAGACGAACCCATTGTACCTCCCAACCCGCCAGAAGGAGGAGAAGAGGATGAGTTTACTGGTGGGCAACCTATACCCGGAGAGGGCGTAGATGACCCGGATTCCCCTCCTCTAACGCCGCCCATCATTGACCCCGGCACCGGCAAACCTAGAAAATACTACCTCAATGATGTAGCCGTGACGGTGGCTAATGAACGGGTGCAGTACTACGGCGCAGACGGCAAATTAATCACAGAGTCTCTAAAAGACTACTCACGCAATAAGCTGCTGTTAGAATATGCTTCACTGGATGATTTTCTACAGAAGTGGAATGAAAGCGAACGCAAAGAAGCCATCATCAATGAATTAGCCGAGAAAGGCGTGTTGTTTGAGGAACTGCAACAGGAGATTGGCAAAGACCTGGATGCTTTTGACCTCATTACTCATATTGCCTTTGACCGACCGCCGCTCACCCGCAAAGAGCGCGCCGAGGAAGTGAAAAAGCGCAACTACTTTGAGAAGTATGGCGCGGGTGCCAGAGAAGTGTTGCAGACGCTGTTGGAGAAATACGCTGATGAAGGCATTGGCTCCATTGAAACCACGGCGGTGCTTAACGTGAAGCCACTCAATCAACTGGGCACACCCATGGAGATTGTAAAACGGTTCGGGAAGAAGGCAGACTTTGAGAAAGCGGTGCAGGAATTGGAGCAGGAGTTGTATAAAACAGCATAGGAATGGCAGAAATAACCGAACATGACCTGCAGAAGCAATATTTGGCTTTAATGAAAGACACCAATTTAGACAGATTGGAACTTGAGCTGAATGAGCCAAATATATTCTCTATTTTGGCCATAGACAACATGGAAATAAGGCACTCCAACTTTTTAGCGTGGCTCTTAAATCCAAAAGAAAGCCATGGCTTGAATGACCTTTTCTTAAAAAGATTCTTGCGAGAAATCTTTTTTGACAAGAAAATTCAAAATGTAACTCCGCTGGATGCTGAAATGTTAGATTACCGGAAGGTAGAAATTAGAAGGGAATGGCATCATATTGACCTTTTAATTTCTTTCCCAAACCTTGTAATCTGTCTTGAAAATAAGGTCTGGTCAAAGGACAATGGTAAACAGCTTACGGAATACAAAAATATCATACAAGCAGCGTTTCCAGAACCAACTTATAGGCAGGTATTCCTTTACCTCACACCTTATGGAGAAACAAGTTCACATGAAACAGACATTTATTCTTTTATCTCCTACAGAAATATTATTACTATTCTAGATAGAATATTAAATATATACCAAGATTTGATTTCGACACAAGCAAAGATTTACATTAACGACTACATAAAATCTTTAAAACGAAATATTATGGGCAATGATAAAGCCAATGAAATGGCAAGGGATATTTATCGGAACCACAAGAAGTTGATAGATTATATTTTTGCAAATAGACCCAATGCTGCCGAGGAATATGCAGAAGTCGCTAATGAGGTAGTTAAAGCTGAAGGATTTTTATTAGGCTCTGAACAACCCAACTTTGTCAGATTCTTACCAGCATCAATAAGTGAATTTATACCTAAATACTCTAAACCTAATGGTTGGACTAACGCAGAAGGCCTACTTTTTGAAATACATTTTAGAGATAGAGATGTACTTTTAAAGCTCACAGCCTCACCAAGTATTGAACCCTTCAAAGCCAAAGTCAAAGAGTTATTACTTCCTGCGCTATCAGGTAAAAAATATCCATGGGAAGGGTATTATGTATTATTTGAACAAAGAGAAGTTATAAATTATAAAGACACTAAATTAGATAGACTTAGTGTAGAAAGAGATATTAAGTCCCTTTTACAGAAACTGAAACCTACAATAGATGCAGTTGAAGAAATATTACTTGCCCACAAAGACGAGTTAATCGCCCTCAAACAACAAGTAGAAAATAAATAAGTACGCTTACCAAACTTTACCAATGAGTAACCTTTCCGGTATTATCAAATCCATCAGAGACATCATGCGCCAGGATGCGGGCGTGGACGGAGATGCGCAGCGGATTTCGCAGATGGTCTGGATGCTTTTCTTAAAAGTGTTCAGTGACAAAGAAGAAGAATGGGAACTGACCATAGAGAACTATAAATCACCTATTCCGGCGCAGTTGCAGTGGAGCCAGTGGGCGGCCAATGAAGAAGGCATGACCGGGGAGGAGCTGTTGCAATTTGTGAACAATGAGCTGTTTGAGACGCTCAAGAACCTGGAGGTATCGCCCAAGGCAGACCCGCAGGGCTGGATTGTGAAGCAGGTGTTTGAAGACACCTACAACTACATGAAAAGCGGCACGCTCATCAGGCAGGTCATCAACAAAATCAATCAGATAGACTTCAACTCGTCTAGTGACCGGCATTTGTTCAATGACATTTATGAGAACATGCTCAAGGAACTGCAAAGCGCGGGGTCGTCTGGGGAGTATTACACGCCCAGGGCGGTCACGCAGTTCATGGTGGACATGACTGCGCCCCAGATGGGCGAGACTGTGCTGGACCCGGCCTGCGGTACGGGCGGTTTTCTCACCTGCGCCATTGAGCACGTGCGCACGCAACTGAGCAACCCCAGTGATATCCAGACGCTGCAAAACAGTTTTCAGGGGGTAGAGAAAAAGCCGCTTCCGCACATGCTGGCCACTACCAACCTCATGCTGCACGGCATGGATGTGCCCGTGATACGGCATGACAATCTGTTGGTGCGCCCCTATGACAGCTGGACCGGCAAAGACCAGGTGGACATTATTTTGAGCAATCCACCGTTTGGCGGCACCGAGGAAGAGGGCACTGATGCCAATTTTCCGCCCAAGTTCAAGACCAAAGAAACTGCCGACCTGTTCATGGCCCTCATCATGCGCCTGCTCAAACCCAACGGCCGCGCGGCGGTGGTGTTGCCAGACGGTACGCTGTTTGGCGAGGGCGTGAAAACCCGCATCAAGGAAGAACTGCTGAGCAAGTGCAACCTGCATACCATAGTGCGCCTGCCCAACGGCGTGTTCAACCCGTACACCAGCATTAAAACCAACCTGCTCTTCTTCACCAAGGGCCAGCCCACCAAAGAGGTGTGGTATTTTGAGCATCCATACCCGGCGGGGCAGAAAAGCTACAACAAAGGCAAACCCATTAACATCAAAGAGTTTGATCTGGAGAAAGCCTGGTGGCACAACCGCGAGGAGAACCAGCACGCCTGGCGCGTGTCTGTAGAAGACATTGCCGCCCGAAACTACAACCTGGACATCAAGAACCCGCACGCGCCGGAGAACGACCTGGGCGACCCCGCCGATTTGCTGGAGAAACTACAGGCCACGGCGCAGCGCGTAAAGGCGCTTCAGGCCGACATTGTACACGCATTAGAAGAATCTTTACTCGCCTAAGCCCGCATGGTACTACTGGAGCAATTTGAACAACTCACCGGGCACCCCAAGAACGCCGCCAAACTCAAAGAGCTGGTGCTGCAACTGGCTGTGCAAGGCAAACTCACCGAAGCCTGGCGAAACCAACACCCAAACGTAGAACCCGCCTCGGAACTTCTCAAGAAGATTGAGGCGGAAAAGGCGCAGTTGGTGAAAGAGAAGAAGATTAGGAAAGAACAGCCCTTAGAAACAATTCAGGAAGAAGAGATAACCTATGATTTGCCTGAAACTTGGTTATGGGTTAGGCTTGGAGAACTTGGTGATTGGGGAGCGGGAGCAACACCAAGTAGGGGAAATTCTGAATTATATGATGGAAACATTAACTGGTATAAATCAGGGGAGCTAAATAACGGAATTATAGATTACGATTCTGAGGAACGCATCACTGAGCTTGCTCTCAAAAAAACATCGTTGCGGTTAAACAAGCCAGGCGATGTGCTGATTGCCATGTACGGTGCCACAATTGGAAAAACAGCTATCCTTGCCGTTGAAGGCACAACTAATCAGGCAGTTTGTGCTTGCACCTGCTACTCCGGCTTAAGTAACCTATACTTACATCTACTGCTGAAAGCTTACAAATCTGTATTCACAGACCAAGGAACTGGAGGAGCGCAGCCTAACATTTCAAGGATTAAAATCAGAACTACACCCGTTCCCCTTCCGCCGTTGGCGGAGCAGGAAGCCATTGTGGCGCGGGTAGAAGAGCTGATGCAGAAAATTGAGGAACTGGAGAAAGGTACCCTTGAAAGAATACAGCTGCAAAAGAGCCTCGGCGAGGCTGCGTTACAGGCGCTCACCACCGCCCCGGCAGACGAACTGGAGCAGCAATGGCTTTTCCTGAAGGAGCATTTCCAGCTTCTCTTCACCCAGGAGGCCAACGTGAAAAAGCTCCGCGAAACCATTCTGCAACTGGCGGTGCAAGGCAAACTTACATCGGCGTGGCGCCAGCAAAACCCCACCGTGCAGCCCGCCGCCCAACTCCTGCAACAGATTCAGGCCGAGAAAGCGCAACTGGTGAAGGAGAAGAAAATAAGAAAAGAAGAATCATTCTATCCATTGCCTTCCAAAGAAAAACTTGAAGTACTTCCTGAAGGTTGGAATTGGTACAGATTTGGTGAATTAACCATAAATAGAGATAGTGAGAGAGTCCCATTATCAAAGTCAGAAAGAGAACATAGAAAAGGTAATTTTGATTACTATGGAGCTTCAGGAGTGATTGATAAAATTGATAAATATCTCTTCGAAAAAGATTTACTGCTAATAGGTGAAGATGGTGCAAATTTGATTAATCGCTCAACACCAATTGCCTTTATAGCCACTGGGAAATATTGGGTAAATAATCATGCTCATGTTATTGATGCAATTGATTTTAGAATTTTAAGATATTTAGAAGTCTACATTAATTCCATCAATTTGGAGTCATATATTACAGGGATGGCTCAACCAAAGATGAATCAAAAATATTTGAATTCTATACCTGTCGCTCTTCCTCCACTCGCCGAACAAGAAGCCATCGTCGCAAAAGTAGACCAGCTTATGCAGATGTGTGATGAACTGGAGAACCAGCTAAAGCAGTCTAACCATCAGGCTGAGGTCCTGATGCAGGCCGTGGTGCAAGCCGCCTTGCAACCGCAGGAAGAACCGGTCTTGGAGGCGTAAACTTTCCTTCGGTTTTATGTAACCCAAGCCTTTTCCGTTTTCGGCCTGTTTTTCAGAAATCAGGCCGAAAACGGAAATATTTACCCGGCATCGTTTCCTTCTTTCAGGCGGTTTTCTACCATTTCGCTATCTTCAATATCCGTAAATCCTTTATTTCAAAGCTCCCTTGCATGGCACCGCTTTCCCTGTTTCACAAACTAGAGCTGCATTATTTCTTCACAGATGACTCCCACACCATAGATGCCGCTGTCCGGAACAAGTGCGAGGCAGAATTATTAGCCGTAGCCAGTGAGATAGCCGCCATTCTGGGCATTAAGATAAAGCTGGAAACTGAGCCTTATAGAGAGGGCGGCTTAAAGGAGAAGTTCAGAATTATCACCAAAAACCGGTTTCTATCGGGTATTCTGGCCTCCATTTTAAGCGGGGTTATTACCGCGGTGGTGTCTCACCAACTCAATTCAGACACTGATCTAGACGAACTGCAAAAGCAGAAGCTGCGGCTTGAAATAAAGAAACTGGAACAGGAGGTGAATGAGTTTAACCGGGCCCATGCCACGCTAGATGTGGCCAAAGCGGCAGATACCCTCAGCAACTACAGCTATAAGATTGTCAAGCATACATCTAATTTCTACAAGACCTTACAGCACTATTCAAAAGTAACCCACGTCTCCTTTACCAGATTGAATGAGCAGGATGAGGAAATAGGCCAGCCCAAGGTGCTCCAAAAGAAAGACTTCGGTCAGTTTATTTTAGATACAGATGAGTTGCCTTCGGTGCTGGATGAGCAGGCCCAGATTGAAATCATCTCGCCCGTGCTCAGCCCCGGCCCCTACAAATGGAAAGGCTTTTACGCCGCCACCGGTGAACCCATAGATTTCTACATGAAAGACGAGGACTTCAAAAGAGACATCATCCAGAAGGCAGTCTCCTTTAGAAGCGGTAGCCGCATAGACTGTCGCTTAGAAGTAAAACGGAAACTCTCTGAGACAGGGTTGGTCATCCATTCTTCCTACGCAGTGTTAACTGTACTCAGCGTACAAGACGGCCAGGCCACCGTTGAAACCCCGCAGGGCAAGAAGCTGAAAAGAGAGAAAGAGTTACTCAAGAACCAGCTGGCCTTGTTTTAAAACTTCCTCCCATTAACCTCTTCTCCGTTTTCGGCCTGTTTTCTGAAAAACAGGTCCAAAACGGGTAAAGAACTCAAAATCAAATAATAAATTCATATTAGGCATTACATACCATCATGAACAGAGAAGAGGCCATTGCCATTATTGATGCCCTGGCAGCCGGTTGTTCGCCCTTCACCGGCGAAGTGCTGGAAGGCCACCCCATTTTGAATGACCGCAACGTGATCAGGGCCTTGCAGACGGCTTTGGTGTCTTTGTCTGGCTCTGTCCAGCCTGGAGCTGTGCAGAAGAGCCAATCTGATGCAGGAGGCTCTTCCTCTGTTGAGTTAACCAAGGCAGATGTAAGTGCCGCTATTGATGTGCTGAAAGCAGCTAATCTCACTACTTCCTACAGTGCCCTGACTCGGTTCTTTCTGGGGAGCAGACGTTTTTTAGACACACCTGTAAGTGACAGCCCACTGTTTGGTTGCTTGAAAGCACGGTACAAGTACAACTCCCTAAAGCCGGTTGTGCTACAGGTGCTAAAAGACAACCCAGAGCTTAGACCTACAACAGCTGTAAACAAGTCTTCCCAAGAAGGAAAACCCTGGGATTCTGTGACTTATTTCACTGAAACAAAATTTTGTAAACTATCGGCCAAAGCCCTAGACCAGCTAAAAGGGAAGATTGGTGAATTAGGAATACAAAAACCTACTGAAACCTTAGCTGAAAATGTTCAACAGGCTCGTCTTTCGCACCCCAGAGCCTATGAACCCTGGTCTGAAAAGGAGACAGAATACCTGGCCAAAGCCTTATTCTACACCAATGATCTGAAAGTCCTTTCTTCCTGCTTCCAACGCACCGCAAGCTCGCTCAGCTCCATGGGGAAAAAGCTGATTTATGACGGGAAAGCAACTATTAACCCAGGTACTGAGGCTTAGAGACAATCCTCAAACACTAGAATACCAGTTTGAGCCGGTACCTGTTTTAGGCTTGTTTTCAGAAAAACAGGCGTAAAACGATCCTTAAGTTTCTGATTTAGTCAGAGTACCAAACAACCTTTTATGATGGCATTTGAATTCTTTTTGGGCGGCTACGGCCGAAGCAACTTTAAGGTGCGCCTGCAGGACGGCCATTTGCATTGCGCTGAAAGCGAAGGTGGGCCATATGTAGAACAGGAAAAAACGGTCTCCATCACAGACGCACCTGCGTGGCAAAACCTGGTGGCATTTCTTGAAAATTGCCGATGGAAGAAGAAGTATGTTGAAATGGTCTGTGACGGCAACCAATGGGAGCTGAATTGGCAAACCCCACACCAAAAGTTAAAAAGCTATGGTTCTAACAGCTATCCCGCAGATTTCAACCAGTTTCTGGCGCTGCTCAATGCCTGCCTCACCGAAATAAACGTAACCCTATCCTAAGAAAAGCTTCTTTCTTCACTGGCGTTGAGGGCAACAGTAATCTTGCTAGAAAAAACACACCTTGCTATGCTTAAAAAGACATTCCTTCTCCTGCTGCTTTTCTTTTTCTTCTGCCGTGCCAAAAGCTCTGCGCAGCACCTTTTCGATGAGAAATTCAAGGGATGCGCCTTTGACCAGTTTGCTCTTGAGAAAGATTCTATCATGGCTGAGCAAACAAACAAACAAACAAAGAAATCTTAACCGCTTTGCTGAGTGGCCTGCCAGAAAAAGCGCGGCCCCAGGTGCGCGGCATTCTCACGCTGCAGATAATGGTGGAAGAAAATGGGAGCTCCTGCCTGGTGAGCCTTAGAAACGAGACGAACTATACAACCAGAAAATGGCACCTGCCAGAGAACATCAGCCATAGGCTAACCTGGCACCACGTCAAGAAAAAAGTCTCAGTGGTGTTGGCCGTAAAGTTCTCAGAAAAAGGCGCCCAGTTCCTGCGATATGGCATAGAAGGCCTTAATAGGGAATGGAAACCTATCAAAACCTGGTAGGCTCCCTTTCCCTGTTTATGACCTGTTTTTCTGAAATGTAGCACAAACCAGTTCACAGAAGTGCAGCAGCATTCAGGCGTCCTTGCAATCTGGGGAGCACCACAGCAACTTCTTTTATCTCACTAAATACATATCAGAAATGATATTCAAGATATCTGGACTAAACGGTTTGGAGAAATAGTCAGTCACCACTGACTGTTGCGGGGAGGGGCTAGGGTTCTGCTTGTCTATGGCCGAGGACAGCACAAACAGCTGGCAGTTCTGAATGAGCCCGCCCGGGAGCTTTTTGAATTCCTCTATAAACTCCCACCCGTTCATTCCCGGGATGTGAATGTCCAGGAAGATGATCTCCGGAAAACTGGCCGGGTCCTCCTGAGAGAGGCTGGCAAGGGTTTGTAAAGCCTCTTCCGCCCATAGAAAACTGGTAACAGAGGCAGAGAACTTGTAACTCCGGATGATGCTTTCGCATAGAAAATTATGGAGTTCATCATCATCAATTAAAAAAACCTTCTGGTATCTACTCATTCTCTTACTGGTTCTAAACTACTCATGTGTGATGCCTCTCTCCTTTGCCCCTACTCCTACCTGCCCTCATCTTCCACTAAGGTCTGGTCACTCGCCCTCCTGCTGCCCCGCCCCAAGCAGGCGCCACTGGTGGTACATTCCAAAGATCTTTTTTCACACTGCTAAACCAATTTCGTGCCAAGTCTTAGACTTAACTCCAAGACAAACAACAGTTTCTATAAAAACACCGGGAGGTGGAATGGAATCAGCCAACAGAAACCTGACGTTTTTGCCTTTGATAGTAAAACTTGAAAAGTGAAAAACCTTTAGGTGCCCCCCCTACAGCATCAGTTAACAAATTCGTCTGTAGACCATCAATGACAGGAATTAGATTCTGAACAGGCAATCATCCCACTCACGTACCAATCCTTTTAGATCCGAAATAGACAAGGAGATTTAATAGAGAGACGCTCACCACTACCACAAATTAATCATGTCCAAATGTAAGGATATTAATAAAAAATATAAGCCGTCTGGATTTAACTTTATATTATTTTTGAACAAGTTCCCCTCGCAAGACCACTGATGTTGAACCCGTTCACAAATGATTATTTTTTTCAGGAAGAGGATTCCAAAGGGTAAATATCTGCCTGACCCGCCGTTTCTGGGCTACTTTTCAGAAAACAGACCGGAAACAGGGAGCGTATTATCTTACAAAACACAAGCAGACGTTGCGCCAGAGATGAGAAGATAGCTCTAATCAAAATCAGGGTATTACCGGCGAGAAAAGGCAGAGAATGGTTCAGCAGAAGCAGTTTTGGAAACGTGTATTAACGCTACGGAACAAGAAGAGGGTGATGCTGTTTCTTTTTAAGTCTTTTGCCCCGTCATAGGCAAATCATACAACCTACTCCAGGGAGGAGCGAAAGACCTCTGTTTCTGACCTATTTTCCTGAAAACAGGCCAGAAACGCGGGCGGTTAGTTCCGCCACTTCGGGTGCCGTGAGTGACCGCCACGCTCCCTGCGGCAGGTTTCCCAGTTCCACCGTCACCATGCGGGTCCGCACCAGCCGGTTCACCGTATACCCCAGTTGGTAACACATACGTCTGATCTGGCGGTTGAGGCCCTGCGTCAGGATAATGGTAAATGTCATCTCCCCCACCTGCTGTACCCGTGCCGGTCTTGTCATTTGTTCCATAATCACCACCCCAGAAGCCATTCGGGCCAGGGCCTCCGGGGTCAGCGGCTGGTCAACCGTCACCAGATACTCCTTTTCCTGATGGTATTGGGGCTGGCTGATGCTCTTGTACAGGTGACCATCATTGGTGAGCAGCAGAAGCCCTTCAGACTCTTTGTCCAGCCTGCCAATGGGGAACAGCCGCTCCTCCAGGTTCAACGCGTGCACCAGGTTGTGGTCAATCTCTGGGTTCAGGGTTGACTCCACCCCCCTGGGCTTGTAGTAGGCCAAGTAAGTAAAGGCCTGTGGGGCTTTCAGGACCTGCCCGTTGAGGGTTACCCCGTCTTCTGGCCTGAGCACCTGCTGCAGTCTCCCCTTCTGGCCGTTCACCAACACCCGCCCCGCCAGAACCGCCTCAATGGCTTCTTTGTTAGACAGCCTCGCCTTCTGCACCACAAAATACTGCAGGGAGGAATTCCATGATTTCATTCTTAGCGCATTTTACTTTTAAAGTGGAAAGCGAAAGTGGTTAAAAGAGGTTCACCCATTGTTGTTTTTGAGCCCGGTAAAGGCCATATAAAGCCATAACGGGTTCATGGGGGCAGGGCAGCAACGGAGAAACGAGCTCATGCCCTTTGCCAGCGTCAAAAAAAAGTGCCAGGGCAGAAAGATATCTCTGCCCTGGCACGCAAATATTCCATTCAGCACACGGCAGATTATACCACCGCTACCCGCTCTTCCATCTGCCATTCCTCGGCGTTCCTGGTGCCCAGGTTGGCAGGGTCATATACAGGATCTTTGCCGGCCTTCTTCTGTGCCTGGTAATCTTTTAAAGCCCGTAGCGCCGGTTTCTGCAGAAGCAAAATGGCAATGATGTTCAGCCAAGCCATCAGGCCAACCCCAATGTCTCCCAGCGCCCACGCAGATTCTGCGGTTTTCACAGACCCGAAGAACGTAGCCGCCATAATAGCAGCCCGCAGCCCCCACAGCGCCCATTTGCTGGTGCCCTTCTTCATGAGGTAGCTCAGGTTGGTTTCAGCAATGTAGTAGTAGGCCATGATGGTGGTAAACGCGAACAGCAGCAGCGCAATGGCTACAAACCCACCGCCCAAAGACGGGAAATGGACATTCACAGCATTTTGGGTAAACTCAGAGCCAATGGCCACCCCCGGCATATTCTCCACCAGAAAACCACCCTCCGGGTTCACAATATTATATTGCCCGGTAAACAGGATCATAAAGGCTGTGGCCGTGCACACAAACAAGGTGTCTACATACACGCTGAACGCCTGTACCAGCCCCTGCTTTACCGGGTGGCTCACCTCAGCGGCGGCCGCGGCGTGGGGAGCAGTTCCCTGCCCCGCCTCATTGGAGTAGATGCCTCTCTTCACGCCCCAGGAAACCGCCATCCCAAAGACCCCGCCAAACGCCGGCTCCAGATCAAACGCCGACCTGATGATCAGACCCACCACCTCGGGCACCTGGGTAATGTTCATGCCAATGATCACCAGGGCCATCAGGATATAGGCGCCGGCCATGAAAGGCACCAGCACCTCGGCCACTTTGCCTATCCGCTTCACCCCGCCAAAAATGATGAGGCCCAGCACCAGGGTCACCACGCCCCCGGTCACCGCCGGCGGAACAGGAAACGCATTGGTGATGCCCAGGGCAATGCTGTTGCTCTGCACGCCCGGCAGCAGAAACACCATGCTGATAATGGTAGCCACTGCAAAAATCACCGCGTACCATTTAATACCCAGGCCTTTTTCAATATAAAATGCTGGGCCGCCGCGGTATTGCCCGTCTTTTACTTCTTTGTAGATCTGCCCCAGGGTGGCTTCAATAAACGCCGAGGCACTGCCCAGAAAGGCGATCATCCACATCCAGAAGATCGCCCCGGGTCCGCCCATGGCAATGGCGGTGGCCACGCCCGCAATGTTGCCGGTACCCACGCGCCCGGCAATGGCCACAGAGAATGCCTGAAAGGAACTGATGCCGGTGGCCGAAGACGTATTGTTAAACAGGAGCCTGATCATTTCCCTGAAATACCGTACCTGAAGGAAACCGGTTCTGACAGAAAAGTAAACGCCTGTGCCCAGGCAGAGAAGAATCAATGCGTTACTCCAAACCACATTGTTGATGTCGGCAATAAGTTTTTCCATGAAAGAGGTTTAACCAGAAAAAGAGGCAGCGCCAGTTGAAACGGGTGGTGAAAAGGACAAGACGTGCCATTCCCAGTCCAAAGTAAACAAAAAATCTTAGAACTGCCCACCTTTCTGCCCCACCCATCCCTCCAAAAGGCAGGAAAAAAAGAGGGTAAATACGGATGTCTTCCGGTATAACTTCTTACAACCGTACCCGTGAAAGAAGAGGGAACAGGGCACCTGAACTTTCTATCCCCAACTATACGCCTCCATGAAGCCATCTTTCCCTACTGTTATTTTTCCACCCGCTCCGGTACCCGCCGGCAGCAGGCCGAAGCCCCTGGCTCAACAGAGCAGCCCCACCGGTTTACCCTTTACCGCAAACTGTAAAAGCAAGTCCCCAGAAAAAAAACCAGGCTCTTCTCTTCTGACCGGGGTGAAAGCCTCTGCCCTCTTCCTGCTGTTGCTGGGGCTTGTTCTCAGCAGCTGTGCCACCTCTGAGCTAGGGGCATCGGGCCAAAAGAAGATTGCCGGTAAAACGGTGGTGATTGTGGGTGCCTCCAGCGGCTTTGGCCGGGGCGTTGCCGAAAAACTGGGGACCTACAAAGCCAACGTAGTGCTGGCTGCCCGCCGCGGGGATCTGCTGGAGGAGATTGCTGCGCAGATAAGGGCAGCAGGTGGCACCGCGCTGGTGGTGCCCACAGACATCAGCCAACCAGACCAGGTGGAGCGGCTCATGGCGCTGGCCCTGCAGCAGTACGGGAAGGTTGACGTCTGGATCAACATGGCGGGCGTGGGCGGCATTGGCCGGTTCTGGGAGATTCCGCTGCAAGACCAGGCGCGCATTGTAGATGTGAACCTGAAAGGCATCATCTACGGGAGCTTTGCCGCCGTCCGGCAGTTCCGCACGCAAGGCTACGGCACGCTCATCAACATGGGCTCCATAGAGAGTGTGAACCCGCTGGCTTACCACGCCTCCTATGCCGCCACCAAAGGCGGGATAAAGAACCTGGGGCAGGCGCTCAACCAGGAGCTGCGCCTGAACGGTCATAAAAACATAAGGGTGGTAACGGTAGAGCCCTGGGCCGTAGACACCCCTTTCTGGGGGCATGCCGCCAACTACACGGGCAAAACACCCCGCATGGTCATGATGGACCCGCCCGGCAAAGTAGTGAACGCTACCATACGGGCCACGCTGCGCGGCAGGAATGAACGGCCCGTGGGCTGGAAAGCCAAAGCCTCCTGGGTCAGCCACCGCTTCTTCCCCCGCTTCACAGAGCGTATTTCTGCCAATGCCATCCACAAATCTCAGATAAGAAACGGCTTGCCCATGCCGCCAACCGCTGGTTCTGTGCATGAACCCATGCCCACAGGCAGAGGCGTAGATGACGGGGTGAAAAAACGTATGCGGGAGGAAAACAAACAGCGCAAGCAAAAGAACTAAAGCCCCGCAACAGAAGGGCCTGCTTAAATTTTGGCTTGCGTGCTAAGAAAGCCATAGCCAGAACCGGCAACCATGCTTTTTCTGTGGGAAAGTTCTTGGTTTTGGACCCGCTCTAGAAGACCTCCCGCTGTTCCTGTTGGTAGGCAAACCAAATACATACTCCTGAGCAATTTTCTGTTTTCGGCCTGTTTTTCAGAAAACAGGCCGAAAACAGAAGGCTTCTATTTCGGCAGGGCCAGCTCATACTCTTTCCCGGCGGTCACGGTCAGTTTGTAACTTTTGATCCAGGGGTTGTACAGCTTGAGGGTTTTGTAGTTGGTGCCCTGGTCCAGCGCGTACTGGGGCAGATCAGGAATGGTGGAGGTAACGGTGAGGGTACGCACGTGATGGGGGGCGTAGCCTTGCGCCTCTGGCAGATCAAAGCCGTACTTTTCCGGGTTTCCCAGGATTTCCTTCAGCGCAAGAATCCGGAAAAGATAGCGGGAGGTTTCGTCATTGAGGAACAGGTCATAGAACGAGTCCACCCGCTGACGTTTTAGCGCGGCATCCAGCCCCGCCATGCCGCGGTTATAGGAGGCGGCGGCGTTGGTCCACGTCCCGAATTTCTTTTTGGCGGTTTTGAGGTAGCGGCAGGCGGCACGGGTAGCCTTTTCCAGGTGGTAGCGCTCGTCCACCTCGGCGTTCACCAGCAGGCCGTAGCCGCGGGCGGTGTCTGGCATGAGCTGCCAAAAGCCAGAAGCCCCGGCAGGCGAGGTCACGTGGCTGAAAAGGCTTTCGGCCAGGGCCAGGTACACAAAATCTTCGGGAACGTCATTTTCAACCAGCAGCTGCTTAATCTGGGGCAGGTAGCGCTGCATGCGTTTAAGCCCCAGCAGCGTAGTGGCTTGCAGGTACGAGTTGGTGAGCAGTTCCCGGTCCAGCCGCTCGGCCACATCTGGCACCTCCAGCGGCACGGGTTCGCCGGCAAACGTGAGGCGGGCAGGCAGCTTGGGCGCCCTGATCACCGTGGCCTCCCTAAAGGAAGCCGTTTCTTCTGTGGCCATGGCCCCTTGCTGAATAGCCCGCTGGCTACACAGGTGCAACGTAAGGGCTAGCAGACCGCCCACCCCCAGGGTTTTCCAGATTTGCTGTGACACGCGTTCCTCCTTTATTTTCTCTTCTCCCTTATACAGGCCCAGAAGCGGTAAAAGTTACCTTCTTTGCAGATAAGTTACCGCCCCTGTCTTACAAGAAACGCTCCAGAAGCCCCTAAACGTACCCCATGCGCCACTTTCACAGCTTTCGTTGGGGTGACCCTTATCAAAACGCCTTCTGTTTTGGGGCTGTTTTCTGAAAAACAGCCCCAAAACAGAAGGCGGGGAAAGATTGCCAGGAAATGGAGTTCTATTTAAACATACGCCCCAGTAGACAACGTTTATGCCTTCATAGCGGCCTCTGCCCTTCTTATTGGGGAATGGAATAATTGCCCGTGCTGCGTCACATATACCAGAAAACCTTTCTGACGCATTTTAAAGTTGAGGCAATTTGTACTTCCACCGCTCCCCCAAAGGGTACGTGAAAGCTTATCTTTCCCTGGCACAGGTTAGGCAGAAGAACAACAGCTGACGGGTCAGGTCAGATTTCCTTTTTACACCGTAATGCGTTGCAGAACGGCTTTGCAGGGAACCTGGGAGGTGACTTTGATCATGTGCGGCGTATGCAACGGAACGGCAAAGAAATCTCCGGCCGCCAATTGGTGTATGTCTTCGCCCGCCACCATGTCACAGGTGCCCTCTAAGATCAGGAAACGCTCGTATTCTTCATGGTGCACCTCAAAATCTGTCATGTCTTTGACCCAGACTATGGCCGTGGTGGCTTTGGGCGTATAGCCTATAATCTTGGCAAAGATATCTTCGGCGTCATCTGGGAGCGTCATGTCTGGCCGCTGCAGCCATTTCTCATAGTCTGCCACGGTTGACGCCGGGGTAAGCTCAGGCGGCGAGGCGGGCACCTCCCCTTGTTTCATGCGCTCCATGTAGTCTACCGTGGCCAGGACCAGCGGCTTGATGGTGTGTTTAGGCTCTACGGCATGGGCAGAGGCATACGCCTCCAGCGCCAGGCTCACCTGGTCAATTTCCTGCCGAACCTCCGGGTATGCCGCCGCCATTTGCTCCACATCAAGGGACTCCTGCGGGCTGGTCGCCCCTAGTACGTACAGCTCAATGATGCCCGATTGCAAAAATTCTTCTAGTGGGTTCATGCTGTTTTCTCTGCCCTTATTTGTGTAAACGCCATTTTCAGTTTCACCTTGAGCGCCTCTTCTGTCAACCCCAGCTCTTCTGCCGCCAGTGGGCAGGTGTATCCTTGCAGATAGACCAGATCCAGAACGGCTTTTTCAGGGGAAGCGAGCCCGTGAAAGGAAGGCAAGCGGGTGTCCGGTTGGTTATCAGGGGCAAAAGTAGTCATTTTCTGATCTTGCCCGGGAGCAAACGCCCTGGTGGAATTTTTCTTTGCCAGTGCCAACTGCCGCGCAATGCCCAGCAACCAGGTCAAAAGGCGGTGGGTAGCGGGGTTGAAGTCCCTGATCTTGCCCCAGACATGCACAAAGCAGGCCAGGAGCACCTCCTCCGCGGCTTCCTGGGTGGGCAGAATACGGGCCACCAGCCCCAGCAGCACCGGCGAATACGCGTCATACAGCAGGCTGAGCGCCTCCCGCTGACCCGCCTGCAGCGCCCTGACCAGGTCTTCCTCCGTCTTACCCTTTAAATCAATTTCCAGCATAACCGCTCCTCTCAAAAAAACATCCGCATGTTTTAGCCCCAATAAGGACCATTGACCTCCCAAGATAGCAACCGCCCCTCTTAATCCCTACGCCGCGCCACTTTTTATCACCGCCGCGCCCCGTTCATGCCGCTGGTCAGATTTTCTGTTTTGGGGCTGTTTTCAGAAAAACATCCCCTAAACAGAAACCGTCTCCCCTTCTCTTAACACCCTGTCATAGTTACGGTTACCTACCGTCATTACAGGTTCTGCTTTATGGCACAGCACAGCACAGCACTGGCCTCCAACCCTTGCCCATGGGCCTTCTGGTTCCTGTAAGCCCAACCGGCAGGCCACGGGCAACCTTCCCTTCGGCAAAGCCGAAGGAGTAAACGTTGAAAGAAGAAACAAAGTAATGGATTACACCAAAAGGAAGAAAAGAGGCAAAAAGCCTTTTCGCTGCCAAAACTTTGTTTTCTTTGTTTAAAACCCAAACCTATGCTACCACCAGAAGAGGACGGGGAGGAATTCTCGCTGCCAGACCAGTTGGAACTCTACCAGAAAGGGCGGGAGATTTTCCAGCTGACCGTGAAGATTGCAGCCCTCATTGAAGAGGACCAGGAGATTCATGTGAGCCTGATGGAGCAGATGCTGGAAGACGCTTCCCTCCTGACGGTGAAAGTGGCGGGCGCCGAGGCCTCTGACCTCTACGACCTGCGCATGGAGAATGCCACCCTCATCAGAAAGGCGGCCCGGGACCTTCTCACCCACTGCACCAGCCTGGAGATGTTCGGGTTTAAAGACGTGCACTACTTCCGCCTGCTCCGTGAAGCCATTGAAGAATACCGGCTCCTTTTTCTTGAATGGGTGAACAGCTTTGACCCCTGGAATTATATGCTGGACACCTGGGGGCTTTTCAACCCGCCCGGTATTTCGCCCACTACAGGAGACAACCAAGATTAACCTCTTGCAGGCCAGTAGATTATCAAGAATCTGTTCACGCACCCAAACCAAGAGCGCCAGAAAAAAGTACACCAAAGGGCAATCTTCATGGTAGGCTTTGCAAGCGGTACAGGGTCTGCCAAAGCTTCTGTGCCGTACCAAAGACCAAATAAACCCATGTGCTTTCGTCCATACACTCCCACATTAGCTTCTTTCCCTTTCCATGAAAGAAATTAAAGAAATAGCAGAAGCGTACCTGCGGCACCAGGCAGCCGGTAAAATGACCGCCCTGGCCACGGTGGTTTATTTAGAAGGCTCCTCTTACCGAAGGCCGGGGGCCCGCATGCTGGTCTCTGAAGACGGCGAGCTCACCGGGGCCATCAGTGGCGGCTGCCTGGAGGGGGACGCCCTGCGCAAAGCCCGCCTGGCCATGGCCCAGGGGGTACCAGCCCTGGTGAAATATGACACCATGGATGATGACGATTCGCATTTAGGTGTAGGGCTGGGCTGCAACGGAATCATCTATATTCTCATTGAACCCCTTACCCCCGGTACGAACGACCAGGCGGTGCTGCTGCTACAGCAGGCGCTTCAGCAACGCAAACCCGCGGTGGTGGTGACGCTCTTTTCGCTCCAGGACCGCAAAGGGCAACAGTTTGGCACTTGCTTTCTTGCACAGGAGGCGGGCACCCAGGCCACCCCTGCCTTGCCCAAAGCCCTTCTGCCCCAGGTGGAAGCAGATGCCCGCCATGCCCTCCGCTCCGGTTGCTCCCTCCATACCTCGTATGCGTTCCAGGGGAAAGCGTACACGGCTTTTGTAGAAGTACTGGAGCCTGCTCCTGCCCTGGTGATTTGCGGGACCGGAAACGACGTGATGCCGCTGGTAAACCTGGCCCACCTGCTGGGGTGGCCCACCACCGTGGTAGATGGGCGGGCCAATTACGCCACCCGGGCACGTTTCCCCAATGCGCAGCGGGTCCTCATCTCCAAACCAGAGGGCGTACTGCCGCAAATGGAGGTAGATGCCCGCACGGTATTCCTGCTGCTTACCCACAACTACCACTATGACCTGGCCATGCTCAGGCAGCTGCTCCCGCTTCAGGTCCCTTATGTTGGGGTGTTAGGACCCAAGAAAAAGATGGAGAGAATGCTGGCAGAACTGGCTACCCAGGAGGCTTCTTTTTTTGACCCTGAGGCCCTGAAGAAGGTTTACGGGCCGGTAGGCTTGGATGTGGGCGCGGAGACCCCAGAAGAGATTGCCCTCTCCATCCTGTCAGAAATCAAGGCAGTGCTTTCCCAACGCCCGGGTGGGTTCCTCAGAGAGAAAAAAGCCCCCATTCACGCTGCCGGCCAAACGTCCCCCCTGGCTGAAACGCCCCTCTAGGTCATGCAACTCCTGGGAACGATCATTCTGGCCGCCGGGGCCTCTACCCGCCTGGGGCAAGCCAAGCAGCAACTGGTGTTTCAAGGCCAGACACTGCTCCAGCACACCCTGCAAGCGGCGTTGGCGCTGCAAGCCGGCCCGGCTGTGGTGGTGGTAGGCGCAAATGCCCCGGCTATTATACCAGACATTTCTACCTCCAATGCCCTGGTGGTACACAACCCCCTCTGGCAGGAAGGCATGGCCTCTTCTATCAAAGCGGGGGTAACGCATCTGCTTTCTGTCTCCCCAGACCTGGAGGGAATTCTGGTCCTGCTCTGCGACCAGCCTTTTGTCTCTACCCCTCTTTTACAGGAGATGGCTACTGCTTTCCAATGTTCAGGTCAGAAGATCATAGCCTGCTCGTACCAGGGCACGGTGGGCGCGCCGGTGCTTTTCAGCCAGCATTTCTTTCCGGCGTTACGTCAACTCAACGGTCAGGAAGGCGCTAAGAAACTGTTATCCCAATACCCGGCAGACGTTGCCGTAATTCCCTTTCCGCTAGGCGGAATAGATATTGACACGCTAGAAGATTACCAACGGCTGCTGCAGTTATAGAACCCGGTTCTTGATGCTATCCTTCTGTTTTCGGCCTGTTTTCACGAAAACAGGCCGAAAACAGAAAGAGGCAGGTGATCTTATCTGGCAGGAGCAGAAGTAGGAAAGACCGCCAGCCATCACCCCAATTTTTTGAGCGAACACTTTAACAATAGAAGAGCGGCCGAAGCCTCTACGTAGGTGCCTGCGGCTATTTAAGACCATCTGCTCCTGAAGCATTTGAAAAGCCCCTCCGCTCCTGTTAAGAATAACTGGTCATACAGAAGTTATTCTGTCTGCGGCCTTAACTGTATTTGCGCCGTCACCGTACTGGTAGAAAGTGGCAGATGCACCTGCACCGGCGGTTGGATAGACGCAGACACGCGTCTGAGGGAAGTAAGCGCAGCCTGGCCAAATGTTTCACCCGTACAACCGGTCATTCATGAACAAAGACAACTCTTCGGGAGCAGACTACGCCCACCGGCCTACCCTGCCCGAAACCCGTTCCGTCACCCTGAGCGTGAACGGAACCTCGCACCAGCTACAACTCGCCCCCTGGACAACGCTGCTGGACGCCCTGCGGGAACACCTGCAACTCACCGGCACCAAAAAAGGCTGTGACCATGGCCAATGCGGCGCCTGCACCATTCTGGTTGACGGCAAACGCATCAACTCCTGCCTTACCCTGGCAGTGATGCAGCAAAACAAAGATATCACCACTGTTGAGGGCCTGGCTCAGGGCGACCAGTTGCACCCCGTGCAGCAGGCGTTCATAGACCATGACGCATTCCAGTGCGGCTATTGCACCCCGGGGCAGATCTGCTCAGTGATTGGGCTGGTAAATGAAGGAAAGGCGAAGACTTTGGAGGAGATCAGGGACCTCATGAGTGGCAACATCTGCCGCTGTGGCGCATACACCAACATTGTGCAGGTGGCGCAGGAAGCGCTGGAAAGGAGGCACGCCCAATGAGACCGTTTACCTATACACAGGCAGCAGATGTAGAGGCAGCCGTACGAGAGGTGTCTACTGACGGATCCAGGTTTATTGCCGGCGGCACCAACCTGCTGGACCTGATGAAAATTGATGTCCTGCGGCCGAGCCACCTGGTTGACATCACTCAGATAGCCCACCGGTCTATTGACAAAACCGGAGAAGGCGGCTTGCTGCTGGGGGCCCTGGTCACGAACGCTGACACGGCCTATCACCCCCAGGTAGAGCAACGGTATCCGCTCCTCTCGCACGCTATATTGGCCGGGGCCACCGCCCAGCTGCGCAACATGGCCACAGACGGGGGCAACCTGCTGCAGCGCACGCGCTGCTACTACTTCTATGACACCCACACTCCCTGCAATAAGCGTGAACCCGGCTCCGGCTGTTCGGCTATCAAGGGGTATAACCGGGACCTGGCTATTCTGGGAACCAGCGAATCCTGCATTGCCACCCACCCCTCAGACATGTGTGTGGCGCTGGCGGCCCTGGAGGCCACGGTGCACGTGACAGGGAAAGCGGGGGAAAGAACCATTCCGTTCCAGGACTTCCACCGGCTGCCGGAAGATACGCCCCACCTGGACGCCAACCTCCAGCCAGATGAAATCATCACTGCCATTGAGTTGCCGTCTAAAGGGTTTTCTCAGCACTACGCTTACCTCAAACTCCGGGACCGGGCATCTTATGCCTTTGCCTTGGTCTCTGTGGCGGCGGCCCTGGAGCTGGACGGTGACACTATCAAAGACATAAGAGTGGCGCTGGGTGGCGTGGCGCATAAACCTTGGCGCCTGCCAGAGGCCGAAGCACTTCTGAAAGGACAGGAAGCCACCCCGGCTACTTTCCAGAAACTGGCCAAGGCGTACCTGCAGGGCGCCAGAGGCTACGGGCACAATGACTTTAAGATTGAACTAGCGCAGCGGGCAATTGTGCGGGCGCTGCTACAAGCCAAAGAAAGGAAAACCACGGCATGAACACGCACCACATAGGAACACCCGCCAACCGCAAAGACGGCAGAGAAAAAGTAACCGGAAAGGCCAAATACGCCGCTGAATATTTCGCCCCGGACCTGGTGTATGGTTTTGTGGTGAACAGTGCCATTGCCAAAGGCAGGATCACAGGCATAGACCTTTCTGAAGCACAGCAGCTGCCGGGCGTGCTGCATATCTTTACCCATGAGAACCGCCCCGGCTACACCTGGCTGGACTCCCACTACCAGGACGAGGACTCTCCGCCCGGTTCCCCCTTCCGGCCGCTGTACAACAACCAAATCACGTTCAGTATGCAGCCCATTGCGCTGGTGGTGGCAGAGTCGTTTGAACTGGCCCGTTATGCGGGTATGCTGGTGAAGGTAACCTATGAGGAGGAGCCACAGGAGACTGATTTCGAGAAGAACCTCATACACGCGTACGAGCCGCCCAACTATAAATCCAGTCCGCCGCCTAAACCCTGGGGCAACCCAGAGGAGGCTATGGCCCACGCCCCGGTGAAGCTGGAGCAAGCCTACAGCCACCCGGCAGAGCACCACAACCCCATGGAAATGCACGCCGCCACGGTCATCTACGGCCAGGACGGCAAATTGACCGTGTATGACAAAATTCAGGGGGTGCAGAACAGCCAGAAGTACCTGAGCCACGCCTTCGGGATTCCCCTGCAGGACGTGCATGTGGTGTCTGAGTATGTAGGCGGGGGCTTCGGGTCTGGGTTGCGGCCGCAGTACCAGCTGTTTCTGGCGGTGCTGGCGGCGCGGGAACTGAAACGGAGCGTGCGGCTCATGCTCACGCGGCAGCAGATGTTTTCCTTCGGCCACCGGCCGAAAACGGTCCAGCGCTTTGCCCTGGGCGCCTCCCAGGACGGCAAGCTGCAGGCACTGGAGCAAAATGCGTTTGCTGAGACCTCTCGGTTTGAAGACTACTCTGAGGATGTGGTCATTTGGCCGGGGGTACTGTATGCCTGTGACAATGTGAAACTGACCCACAAACTGGTGGGCCTGGATGTGTACACCCCGCTGGACATGCGGGCCCCGGGCGGCACCACCGGCATTTACGCCCTGGAATGCGCCATTGACGAGATGGCCTACCAGGTGGGCATGGACCCGATGGAGTTCCGGCTAAAAAACTATTCAGAGAAAGACTACAACAAAGACAAACCCTTCTCCAGCAAGGAGCTCAGGGAGGCGTACCGCCAGGGGGCGGCCAGGTTTGGGTGGGAAAAGCGAAATCCAGCGCCCCGGTCTATGAAGGAAGGCCACCAGCTCATTGGGTGGGGCGTGGCCCAGGGTGCCTGGGAGGCCAAGCAGCAGGAGGCGGCCGCCAAAGCCGTTCTGACCCCTGAAGGCAAACTGACAGTGAGCAGCGCCACCGCCGACATTGGCACCGGCACCTACACGGTCATGGCCCAGATAGCGGCTGAGACGCTGGGGCTCCCGCTGGAGGACGTTACGTTCAAATTAGGCGACTCCACTCTTCCCAAATCTCCGCTGGAAGGAGGCTCCTGGACGGTTTCATCTGTGGGTTCTGCGGTAAAGGCCGTGTGTGAGCAAGTACAGGAACAATTGCTGAAGCTGGCGCAGAAACTGGAGAACTCGCATTTCTCCAACTCCAAACGCGAAGACCTCACCTTTTCCGGCGGACGCCTGTTTGTCACCCAGGCCCCGGCACAGTCTGTCTCTCTTGCCGAGGTTCTTGCCCAAGCCAAAGGCTCCCCCCTTGAGGTAGAGGCTTCTCTGAAACCGGCCAAAGAACAGCAGAACTACTCCCCCTACGCCCACTCAGCCACCTTTGTGGAAGTGCAGGTAGACGAAGACCTGGGCACCATCAAGGTGACCCGCATTGTCAGCGCCATTGCCGGTGGCCGCATCATCAACCCCAAAACCGCCCGCAGCCAGATCTTAGGCGGGGCTGTCTGGGGAATTGGCGTGGCGTTAGAGGAACATTCGGTCATGGACAGCCGCGTAGGCCGTTTCATGACGTATGACCTGGACAAGTACCACGTACCGGTGAACGCCGATGTGCAGCAGATTGAGGTTATTTTTGTGGAGGAGCATGATGCCATTGTGAACCCCCTGGGCGCGAAAGGGCTGGGTGAAATAGGGATAGTGAGTGTAGCTCCCGCTATTGCCAACGCGGTGTTTCATGCCACCGGGAAGCGGGTAAGGGAGTTACCCATCACCTTAGATAAGTTGCTGTAGCTGTTTCGGGGCTGATTTTGGGAAAACAGCCCCGAAATGGTTTTATAGTTTTTTTTTGCGGAGGTAAGGGTTTTGTTACCGTGGCGGTGGGAGCTGTTGCAGCAGCTGCAGGTTTGCCTGGTAGGTTGTGGCTGTGGCAGGAATGTGAAGTTCGCTGTTCCCTTGGCAGTGCGGTTGGAAGGCGAAGTTCGCTGTCCCCTTGGCTGCGGTTGGAAGGCGAAGTCTGCTGTTGCCTTGGCAGTGCAGTTGGAAGCAGGGCTTCAAAAGCGCTTCTTTTTCATTGTTGTTGCAGCAGGCGTAGGTATGCGTAGTTCGTTATTCCCTTGGCTGCTGCAGGAAGGCGTAATCTGCTGTTTCCTTGGCTTAGCCGTTTGCTCCGGTGCGAAATCCCATTGCTGTTGCATTGCCTCCGGTAAGCGCTCACGGCCGCGGGGCCCCGTCCTGGCGGTGAGCACTGCTGTTAAAACTAGGCCCTCCGGCCTTGCCGCTCACGCGGCACCGTATTAACAGAGGCGCTCACCCCCAGGACTGGTTTCTGTTCCCCTCCTGATCAGCCTCACTGGTTATATCTGTTCCAGTAGGTAATGGTTACTGATCCGCTAGCCTGAGGCGAGCCCGTGCTGCGCACATCAGTCAAGGGCAGAAGTGCTAAAAAGGAGTACCACTAGCAGAAGTGTTGATTGTTCATTGCTGTTTGTTTGTTTACTTATTGCTGCTTGCCTGTCGCTTTCTCTGGTTCAAGTTTCCAACTTGGACCTACAATGGCGGAAGCTTTCAGCTTCCATGAGGCGGCAGCCTCACATTACCTCTGCCCTCTATAGCTCCCCTATGGCGCGGAAGTTACTTCCGTGCCTTCTAACGCCAGCTGATACTCACGCGCTGGCGCGGGCCTCCAGACTCGTGCCTACAGCTGACGGGCGGTCTCTGGCTGCCCTCGCGGCGCGGCAGCGAGACCAGGCATAGCTGTTTCATTCCTGCTGAAGTACCTAAGGGGAAAAGGAAGGACTCAAGACTCAGAACTCCCTTTGATACTCCCCCTTTGAAGGGGGCGAAGGGGGATGTTGACACCAGCAGGTCCGCGCATGCCAGATATATGTCACACAGCACATGCCCCCATGCATTCCAGATCACTCCCCGCCCGGGAGGGGTAGGGGTGGGTCCCATACGCCGGCCTCCGCTGTGCCGCCTGCTCATAAGACCTCGTAGCGTCTATCAGACCTGCGAGCGTCTGTGCCAGCAGTTTCTGCCATAACAACATGAACCGCATCTCCCCTCCACCTGACCTTCTCCCGCAGGGAGCTGTAACACCGCTATGCCGTTTTTGGCCCGTTTTCCGAAAAACAGCCCAAAAACAGAACCTACGCCTGCCCCGCTGTGCCGCCTGCGCCTATGACCTCGTATCAACCGGAGGAGCTGCGGGCGTCTGTAACCGTTCCCGTTTCTGGCCTGTTTTTACCAAAACAGCTCCAAAACAGAACAGCGCCTCCTGCTTTTTTTGGCGGGTAGGTGAAAGTGCGGTAGCTTTAGACAACGAAGCCGGATAAAATGGAGTAGGCCATTATTGTCTGTACCAAAACCAAATTCATGAACATTCTCCTTTTCGGGATAACGAGAGACATAGTGGGTGCCTCCCATCTTCAGGTGGAGCCGGCAGAACGCCCTAAGACGGTGGGGCAGCTGAAACAGTGGCTGGCGGGACAGTACCCGGAGCTGAAGAACCTTAGCTCCCTGGCGGTGGCCGTTGACAGTGAGTACGCCGAGGATGACGCGCTCCTTTCGCCTCATCAGGAAATTGCGCTTATTCCGCCGGTAAGCGGCGGGTAAACCATAACAACATGCTAATCAAACTAGTTGATCAAATTGACCTAAACGAAGCCTTTCAGTATTTGCAGACTCCAGCCGCCGGGGGCACAAACCTTTTTGTAGGGACCGTTCGCGATCACGCGCAGGGAAAGCAGGTGGTCAAACTGGTGTTTGAAGCCTATGCGCCCATGGCTCTGAAAGAGCTGGAGAAAATAGCGAACCAGGCGAAGGCGAACTGGCCCGTTGAGAAATTGCTCATCCTGCATGCGCTGGGCGAAAAGCAGATAGGGGAACCGGTGGTGGTGACGGGGGTGGCCTCGGCACACCGTAATGCGGCGTTTGAAGCCACCCGCTTCCTGATTGATGAACTCAAGAAAACCGTTCCCATCTGGAAGAAGGAGTATTACCTGGACAACAGCGTTTGGGTCAATGCGCATCCGTAACCTTGTTCCGCCACTCTGCCCTGCCTGTAGGAACATTTCTGTTTTCGGCCTGTTTTTCTGAAAACAGGCCGAAAACAGAAACCCGGCTAATCGCTTTCCGCCCAAAAAAAGACCTCCTGAACATTCATAAAACCAACAGCACCCCACATGGAAAACAGATACACCCGCCAGGTACAGCTCCCGGGATTTGGAGCCGAAGCGCAGGAGAAACTGCAGCGGGCGAAGGTTTTGGTGGTGGGCGCTGGCGGATTAGGGGTACCCGTGCTGCAGTACCTCACGGGCATGGGCGTTGGCACCATTGGGGTGGTAGACGGGGACACGGTGAGCCTTACCAACCTGCACCGCCAGATTCTGTTCTCAGACGCCCACGTGGGCTCTCTTAAAGTGCAAGTGGCGGTCACCCGGCTGCAGGGGCAAAACCCGGAGGTGGCGTTTACGGCGTACCCCACCTTCCTGACGGTGGAGAACGCGGTGGAACTGGTTCAGGAATATGACCTGGTCATTGACGCCACAGATTCCTTTGAAGCCCGCTACCTGATCAATGACGTGTGTGTACTGCTGCACAAACCCTTTGTGTACGGGGCCCTGCACCAGTTTGAAGGGCAGGTGAGCGTTTTCAACTATTTGGGCGGCCCCACCTACCGGTGCCTCTACCCCGCCCCACCCTCGGCGCAGGAGATCCCTGACTGCAATACGGCTGGCGTGTTAGGGGTGGTTCCCGGGTTGATAGGCTGCCACCAGGCCCTGGAGGCGGTGAAAGTTATCACGGGCATTGCCGCGCCTTTGTCTGGTTACCTGCTCATGTTTGATTTCCTGAACCAGAGCCAGTACAAGGTGAAATTGAAGGCAAAACAGGAAAACCAGACGGTGCGCCAACTGCTCCCGTCCTATTCACTCGCGGGGTGTGCCACAGTGCGGCAGCTATCTGTGGAGGAGCTGCACCAATGGCTCACCCAAGGCAAAGACGTTCTGCTGCTGGATGTACGGGAGACTGAAGAGCACCAGCAAGGCCATCTGGCCCGGGCCCAACTGCTGCCGCTTTCCAGGTTGAGCGCCGCGCTGGATTCCCTTCCCCGGCGGGGAATACTTCTCACCATCTGCCAGAAAGGAAGCCGTAGCCAGAAAGCAGCAGAACTCATCTCCCAGGCCTGCCCAGCATTGGAGGTCTATTCCATAGCGGGCGGCATGGACCACTGGCGGCAAAAATTTGGCAACCTGAAGCTGGTGCAATGGCAGGCATAGACGCAAATCTGGCCTGGCTGGTGCTCTGTTTTTTCCTGGTGGCCACGCTGTACTCTTCGGTGGGGTTTGGCGGCGGGTCCAGTTACCTGGCCATTCTCACGTTGTTCCTGCCCAACTTTCTGGAGATCAAGCAGACGGCGCTGCTGTGTAACCTGGTGGTGGTCTCCGGGGGCACGTACCTCTTCCTCAAGGAAGGGTATTTTGACCTGAAGAGATTCCTGCCGCTCACCCTGAGCAGCGTACCGGCCGCTTTTTTAGGCGCCACCGTGGGGCTGAGCCAGGAAGTGTTCTTTTTCCTGCTGGGGCTGGTGCTGGCCCTTTCAGGGTTGCTGCTGCTGGCGCAGTACGCCCAAAAGCCCACCCCAGAAACAGGGGAGCAGAAGAATCCGTCCTGGTACTTGAACCTGTTGTTGGGGGGTGCCACCGGGTTTCTGGCGGGTCTGGTGGGCATAGGCGGCGGAATTCTGTTGGCTCCCCTCCTGCATCTCCTTAAATGGGGCTCAGCCCGCTCTATTGCCGCGTTAGCCAGCTTTTTTATATTGGTCAACTCCGTCTCCGGGTTGTTGGGCATGGTCACCTCTGGTAAGTTTCAGGCCAATTTCACGCTGCTGGCCCCCCTGCTGCTTGCGGTGTTGGTGGGCGGTCAATTGGGCACCAGATTAAGCCTCTATACCTTTCAGCCCCACGTCATCAAAGGCCTTACCGGTGTGTTCGTGCTCTACATTGGGGTGAAGCTGGTGATTGACTATCTCTAAGCAGGCGAAGGATAGCTTTCTGTTCCCCACCCCCCTTTCTCACTATGAATGATGGGGCCCCCTGGCGCACGTGCCGAAGCGCTATTCTGGAGTTACTGCCTTCTCCGGAGCGCAGGCGGCTGCTTTGCCTGAAGTCGGCTGCCTGTTTTCGGGCTGTTTTCAGAAAAAGAGACCAAAAACAGAAACCAGCCGCTGTCTTTTCTGTTCCAGTTCTTCAGAACCCAGGGCTTAGCGCTTTTTTAGAAAAACTTTTGCCGGTGCAGGGGCTATCCGTAAAAATACTAACACTATATTTACTCCGTTTCTGAATAGAAGACTTTCAGTAGTTTTCCCTTTGGTTGCCAGTGTTACGTAACTGCTTCTTTATCACGATGGAAAACAAACAAGCCCCCATTGACCTCACCCTGGAAAAAAACTACGATTCAGATTTCTGTGGCAGCATTCCGCTGCACCTGGTTAACCTGGTGCAGCCGCACGGCGTCTTGCTTACCCTGGAAAAGGGCACGTTAAAGATAATTCAGGTAAGCGAGAACGTACAGGAGTTTCTGGGCGTAGACGTTGAGGCACTGCTGGGGCAACCCATTGCCCGGTTTCTGCCGGAGCAGCAGTTCACAGACATTCAGGCAAAGGTGCAGAAACAGGTAACCGAAGAGAAAATCCCCTTCTCCCTAACGTTCCAGACGGCAGAAAAGGAGTTGGCGCTCACGGCGCTCATCCACCCCAAGGAAGAATACGTGCTGATTGAGCTGGAAGCCAATGCGGCCCCGCCGGCGCAGCACTCTTTCATGGCGCTGTACCAGCAGATCAAATACATCACCTCTCTGCTCAGAAAGGCCAACACCACGCATGAGGTGGCGCAGATTGCCGTAGAGGAGTTAAAGAAACTCACGGGCTTTGACCGGGTTCTGGCCTACCAGTTTGACCCCCAGTGGAACGGTATTGTCATTGCCCAGGCCAAAGAGGAAGACATGGATGATTACATGGACCTTCGGTTCCCCGCGTCAGATGTGCCCAAGCAGAGCCGTGAGCTGTACTTTAAAAATCCGTACCGCCTGATCCCCACCAGATCTTACCGCCCGGCCCGGTTGCTGCCTATCATCAACCCCCTCACCCAACGGTTCACAGACCTCTCTGAATGTAATTTGCGCAGTGTGGCGGGCGTGCACCTGGAGTATCTGGCCAACCTGAACATCATGGCCTCCATGTCGTTGCCCCTAATCATTGACAACAAGCTCTGGGGACTGATTTCCTGCCACCACAAGCAGGCCATGAACCCCAGCTATGAGATACGGTCGGCGATGGAACTGCTGTCTGGCATTGTGTCAGCGCAACTGGCGGCCAAAGAAAAAGAAGCCACCATTGAGCTGAAATCCAGGCTGCGGGGCATTCATGCCCAACTGCTGGAACAGCTCTATAACAACCAGAACTTTGTAGATGGGCTGCTGAATGGCCCCGTTAGCCTGCAGGACCTGTTAAACCTTTCAGGCGCGGCGGTGTTGTATGAGGGCGGCATCTGGACCATTGGCAAAACCCCTTCACCGCAGGACCTGAAGGAGATGATGTACTGGATTCGCAGAAACCACGGCGGCAACGTCTTCGCCACAGATACCCTGCCCCACCAGTACGTACGGGCCAAAGACTTCAAGGAGGTGGCCAGCGGCCTCATTGTCCTGCAGATCAATGCCGAGCAAGGGGAATATATTCTAGGGTTCAGACCTGAAGTGCTCCAGACCGTAAACTGGGGCGGCAACCCTAACCAGGCCATCCAGATGGAGCCGGACGGTAAGTCTTACCACCCCCGCAACTCGTTTGCCACCTATCAGGAAGTAGTGAAAAACACTTCGCTGCCGTGGCTGGCAGAAGAGCTCAACGCGGCAGAGGTACTTAGAAGCGCGGTGCTGGAGAAAATTATTAAAGAACGCTATTAGGCCCGTTTCTTTGATAGAATTGAAGTTGAAAACGAAGCGAGGCAGATCAATTAAACACCTACCCAACAGGTAAGATTTGCCCCAACCCTAAGCACATAATTGAAGAGTTCGCATCAGCAAGATACTCCCCCTAAAACTGATCACTACCTCATTGGCATAGGTGCCTCTGCGGGTGGCCTGGAGGCTATTCATAGGTTATTTGACCACTTTCCCAGTAATTCCAGTTTTTCGTTCGTCATCATTCAGCACCTGTCACCAGACCATAAAAGCCTGATGGCAGAACTCCTGACCAAGCACACCCAGATGCAGGTGCGGGAGGCCGAAGACAATATGTACACCCAGCCCAACTGCGTGTACGTGCTGCCCAGCGGCAAGCAGCTAACGCTCAAACACGGCCGGCTGCAGCTGGTCAACCAGATCAGGAACCGGGAACCCAACTTCGCCATTGATGTCTTCTTTGAGTCCCTGGCCCAGGACCGGGGCCGGTATGCCATTGGCATTGTGCTGTCCGGTACCGGAACAGACGGGACCAAGGGCGTAAAGAAGATAAAGGCGGCCGGCGGAATGGTCATGGTGCAGGACCCGGAGACCGCTAAGTTTGACGGTATGCCCAGGAGCGCCATTGAGTCAGGCGCGGTAGATTACGTGTTCCCGCCAGAGCAGATGCCCCGCGAAATCATAGATTACACGCGGCAGATCCCGCTGGTCAAGACGTTGATCAACCGGCAGACCGAGGAAGAGGAAAACGAAGAGGAGATCCTGGCAGAGATTCTGGACCTGGTGTGCACCCATACCCAGACCAATTTCAAGAACTACAAGCAGCCCACCATCTACCGGCGCATCAGAAAGCGCATGGACACAATCAAAGTGGCCACCATGGCCGCGTACCTGGCGTTCATGCAGGAGAACCCGGCTGAGATCAAGCAGCTTTGCCAGGAATTCCTGATTGGGGTCACCCGCTTTTTCCGGGACGGGGAGCCGTTTGAGATCATGGCCCAGGAGGTCATCCCGGAGATTATCTCCCGCACCCCAGAAGAGGAGAACGTTAAAGTGTGGGTGACCGCCTGCAGCACCGGGGAGGAAGTGTATTCCCTGGCCATCTTGTTCAAAGAGTGCTATGACCGGCTGGGGCGGGAGCCCAACGTCAAGCTCTTCGCCACTGACATTGACCAGCGGGCCATCCGGCAGGCGTCTAAGGGCGTGTTTCCCGCTGCCATTGCCCATGATGTCTCAGAAGAGAGGCTGAAGAATTTCTTCCTCTTCAAAAACAACCGGTACACCATCAAAGAAGACATCAGAAAGCTGATCATCTTTGCCCAGCATGACCTGCAGAAAGACCCGCCGTTCAGCCGCATGGACCTGATCACCTGCCGCAACATGCTCATCTACCTGAACCCTGAGCTGCAGAAGAAGGTGATGTCTGTGTTCCCGTATGCGCTAAAGCTGAAAGGCTATCTGCTGCTGGGCCCCAGTGAGAGCATTGGCGACCTTAAATCTTTCTTTTCAGAGAAGAACCGTAAGTGGAAGCTCTACAAGAAGATAAAAGACAACAAGAGCTTTCAGCAGCAGTACGGGGTTACCCCCCTCACCCAGACGTTCTCCCCTGAGTACCCCCCCAGCCACCGGAAGAGCAACGCCACCTCTGACCAGTACAATGAGGCCTTTCTGGATGCCGTGGCCGAGGACCTGAAAGTGGCGGGTCTGTTTGTAGATGAGAATTTCCAGCTCCTGCACGGCATTGGCGACTTTAGCCGCTATTTGAAACTGCCGGAGAAGCGTCTGCACCTGAACCTGCTTAAAATGGTGTCTAAAGAACTGGCGGTTACGCTTAGTGTAGACATCAGAAAGGTTCTGAAAACCGAGCAGCCTGTCAGCAGGCAGATCATGATCAAATCTGGCAACGGGAACCAGCTGGTACACCTTTTAGTGAAGTTGTATTCGGCAGAGCCGGACATGCCCAAAGTGACCCTGGTGCTGCTGCAGGAAAACACGCAGAATCTTTCGCTCAAAACCCTGGAGCCTATGCTGTCTGAGGCAGACACCGGGTACTTCCAGCAGCTCACCCTGTTAGAGTCTGAACTGAAAGATGCCCGCGAGAGCCTGCACATGACGGTTCAGGACCTGAGCACCGCCAATGAGGAGCTGCAGTCTACCAATGAGGAGCTCATGTCTTCTAACGAGGAACTGCAGAGTTCCAATGAGGAGATGCAGTCACTGAATGAGGAGCTGCACACCGTGAACTCAGAGCACCAACTCAAGATCAAGGAACTTCAGGAACTGAACGAGGACCTGGACAACTACATCAGGAGCTCCAACATTGGGCAGCTGTTCCTGGACCACCACCTGGTGATCAGGAAATTCACCCCTTCTGTGAAGGAGCTGATCAACATCATTGAGATAGACGTGGGCCGGCCCATCCACCACCTGTCACACAATCTCAAGTACAAGAACTGGCTGGAAGACATTAAGAAAGTAAATCATACCTCGGCTGAGGTGGAGCAGGAAGTGGAAACCCAGGATGGCAAGTTCTTTTTGATGCGCATCATCCCTTACCTGAAATATGACGGCAACAAAGACGGCGTGGTGCTCAGTTTTGTGGAGGTCACCACCCTCAAAGCCCTGAGCAACGTGGTGCAGGGGGTGCTCAACAGCTCCCTGAACAACATCATGGCGTTTAAGGCGGTGCGCAATGAGGAGAGTGCCATCATAGAGTTCACCTGGAGCCTGCTGAACAGACAGGCAGAGCAGATGATTGGGAAACCGCAGGAGCAGCTGCTGGGGCAGAGCGTACAGCAGGAGCTGACGTTTCTGCGCAAGAGCGGGCTCTTCAAAAAGTTTGTGCACGTCATTGAGACGGGCAGTCCGCTGCATGCGGAGCAGTACCTGGAGGTGAAGGGGAAAAAATCCTGGTTTGAGATTGCCGCCGCCAAAATGGGCGACGGCCTCACCCTCACCATGGCAGACATCACTGAAAAGAAAATAAGTGAGGAGCGCATTCTGCTGGCCTATGAAGACCTCAAACGGGCAGAGGAAAACCTTATCAAGCTCAACACCCTGCTGGAAAAGCGTGTCACTGACAGAACCCAGGAGCTCCTGGCCAGCCAGGAGCGGTTTAAACTGGTCTCCAAAGCCACCAATGACGTGGTCTGGGACTGGAACCTGATCACCAACGAGCTCTGGTGGAGCGACTCCCTGCAGACCATTCTGGGGTATGACCCCAGCCACATGAGCAAAGGCATCAACTCCTGGTTTGACAAGATTCACCCAGATGACAAGGAGCGGGTCATGAAAGGCATCAATGACGCCATCAACCTGGGCAGTGACCAATGGACCGACGAGTTTAAAATCATAAGGGCCAACGGCACGTACGCCTACATCTATAACCGGGCGTACATTCTGCACAACGAGTACCAGATGCCCCACCGCATGCTGGGCTCGTTCATTGATTTGTCAGACTTGAAAGACACCCAGGTAAAGCTCAAGGAAACGAACGCCCACCTGCTCCGGGTCATTGATGACCTGGACAACTTTGTGTACACGGCCTCGCATGACCTGAAAACCCCCATCCATAACATTGAGGCCCTGCTGCGCGAGCTTAAATTGGAACTGCCTGAAGAGGAGTTCATGCAGGTAGATGTGCAGCAGATCATGGCCATGATGCAAGGGGCCGTGGAGCGGTTCAAGCATACCATTGCCAACCTCACAGAGGTGACCAAGCTGCAGAATGACAACGTGCCTGAAATCTCCAGCGTGAACCTGAACGAAGTGGTGCAGGACGTACTGCTGGACCTGGAACCAATGATACAGGAAGCACAGGCCCACGTGAAAGTAGATGTGCGCGAGTGCCCAACCATTTTGTTCTCCAAGAAGAACTTCAGGAGCATTGTGTACAACCTGCTGTCTAACGCCATCAAATACCGGGACCCGGAAAAGGACACCAAAGTCTCTTTAACGTGCCGGAAGGAGAAAGACGACCTGGTTCTGACCGTGAAAGACAATGGGCTGGGCATGACCGGGGAACAGGAAGACCAGCTCTTTACCATGTTCCGGCGTTTTCATGACCACGTAGAAGGCTCTGGCATTGGGCTTTACATGGTACGAAAGATAGTGCACAACGCAGGCGGCAAAATTCAGGTTTCCACCAGATTGGGCGAAGGCACCACCTTTAAAATCTACCTCAAGAGCTAAGACGCTTCAGGTTTCTGTTTCGGGGCTGTTTTTCTGAAAACAGCCCCGAAACAGAAATCATTTCTCTTCTGGTGAGAACACCTGACCACCAGACCTTCCTTTTCCCTTTCCAACTTCTGCCGGTTAGCCGTCTCCTCCCTTTACCGCTTAGAAAACCCACTCTGTTTTGGGGCTGATTTCCTGAAAACAGCCCTAAAACAGAATTTGCAGACGTTCAAGCCAGGGTACCACTACTTTTACCAAGCAGAGCAGGTCCTCTAACCGGGCACCTTCCTGGGTGCACGGCCTCACAGGCGTCTGGCCCTTGCCCGGGAAGGTTTCTTGTTAAGAATGATTTTTATCAGTTTTAGGCCAGAGATGCATCATCAAAAGCTGAGACAGGCCTGAGGAGCTTTGCCTTTTTAAAGGAGGAATATGAACAAGACTGCTGCGCCCAAAGGGGTGGTGCTATGGCTGCTCACAGGTGCTTTTTTAATTCTGTTGATGGTCATCATTGGCGGCATCACCCGCCTGACCAACTCCGGCCTCTCCATGGTAGAATGGAATGTGATTTCGGGCACCATCCCTCCTCTCTCTGAGGCCGAATGGCAGGTGGTTTTCCAGAAATACCAGCAGTTCCCGGAGTACCAGAAAATCAATTTCAGCATGGACCTGCAGGCGTTTAAGCAGATTTTCTGGTGGGAGTACCTACACCGCCTGCTGGGCAGGGTAATTGGGGTGGTCTTTTTCGTTCCGTTTCTCCTATTTCTGGGGCGGGGGTATCTCAAAGGCTGGCTGCTGCGGCGCGTCCTGCTCATTTTAGTTCTGGGCATGGCACAGGGCGCCATGGGTTGGCTGATGGTGAAAAGCGGCTTGGAAGATAATCCGCATGTGAGTCATTTCCGGCTGGCGGCCCACCTCTGCCTGGCCCTGGCCCTCATAGGCACTATTCTCTGGACGGTGGCAGACCTTACCGCTGCCCCTTCGGCCACGCCCAAACACCTACCGACCCTCCGGAAGGGTTCTAAGGTGGTGCTGATCGCTGTGCTGGGGCAGATTATTCTGGGGGCCTTTGTGGCAGGCTTAAAAGCGGGGCTATACTACAATACGTTTCCGCTTATGAACGGCGAGTTCTTCCCCAGGCTCCTGCAGGAGACCCTTACCTGGGGGAATTTTCTGGAGAACGGTTCTTTTGTGCAGTTCCTGCACCGCTGGGTAGCCTTGGTGGTGGTGGTGCTGGTGCTGCGCCTCTGGCTCAAAAGCAGACTAGCCGGTCTGCCCTCTGGCACCATGGGCCTGGTTCACCTCCTGCTCGCCCTCACGGGTGTGCAAGTGGCGCTGGGCATTGTTACGCTGCTGTACCAGGTGCCGGTGGCACTGGGGGTTCTGCACCAGTTGGTGGCGGTGCTCCTCTTCTCAGTGGCCCTGCTGCTGGTGTACCGTTTCCGGGCCGCGCCCGCTCTGCAAACGGCTTAAAGGGAGGGCCCATGGCAGGGCAACAAACGTGGTTACGCAGAGGCGGTTCCTTCCTGTTTTATTTTTTTGCGGCTGCCACTAATCTTTTAGGGAATGGTGATTAGGTTGGTTCGAAAAAAAGTTATACCTTTTCAGTGAAAGTTTGAACTCTTATCTGGGTTCAAACGTATTCAAGGCATTAATCAACTATCACAATGAATCAAGGAAAAGTAAAATTCTTTAATACCGAAAAGGGATTCGGTTTTATTAAAGATGCCAATTCAAATCAGGAGTACTTCGTGCACGTTACGGGCCTGGTAGACGAAATCAGAGAAAACGACGATGTTACTTTTGACCTCAAAGAAGGAAAGAAAGGACTAAACGCTGTCAACGTAAAACTCGCTTAGTCTTTTGCTATAAAGACATTGAAAAAGCCTTACCGTTTGGTAAGGCTTTTTTTTGTTTCTGTTTTGGGGCTTCTTTTTGAAAAACAGCCCCAAAACAGAATTGTCTGAGTTGCCTGCACTTCCGTCTTTGGTAGTTGATGCTGTGGTCTGTTTACTTTTGGGGGCCTGCCGCAAGCGTTGGTTTATGGGTTTTTAAGATAGGGAGCTTCTGTTTGGGAGCGCCTCTGAATGCAGAAATCTCACATCAGCGGCTGTTCTATAGTTTGTTTTTGTCAGTGGTACTTTAGGTTTAGAATTACGTTTTCTCTTCTGCTGGAATGGATAGTTTGCTCTTCCCTTGGCTGGGTGGTAGCTGGTGCAGGTAGGCAGGGTATGCACTCCCCTTGGTTGGGCGGCTGAATGCAGGGGCTACATGAAGCAAATGGTTCTTTTTTGCCGCTGCGGCAGGGGCAGTGTGTAGTCTGCTGTTTTTCTGGCTGGGGTGGTTGGGGCGGTAGTGCTCTAAGTGATACATTCTTTTCAAAGACCCTGTTGTTGCAGTGGCAATGCACAGTTCACTGCTAATTGCAATGCGGAGTCTGCTGCTCCTCTGGCTGCGGCAGGTATGCGTAGTCTGCTGCTCCCTTGGCGGTGGCGCTTGATGCTGTATTTGGTGACAGCCAATTGCTGCGGCAGGAATGCGTAGTCCGCTATTCCCTTGGCTTTGGTGGTTGACGCGGTGCCTCACTCACTGAGTTGTTTCATCTTTTCCGGTAAGCGCTCACGACCGCGGGGCCCCGTCCTGGCGGTGAGCACTGCTGTTAAAACTACGCCTTTGGCGTTGCCTTCGGCACCGTATTAACAGAGGCGCTCACCCCCAGGACTGGTTCAGGTTCCTCTCCTGCTACTTCCTTACTTGCTCTGTCTGCCTCTGCAGGTAACCGTTGCTGATCCGCTAGCCTGAGCCGAGCCCGTGCTGCGCACATCAGCCAGGGGCAGAAGTGCTAATTTACCCAGGTGCCACTGGCAGAAGTGTTGATTGTTCATTGCTGTTTGTTTACTTATTGCTGCTTGTTTGCCGCTTTCTCTGGTTCAAGTTTCCAACTTGGACCTACAATGGCGGAAGCTTTCAGCTTCCATGAGGCGGCAGCCTCACATTACCTCTGCCCTCTATAGCTCCCGCTTCTGCCCCCCTATGGCGCGAAAGTTACTTCCGAGCCTTCTAACTCCAGCTGATACTCCCGCGCTGGCACGGGTCCCCAGAATCGTGCCTACTGATGACGGCCGGTCTCTGGCTGCCCCCGCGGCGCGGCAGCGAAACCAGGCATTGCTGCTTCATTCGTGCTGATTTGCGTAAGGAAAAAATGAAAGGACTCAGAACTCAAGACTCATAACTCACTCTGATGCTCCCCCTTTGAAGGGGGCGAAGGGGGATGTTGACACAGGAGGGCACGCATTGCTGATCAACCTCTTCTCGCCCCAGCTAGTTGAGCCCTGCCAATCACAGTGCTCTCGCGCTCTTCCGGATTTGCAATCCGGAAGCTGGTACACGGGGATTTGCAATCCCCGTGGCGGGACGTTTGATCTGCAGGCGCCGCGGATTACAAATCCGCAGGTACTGTGTCCGGGATGGCAAATCCCGGACAGCCGAGGAACGCATGCGCCAGATCTGCGCATTGAAGTTGTACGGTCACACGCCACTTGCCCCCACGCATTCCTGATACTCCCCTCCCGGGAGGGGCTGGGGTGGATATCACGCATGGCAAGTTGTTTTCTAATAATAAGCCAGAATCACATGCTTGACTCAAAACTCGGGACTACTACCGGATCTCGCAGCGTCTTCCAGACCAGCGCGCGTCAATGCCGCAGCTGCGTTTTTGGCCTGTTTTCTCAAAAATAGCCCAAAAACAGAAACCGCTCTGATCTGGGCTCATACCTCTTCTCCTGAAAAGGAAACCCTTACTTTCTCTTTATAAGCGTTGCGCTCCCAGATTTGCCATCCTGAAGCGGGTACTGATAGGATTTGAAATCCCGCTTCCTGCTCTTTTGAACAGCAAAAACCACGGAGAGGAGGTACAGGTGCAGATTATTTTCCCACCTGGGAGGAGGTGGGGGTGGGCCCAGGTACGCATCATCAGCTTCTAATTTCGGCAATAAATAAGACCTTCTGTTGTAGTGGATGTTCCTTTCTTTTACGCTCCCGTTTCTTCGGTTCTTAGAAACAGCCCCCTTCACCCCTACTACCTTCTTCCCAAAGCAGGAATTGCTATATTTGAGGAACATCTATCAAACATTCTATGCCGAAACGCTACCCAAACGTACAATTTCCTTTACTCCTTAGCTTGCTCTTTCTTCTGTTCATGGCTTCGGCGGGCTATACCGCTGCAAAAAGCACTTCTATAAAGAGGTTTGACGAAGAAATCTCTAACAACACCATCACATTAACCAATCAGCAAATCTGCCTAGGAACAACGCCAGGCCTTATTAATGGCTCCACTCCTACGGGTGGAAACGGGATGTTTTCGTACCAATGGGAAATGAGTACCACCAGTGCTACGGCAGATTTTATTATGGCTCCGGGTACTAACAATAGCATCAATTACACCTTTCCTGTGCTTATCAGTACCACCTGGTTTCGGCGGCGGGTAATTTCGGCAACGAGTCATAGTTATAGCAACGCTCTTCAAGTCACTATTTTACCTGTGCCGCCTGCGCCCATAGTGGCGAATCAAGCAATTTGTTCCGGCTCATCTGCCACCCTTCAAGCTTCGAGCGTTGCCCATTCCTTCAGTTGGTATGCCACTTCTCAGGGAGGTACGCCTTTACATACTGGGGAAACCTACACCACCCCAACGCTCCTTCAAACCACCACCTTCTACGCTGAAAGCAAGTCTGAAAGTGGTTGCACCAGCTCTACCCGGACGGCGGTGAGGGTGACGGTAACGCCTGCAGTAACCAACAATTCCATTACCGGGGAACAATCTGTTTGCCAGGGCCAGCCTCACCCCGGGTTAACGGGTGCACCTGCCGCAGGAGGAACAGGAATTTACAGCTATCAATGGGAACGAAGCACCACCGGTAGCAACAGTGATTTCGTGACAGTTTCCAACGGAAATGGGAATGATTATGCCCCCGGTTATCTTTCTGTCACCACCTATTTCCGGCGGCTCGTTTTTTCCGGCAGCTGTGGGCCTTCCATTTCAAACGTGATCCAAATAGAGGTTCAGCCTATCCCGCCTACTCCCACTATTTCCCAAGACGGCACCACCTTAACCGCCAGCATAGCTGCTGAGAGGTATCAATGGAAGCTGGATAACCAGACCCTCCCGGCCACTACGCAAACCATCACGGCAACCGCCCCGGGCAAGTATTATGTCAGCGCGATAAACAAAAACAGTTGCTCCTCCCCTTTTTCTGAGGCCTTTCAAATCACGGTATCCGGCGCCGCCGAAGAAGGTCCGTTGGCGCAGCTGCGGCTCTTCCCCAACCCTACCACGGGCGCGGTGATTTTACAAGCAGCCACCGCGCAACCTGATCTGGTCTTGACGGTGACCAACCTGACTGGTCAGGAACTGGGGCGGTTCAACGTGCTCCGCCAAACCGCCCAACAGCAGCTGGACCTGTCTTTTCTTCCGGCAGGGCTTTACCTGGTGCAAATGCACAATGACCGCTTCACGAGTTCCAGGAGATTGGTGATTACTAAGTGAGGACAACTTCCTGTTTTCGGGCTGTTTTCTGAAAAACAGCCCGAAAACAGCGGGTGAATCTAAAATTTTCCCACAGCTCCATACCTGTCCTAGAAAATATTCAAAAATTCTATATCTTCGGTTCCCCCAAGAATCAAAGACCAAACACTACCCCCTTTATTACCCTACATGGCGAAGAAGAACCCCAAGGCGGCACCCGCAGCCAAAGGCGATATAGATTTTGAGAAAGAACTCTGGGACGTGGCCAACGAGCTGCGCGGCGCCGTGGCCGAAAACCAGTACAAAGACTACGTGCTCTCCCTCCTGTTTGTGAAGCACCTGAGCGAGCGCTATGAGGTGCGCAAGCAGGAGATTCAGCTTTCTTTTCTGGAGCCCGAATCTGAGTACTACAACATAGAAGCCCACCAGCAGAGCGAGGTGCTGGAAGACGAGCTGGAGTACCAGGTCAAGAACGCCTACCGCCTGCCCAAACAAGCCACCTGGGACTACCTGCGCGAGAACGCCGAGCAGGACGACATCAAGGTGAAGGTAGACCAGGCCTTCGTGCTCATAGACGAGCTGCTGGCCAAGCGGAACCCAGATTACAAAGGCGTGCTGGAGCCTATCTTCGTGAAGAGCCAGCTCTCGCCTACGCAGGTGGCGGGGCTCATTAACCTGTTCTCCAAAGAGAAATTCTCTGAGATAAACAATCCCGAGAGCGACATCTACGGCCGGGTGTATGAATACTACATTGGTAAGTTCGCCATGGCCGAGGGCTCCGGTGCGGGGCAGTTCTTCACGCCGGGCAGCGTGGTGCGCTTGCTGGTGGAGATGCTGGAGCCGCTCAAGGGCCGCATTATGGATTTGGCCTGCGGCAGCGGCGGCATGTTTGTGCAGAGCCTCAAGTTTTTGCAGGCGCACGGCGGCGACAAAAACGACATCTCCATTTACGGGCAGGAGCGCTACGAGGGCACGCTGCGCCTCTGCAAGATGAACCTGCTGCTGCGCAACCTCTCCTTTGACGTAAAGCTGGGCGACTCACTGCTGCACGACCGCTTCCCGGGCCTGAAGGCCGATTACGCCCTCATGAACCCGCCGTTCAACATCTCCAACTGGCACCCCGAGCTGCTACCCGACAACGACCCACGCCTCTTCGGGGCCAAAGACACCTTTACCACCCCCGGCAATGCCAATTACATGTGGTTCCAGACGCTGTGGCACCACCTCTCTGACCGCGGCACGGCGGGCGTGGTGATGGCCAACGGCGCCATGACCACCGGCAGCGCGGGCGAAAAGAACGTGCGTGAGCACATGATCACACAGGGCATGGTAGACTGCATTGTGCAGATGCCCGACAAGCTGTTCCTGACCACCGGCATACCCGCCTGCATCTTTCTGTTGAGTAAGAACCGCGATGGCCGTGACGGCGAACACCGCGAACGCAAAAACGAAATCCTGTTCATAGACGCCTGCAAACTGGGCACCATGGCTAGCCGCCGCCTGCGCGTGTTTGAAGACGCAGAAGTGGCCCGAATTGCCGACACCTACCACCAATGGCGCAACCTGGGCGGCAACTACGAAGATGTAGATGGCTTCTGCAAAGCCGCTACGCTAGACGAAGTGGCCGCCAACAACTACGTGCTCTCGCCGGGTCGCTACGTGGGCTCCGAGACTGAGGAAGTGGATGGTGTTCCGTTTGAAGAAAAGTTGATGGAGCAGTTTATGAAAGATGCATTATTGAATAGACGAATGAAAGAAACACTACCAAGTATACACTATTAATTGATTCAATCTGTAAATCACAAGAGTTTTATACTTATAGTTTTACTCTATATTAAACAATAAATTAGTTGATATTTTATGAAAACAAATGAGCATGTAGGGCTTTTTGCTACATTTACTGATTTATATCCTAATGAGGATATAACTAAAATTAACATAGAAGATTTAATTAAAGACATTCCTCTAGATGCTATTATGAGGGTAATGTCATACATAAATTTAGGAACTTTCTTTACTCAATCTTCTGAGAGTTTTCAGGAACATGTACTAAGAATAATAACTTCAAATTTTCCAAATAAACTTAAAAGTAAAATAAATTATTCACAATTCTATAGCAAATTTTCAGATAACAAATTTTTATATATTGTAAACACTCAAAGCAATATAAAAATAATCGAGAAAGCTCTACAAGTTTGTAAGGAAGGTGATGCAAACACAATTAGTCCTGAGCAAGAATTAAGACTTTTTGAAGCAATTCTTCTAGCAAATGAACAAATACAACAAGACCAAATTAAAAGTTTTAATTCCAATAAGGAAATTGAAACTTTAGAAGATATTTACTTTAAAAGATTTTTACCCATCATCGTTTCCTCGGGTGATTTTTTAAACCTTGATATAAAATCCGAAATACTTTCGCAGGTATGTAAAGGAGTATTCCTATTGAGATTTCTAGATAACCATCCTAAATTATCTCAAATACTGCATGAGTTTTTAACGGAAAAAGGATTCACAAAGTGGGAAGAATACTTACAGACGATATTTTCATTAGTATTTGTTTTTAAGCCTCTAAGTGAGAATTTTGAGTATGTACAAGTTTTGGATTTTCCGGAACAGGAACAGATTGCCTTTGACTTGGCTAATAAACTAGCGATAAACATAAACATTGATTTAAAAACTTTAGCTCAGAATTCGATAGACCATCTTGAGTTAAGAAAGTTTCCACTTTACAAGGTAAATAATAATTCATTCTATCCTTTGTCAATTAATTTTCTCTATAATAAATTTTATGATGGATTATTTTGGGAGCTAAATAGTGTTGCAAAGCAATTTGATAAAAAACTCAATTTTTTGTCAATTATTAGAAAAGATTTTACAGAGGAGTATCTTCTTTATAGTCAATTAGAGAATATTTATAATAAATGCATGACTTTTTCAGGATTGCAGCAAAGCAATTTTTATAAGTCTACAATTGGAAAAGATATTGAAAAAACAGATTATTATGTTAGACATACAAAAAATATATACCTTTTTGAATGCAAAGACAATAGCTTAAGTTCGGATGCTAAGGTAAGCCAAGATGTAGATAAAATTTTTGACTTCCTGGATAGGCCAAAGGCAGGAGTAAGGCAGTTAGCAACTAGCATTAAAGAACTAAATATAAAACCATTTGATTTTGATGATTATGAATCAAAGGGAATAAAAAGTCGAAATATTGTAATTCAACCAATCTTAATAGTGACTGACAGGTCGCTTAAACAGAATGGCATCAACACCATTTTAGCAAAAGAGCTCAATAGCCAACTGAAAGATGTTGAAGTTTGGAATATTAAGTGCAAGGAATTAGTTGTTATAAACATTGAAACATTAATCTTACACAATGATTATCTCTCATTAGACAAAAGAAATTTAAAAAATCTAATAAAAGAATACCATCAGTCGCTCAAAGAACTTGAAAGAAAGTTGATTGTAAGAAACATGGACGATTTAATTTCAAAATATCCTAGCTTTGATTATTTCGTTTTCAGAAAAAATAGAAACTTTGAGATTCCAAAATCTATAAATAAAGAGTTAAAGCATATATTAGGTTAAGTTTATATTTTTTTATTATTAAAATATAAACTTAAAGATATTACCTCAACGAAAGAGCTCTAAAAGTTGTTTTAGACGAGATTGCTCGAAGCCAGATAAATAGTTAAAATACTTATAAATAATGATTAGGGTTTACATAGATAGCAATATTTTTAGGTTTCTTAAAAATCAAGAATCTGAATTTTATACTTCACTTGACAAAGGATTAATGAAGTACAAGGACAGGTTTATGTATTACTTTTCTCACGCTCATTTATTGGACTTACAACGTGATAAGACTGAAAAGAAATTTGAAGACCTCAAGTTCATGGGTAAGTATGTTGATTATAATTATTTACTACTTGAGTGGAAAGAAAACTTTGTAAATGTAAAAGTTGCAACTCCAGAGGAAGCTTTTCTAGGTTTAGCTGAAGATAAGCCTATAATAGATTATTTTAATTTTGATGAACTTTTCGATGATGAAGTGTTTAATTCCTCGCCAGCGATGCAATTGGCAAAAGAAGTCTTTAAAAAACAATTTTCATCAACTTTGAAACTAAATTTGGCTAGCAACCTTGATACTCAACCAGAAGCAAAGGAATTATGGCAGAAACTTATTCCTGATTTAAAAGATGAATATACATTAAAAGAATGGATGCAACAATTCTCTCATATGAGTGATGCATTGTTTAATGACAAAAGTGTATATAAGGATTTGAGAAGGTTTGCATTAGATGAATTACAGTTATCTTCAAAGTATAACATTGATATTGAAAGTATAAACTTTAACGATGATTTAAGGGGTACTCCTATACAGCAATCATTTTTAGATTTTGTGGAAAAAGCCAAACCTAATAATGATAGACACCCTGAGCATAAAGAGTTAGACTATTTCACCACCGCATACAATTGTCTTAATATTCTTGGCATCGATAAAGAACCGAATAAAAAAGCTAAGTTTATTAATACGTTTCATGATTCATTACATGCTTATTATGCTGCTCATTGTGACTACTTGATATCAGAAGACGAAGGCTTACTTCTAAAGGCGAAAGTTATTTTTAAATTACTAAATATTGACACAAAAGTTCTTCATGTTAATGACTTCGAAAAGACTATAGGACAATTATCAGGTATAATTGATGAGGATGCAAAAAGTTATTTGACGCTGTTGCGACACGACCTTAGCAAAGGCCTAGTAATAAATAATAAGCAATCACTAAGATATAACAGAGAATATACAACTATAAAAGCCTCGCAAAATCACTTTGGATTTTTTAATAGACTAGACTATATAAGAGACCAAGATGATGGGCTTATTGTAGTCCTGTATCGTGACTCTCTTAACCTTTCGAAATTTACATCCTACAAGGAATTTGAGGCGGTAACAAATAAAATAGTTAAAGTTATGGGTTTAGATAAATACCTTAAAGGAGAATATACTGAGGAAGATACTGAACAAATAATAAATGGTGAATGGTGTGGAAGGACTTGGGAGATTGATGAATTTGAATTTTGCTTAGAAATCAATAAGGGCACTAATAAGTTTTCATTTTCAATAATACTATAGCCTTACCCCTTTCGTTTTTACTTCTGAATTTCGTGCAGACCGGCCTGGAGTGGTACGCCGCCTGGAAAAGCATAGACGGCCGTGGCGTGGTAGACAACGGCTTCGCGCTGGAAACCCTCATCAAAGGCCTGCTGGTACCGCACCGCCTGCTGCAATACGTGCGCCACTACATCTTCCATGAACTGGACAAAGGCGAACTGATTAAGAAAGGCGCCAAGTACCATCAGTTCTATGGTATACAGTACGCCCTGCAGGAAACCCTCATGAGCGTGCGCCCCTTCGGCGACGGCCGTATTGGCGTTATCTGGCACACCACCCGCTCAGGCAAGAGCATCACCATGGCCATTTACACAGGCATTCTGCGCCAGCTGCCCCAGCTCCGGAATCCCACCATTGTGGTGCAGGTAGACCGCTTTGACCTGAACCGCCAGCTCTTCGAGGACTTTGTGGCCGCCAAAGACCTGGTAGGTGACGTGAGCATCGCCAACACCACCGACGAGCTGCGCAGCCTGCTCAGCGGCGAGGGCGGCGGCGTGGTGTTCAGCACCGTGCAGAAGTTCAACCTCAAAGACACCGCCACCGGCCGCGAACTGGAGCACCCCGTCCTGAGTTCCCGTGACAACATCATTGTGATTGCCGATGAGTGCCACCGCACCCAGTACGGCTTGGTGCAGGGCTTCGCCAACAACCTGCGCCGTGCCCTGCCGCAGGCCAGTTTCATTGGCTTCACCGGCACGCCTGTAGACAGCAAAGACGCCGACACCGTGGCCGTGTTCGGTGACACGCCATTAATGGCGCATCATCACACACCTATGACATAAAACAGGCCACCGAAGACAAGGCCGTAGTGCCCATCTACTACGAGCCGCGCCTGGCCAAGCTGCACCTGGGCAAGATAGTAACCAGGGCTATCTATACCCATATTCTACGCCCAAAATTACTATAAACCTTTTGTTATTTACTTCTGTAACCTCTTTTAAAATCATAAATAACTAAGCACAACAACAGATATAACTATTAAGTTTAAAATACCCAAAAACAGGTATTGTATGCCAGCAATATACATCATTATTTTACAAACCAATATTTATAACTTAATACTACCAAATGAAACCAATATTAAAGAAAAGACATGTACTTTTCCCACTCATCATTTTAATCACTACCTCCTGCGTTAATTTAAGTAGGAGATTTAAAAATCATGATTTTGTATGGGTAAACAAGAAAGATCTAAAAAAATATGTTAATATTCAAACCGAATCTTATAATATTATAGAAGATTCAAAACCATCTACTTCATCTAAAGATGTATCAAATTTTGTAAGAGAGCTTTCCCCAGAAGGTCAGGCTGAGATCTTTAAAGCACTCTCTTCCAAATCTACATCTATTGATCAATTTGCTACTAGTTTAACGCATAAACTAGTTATTAATAACAGTAGCCCATCAAAAATAAGAGTTTTCCCAACTACTATAAATAAATCCATTGTTTTTTCTGTTGATAGACGTTGGGTATCTGAAGGTGGAAATGAGGATTATAGAACTTTCAACAGAATTGCTGATAGGCTTACAAATCTAGAAGTATCTCTTGATCTACCTGATTCAGGTAATATTGAATTTAATTCTTGGGATAAATTTGTAACAGATTGGGTTACTGTTGATTTAGGAAAAGTCACATCTTCCCAACAATGGTCAGCTACAGCAAACGTTAGCGCAAGTACTAGTGCAAAAACTTATGGTTCAAATAAATCAACTTTAAGTAATACTATAGCAACTAAATCAGGAAAATCAGATATTGGACTTACTGAAAATTCAGATTTAAACAACAGTGGTGGAGAAATTTTGAAAGGTAACGAACACTCAACCTCTATAGGGCCAAGTGCTAGTTTAAACTTAACAGATAAGTATGAAACAAATATTAATTTGCTGTTATCAAGAATGAAACTTTCGGGGACTATATCTAAAAGTAGTATCGTTTTAAGACAAGAAGGTGCTTTTGGTGTAGATTTAAGTGGCAATACATCTGTATCTGTTCAATATAATTTTAATGGTGATTATGCTGATCCAATTACAATATTTAAAGTACCTGATTATTACAAAGCAACAGAAGCTATTCCAGTGGCTTCTTTGTTAAAAAATACAGCAAAATGGTTTTTTCCTAATATTACTGAACCTGTGCCGGGTTATTTAAAATACAAATATTTATATAGACACGTAAATAAAAACACGGTTAAGCATATCCCCGAAGCGAGACAAAGTGTAACTTTTTTTTATGGAGAAATAGGACAAACATCAGAAATACCGCCTTTAAAGATTGACTTAATAAAACCTGAAGATTTTAAGCCAATAACTTATAGAATTGGATTAGAGACTGGAGGAACAATACAATACCTAAAATGGGACGATGAAATTATAAATTTTGAAACAGCATCAGAGGCTGCAAGCTTTGTAGAATATCTTATAAATTTAAGCAAGACTAACAATACCTATGGCACTATAAAACCTGCACCAACCGCTACTCAAATTAATAACATAAAGGTAAAGAAATACCAGAATTAGACATTCAAGCTATTCATCTACATTTATCTTTTTTATTAAAATTATGTAAAAAAATAAATTTACTTGATTTGTCATTAAACTAGTCGAAATTTCCCGTACAAGAACCTCTACTAGTTGCCCACCCCATGGAAAATCTGGATAGCAAAAATTGGAATGAAGACCGGTACAGTGAGCTGAATGCGTACTTTAGGGAGAGAATCAGGAAACAGCTGGACGAACACCCAGACCTGCAACAGCCGAAAACAGACCGGAGAAACCTGCAGCTGGCGGAAATCATTGACAGCCTGCCCCTCCATGACCAACTGCTCTGGCAGGAGTTTCTGGAGCTGGACCAGCTCAAGATGCACCTGGACATGCAGAATTACCTGGAGGGCAAAGGCTCCCCCACAGACTTTCAGAACCGTTTCATTCAGCGGTACCGGAACCCAGATGACACCGCCTCCCAATGGTAGGCCGGGCGTCTGCCTTCTGGGGTGCGTTCTGTTTTAGGGCTGTTTTTAGAAAAACAGCCCTAAAACAGAAACTCTGAACCAGGTGGTGGCCCCTCTATGGGTAAAATACAGGCTCTTTCTCCTGCTAAAAGCGGCCAGTACCGCAACGCCCGCTAATTTTTCCCGTTCAGTTAGTTCTGTTTAATTCTTTCATACTATGGAATTTAAGGAGCTACCCATTAAAGTGAATGCCAGCGGGGAGGAAAGAAAAGTGGGCTTCGAATTGGAGTTTGCGCAGGTGGGCGTAGACGAGAGTGTACAACTTATCATAGACTTGTACGGCGGCACCTGCCAGAAGGAACACCGGTTCTCGCAGAAGGTGGTGAACACCCGCCTGGGTGATTTTTCTGTGGAAATTGACCTGAAACTCCTCACTGAGAAGAAATACAAATACATCTTTGACAAGCTGAACATAGACCTGGAGCACATTCAGGTGGGCGGCAGCACCCTGGAGGAAAAGGTAGAAGATGCGCTGGAGAGCATGATCCAGAAGGTGATCCCCTATGAGGTGGGCGCGCCGCCCATTCCTTATTCGCAGCTGCATCTGTTAGAGCCGCTCCGGAGGGCGCTGCTGGAGCACCACGCCCAGGGCACTGAGGCGTTTTTCACCAACGCCTTCGGCACCCACATCAACACAGAGCTGCCTGCCTCAGACCCGGCTACCATTCTCCGGTACCTGCGCGCGTTTCTGCTGCTGTACCCCTGGCTGGTGGAGAAAGGGCAAACTGATTTCGCCCGCCGGCACATGACCACGTTTATCAACCCGTATCCGGCAGAGTACATAGCCCTGGTGTTGCCCCCCTCCTACCAGCCAGACCTGCCGCAGCTCATTGAAGACTACCACCACTACAACCCAGACCGCAACCGTCCGCTGGACCTGTACCCGCTTTTTGCCCATCTGCAGGAAGAGCTGGTCAACAGCTACACCAACCTGGGCAGTGTGAAAGCCAGAAACACATTTCATTACCGGCTCCCCAACAGCCGCGTCTCAGACCCCAACTGGACCCTGGCCCAGGAATGGAACCTGTGGGTGGTCATTGAAGAGCTGGCCGCACAGCCCGGGCAAATAGCGCAACTGAGCCAGGAATACCTGCGTCTTAAGAAAGACACCCTGCTGGGCTTTGAGGAGAAATGGGTTAAACGTATGAACGAGTGGCATTCTTAGAAAACAGAAACAAAATCAACCGCAACCGCCCCACCATTGGAGTCACGGGGCCAGACAAGGGCGGCGAGGTGGCGTGGCTTTTTGCCGCCCTGGGGGTACGGCTGGCCGGGGGCAAACCCGTCCGGATCACGCCCTCCTCCCCCCGCACCTCAGACGGTTTGCAGGGGCTCATCATTGGCGGCGGCGCCGATATTGACCCGCAGGTGTTTCAGCAGGAAAACCTCATCAACGAGTACCTGCAGCGCACGTTGCAGCACCCCCGCAAAAGTTTCCTCACCAGAGTTGGCCGGTTCATCCGGTGGACGTACTACCCGCTCCTGTTCTTCCTCCGGAAGTTATTCAGCCGGAAGCCCCAGTGGTCTGTTGACCGGGAGCGCGACCATCTGGAGTTCCAACTCATTCACCAGGCCTTCACCAAGCGGTTACCGGTACTGGGCATCTGCCGGGGCTCCCAACTCATGAACGTCTATTTTGGCGGCACCCTCTACCAGGACATCCAGACGTTCTACAAAGAGGAGCCCAACCCCTCCAGCATTTTCCCGGTGAAGAAGGTGCGCATTGCCCCGGGGAGCAAACTGCAACAGGTGCTGGGGGTGGAGAAACTGAAGGTGAACGCGTTGCACCACCAGGCGGTCCATGTTCCTGGCCGGGGCATCCAGATTGTGGCGAGGGAGAAAAACCAGGTGGTGCAGGCTATTGAGAACACACTGGCGCCTTTTATGCTTGGCGTGCAGTGGCACCCAGAGTACCTGCCGCAGCACCAGGAGCAGCGGCGCATTTTTAAAAGTCTGGTGCAGCACGCGCGGTTGGTACAGGCACAGATTGAGGAGCCTGATATGCAGCAGGCCATCTCTTCGCCCAGAAGCAGGGCGCTGGAGGCAATTGAGCAGCAGGAAATGAACCTCCAACCCCGCTCCGGTAATGCCTGAGTTTCTGTTTTTGGCCTGTTTTTCAGAAAACAGGCCAAAAACAGAAGGTTATTCCGGTTCTTAGATAAAGAAGCTGATGTGAGATTTCAGGTTTAGGTTTTCAGAGGCTTTTGGCTGGCGCAGGCTGTGGCCATGTTTTGGACCTACTTTCCCAAAAACAGCCCGGAAACAGAAACTTGCCTACTTACAAATGCCCAAGCAGATGCTTACGCCCGGGGCTCAAAAGAAAACGCTCAACCACGTCAATGCCAGACAACCAACCAGCGCATTGCCAAAAAATGAAACGCCTTATTTCAGGGAATCAAAGGCGTACTGGGCATCGGTCCAGAATTCATCTAAGGCTATGATGCGCGGTTTGAAGAAGGTGATGAGCGTTCCCCAGTCATCTTTGTTGAACACATTCACCGCCGGCAGTTCTGTGTAGATGCGGCTAATGGTCTCCCCCAGTTCGTCCTGGGCGTGAAGCTCCCATTCCCAGGTTTCGCCCAGCGTTTCATGCAAAACAAGTTTCAGGGCCTGAAACTGCTCAAAGAACATCTGTTGAATCTCCAGGTCACGGTGGGTCATCTCAATCCCGATGGAGGCGGCTTTTTTTTCTGCCCGCATCCGGAAGTACACGTTCTTCAGCCCGGTTTTATAGTTAGACCAGTTGATCCTCATCCCCTCAGCCGACGGGATAGGGGCCATGTACTGGCCAAACGTAGTCCAGAAGGCCTGCCGCATCTGTGAAGCTTGTTCTCTTGTATACATAGTCAAATAGAAAGAGCGGCCACAAAGGTAAGGTCTGGCGGCTTGGGTTGCCTCCTTGGCCGCGCTTTTCCCAAACTCCCCCTGTTGGCACCCGCCACCGCTCCTTAGTACTTTCTTGTTGCTAGGGGTGTGCCCAACCCCCTCTTCCATCTTTTTATTTAGTCAGCCGAAGGCGAAAAGGCGCCTGAACCCGTTCCAGACAAGCACAACCTGCTGTAAAAGAAGGCGCTACACGGTTGTTACGTACATTTTGCCCCTTCAGTGTGCCTCCTTCCCCTGGGCAGGCCTGTTGAATAAATACCAACTTTTAGGTATTCTTTTCCTCAACTTTTAGCGGGTACTTTGCCACCAGTGGAAAGCAATCCGTTGATGATTCCATTGGGTTTTTTGTTTTTGTTTATAAAAAGGGGGAATCGGGGGATATCCCCCTTTTTAGCTTTAGGGGCAGCAGCTGCCCTACTGCGTCTTCTCCAGGTGTGAGCGCTACCACTGCTCGTGCACCGTAGGCTTGATGTACTGGTTATAAACAGCCTCCACCCCTTGCATCTGCTCAGGTGAGAGCGCAGGCAGGGCCGCCGCCTGCAGGTTGGTGGTCACCTGCTCCGGCCGGGAGGCCCCGGGAATCACGGTACTCACCTCCGGGAACATCAACACCCACCGCAGCGCCCACGCCGCCAGCGGCGCCTGCCCCGGGAACAGCTTCTTCAGTTCTTCGGCCGCCTCTACCCCTAAATCATAGTCAACCCCAGAGAACGTCTCCCCTTTGTCAAACGCTTCGCCGTTCCGGTTGAAGTTGCGGTGGTCCTCTGGGCTGAACGAGGTGGCATGGGTGAACTTACCGGTTAACAAGCCGCTGGCCAGCGGAACCCGCACAATCAGCCCTACATTGTTATCCTGGGCTTTAGTGAATAACTGCTCACTGGGCTTGAGCCGAAACATATTGAAAATCACCTGGATGGTGGCCACGTTCCCGTAGTCCATGGCAAGCAACGCCTCCTCTACCAGCTCCACACTCACGCCCAGGTTCCTGATCTTGCCCTGTTCCTTCAGGCGGGCAAAGGTCTCAAAGATCTCAGGCCGCCGGTACACTTCTGTAGGCGGACAGTGCAACTGGATCAGGTCCAGGGTTTCAACGCCCATGTTCCGGAGGCTCTCCTCTACGTATTTCTGCAGGCGCTCCGGAGTGTACCCCTCGGCGGTATGCGGCTGAATCTGCCTTCCGCACTTGGTGGCAATAAAGACCTCCTCGCTTCTGCCCTTGACCACTTTGGCCACGGCCGCCTCACTTAACCCGTCACTGTACACGTCTGCGGTGTCAATGAAGTTGACCCCGCCGTCAATGGCGGCATTGATGATTTCTGCCGCCGTGGCCTCTTTGAAAGGCTCTCCCCAACGGCCCCCCACCTGCCACGTGCCCAAGGATACCTCAGAGATTTGAAAGCCGGTTTTGCCTAATGTTCTATAGTTCATATTGCTGCTTCTTAAAAGTTCACTTACAAACCAATCCAGCCAAACGTGCGCCTTCTGTTTTAGGGCTGTTTTCAGAAAAACAGCCCTAAAACAGAAGCTCCTTTGCAGACGGGCCACTAGTATATACTGTAAAACTGGATCTAAGATATGCCTTTACGGCCTGCCACCGTTAGCGGTGCTGCGCATAGGTGGCCGCAGGCAGAAGTTGTTGCAGCATTGCTACCTGTTGGGGGGCAAGCGGTGCCGCCCTGGCCGCCGCCAGCAGCTGCGCCAACTGCTCCCGGGTTCGCACTCCCAGAACGGCTGTAGCCACCGCCGGCGCCTGCAGCACATACTGTACCGCCAGGGCGAGCTCTGAAGCATCTTGGGTAGCCAGGGCCTGAACGGCCGAGGCCATTTTTGCCACCTGCCCGGCAGAAAGGTCCAAATATGCTTTTGCGGGCTTCCCGAGCAGCAATCCTTGGGCCAGGCTTCCGCGGGCTAAAACGCTGATCTGGTGCTGCTGGAGCAGATCCAGCACTTCTTCCTCGGGTCTGCGGTCCAGCAGGCTGTACTGCATCATCACGCTCACCAGGTTGGCCCGCCGCACATACTCCCTGATCACGTTGGGCCTGATGGAGGAAATACCGTAGTACCTGATCTTGCCCTGCTGCTGCAGCAGTTCAAAAGCCTCAATGGTCTCCTCAATGGGATCTTCCAGGGTGCCGCCGTGTAACTGGTACAGGTCAATGTAGTCTGTTTGCAGCCGCCGCAGGCTCTGCTCTACCGCCTGCAGAATGTAGGCTTTGCCGGGGTTCCAGTCCCAGCCGCTGCCGTCTGGGCGCCACTGGTTTCCTACTTTGGTGGCCAGTATCACCTGGTCCCGCACGCCTTTGAAGGCTTTGCCCACGGTTTCTTCGTTCCCGCCCTGGTCATAGAGGTCGGCGGTGTCAAAGAAGTTGATGCCGCCCGCCAGGGCCTGCCGCAGCAGTGTGGTGTTTTCTGAAGGGGTTCCTTTCAAAGACATGCACCCGAAGCTGAGGGTGCTGACGTGCAGGTCTGAGGTGCCCAATTGGTGATACTCCATGTTCGCGTCTGTTTTTGGCTGTTCTTTCCTTCTTGAAGTTGTGTAGCGTCTGCTGGTCAGCCCCGGGCGCCAGCGTACACCGGTGCCCTGTTAGAAGCTTCTGTTTAAGGGCTGTTTTTTAAAAAGTAGCCCTAAAACGTAGGCACTAGCAGCTGGATGCTGAAACCGGAAAACTCTAAACAGCTTCTATGTTTACATCTGTCTTTTACCCGGTAAAACGCCCTACAGGAACCTGCGCTCACCCGTTTCCCGCCCCGTAAAACTTTTACGTGGTGTAAGAACGGCTTCCGTAGAACCTTTGTCTGGTACATTTTGCCCGTTAAACCCAACCGGTAAACATGCTTTTAACGCAAGTTCTGCAAAGAGGGCTACCGGCACAAGACAAGTAAACGGCGGGTAAGTCTACAGCCTGGCCCAGGGATTCTCCCTTTCCCGCCTGAGCTGGAAGTAGAGCAGCAGAAAATAAACAAGGTCAAAGACAAAGATGCCGCCGTACAGCAGCAGCAGCAGATAAGACTCCGGAAAATAAAGGTAAAACAGCACCGACGGAAAGATGGTCCCCACCATCTTCGCCAGGGCAATGTAGACCGACTGCCCCTGCACGCCCTTCCGTTTCAGGAACAGATGCACAAACAGGATAGACATCATCAGGTTCTGCCCAAAGGCGGCATAAATGCCAATGTACTCGTTAAACTCCACAGAGATCACCGCAATGAGAAGGGCGGCGAACACCAGCGAAAACAGGAACGCGGGGTAAAACAGGTTCTGGGGCAGCTGCTCCGGAAAACTGCTTCGGCCGTACCTGATGTATTGCCAGAGAATGCCCACGTCAAAGAGAAGCCACAGGTAATCAATGAAGAGCTGGGGCTGCGGGTGCGGGAACACAAAGGAGAAGATGAACTCCCAGGAGACATTGGCGCAGAGTGCCGCCATGGGCATGCCGTAGGTTTTGTCCAGGAAGCCGCGCCGAAGGATCAGGAGGTAGGTGATGGTCCAGAAGATACCGCTGCCAATCATCAACAGGTGGGAGACGGTTTCGTTCAGATGTTGTGGGTTCTGTAACATATTTCCCTAAACAGAACTATGAGGCAGTAGGTTTGAAATGGAGGGCTGCGTTTTGTAAAGGGGCGGCTGGCGACCTGTTTTGGAGCTGTTTTGCTGAAATCAGCTCCAAAACAAACGGCAGGGGAAAACTTTTCTCCCCGCTGTTTTGAGGCTGTTTAGGAAAAAACAGGCCATAAACGCTCCCCCTACAAGACCCGCCCCACTTCATTCAAGCTGGCCCAGAAACGTACGCATGCGGTCATAGTGGGATCCTTTCCAGTAGACCCGCCGGCAGCTGGCGCACTGGAAGAATTCATGGAAGTACAACTTTGTTTTCGGCGGAAGCCGCTCCTGCACAGCTTCTTTTGGCACTTCTGTTAAGGTGCCGTTGCAGACGGTGCAGCGGGTAAATGGCTGGAACCACGGCTTTAGATCATACCGCCTGATTACTTCCTCCAGCTGTGGGCGGGTGTGCTGGGACCGGAGCCAATAGCCCCATTGCACCTTTCTGTGCTTCAACAGGCCCACGTCTCTGGTGAGCACCACCCGCTCCTCCCGCTCGGCAACGGCGGCAATGGCCGCATCTGGCATCTCCTGGGCGTACACAGTATCAAATCCCAGCAGCCGGAGCGCCCGTGCCAGCGTTCCCAGGTGTACATCTACCACAAAAACGGGTAGGCCCGGTGGCGCAACTGCGGGTAGCAGGGGTTCAGTACCCGGGGGCGCCTCAGCGTGGGCAAAGACTTCTACGCAGGCACCGGGAGTCAAAGGTTCTTTGAAGCGCACAGACATGCCGTTCAAAAGAATGGCACCCACCTCAGGGTGCGGCACCCCAAGCGCCTCAACGGCATCTTTTACGGCTGGCGATCCGGTAAACCTATACGTTCCCCAATCCGGTTTCCGGTTCAGCGGGTAGAAGTCCCGCAGGGGACCATAAAATTTGAAAAGCGCCTCCTTCTCCATTGTTACCAACATACTGCCGCCCCCTCAGAAAGTTTTACCGTTCTTAGGCCGAACTTGAACCAAATGGATAGTAGAAGAGGGTGGCTCCCTGTTTTAGGCCTGATTTTCAAAAAACAGCGCTAAAACAGAAAATAGCGGGAGGCCGGCTGTCACCGAGGCAAAGCGTTCAACCTAGGCTGTGCCCAGGTCAGGGAAATAGGTGCTGATGATCTGGTGTACCATGGCCACCGACAAAGGTTTGCTCCTGAACGCAGCCACCTCCGGTGCCTGGAGGGCTTTTTTTTCGTCTTCGTGGTTCACAGAGGCTGACAAGACCACAATGACCGGCTTGGTAGCCGTGTCTTTTGCTAGTTTACGGTACTCATCCAGGAAGTCAAACCCGGTGTGGCCGGGCAGGTTCAGGTCCAGGAAGACGAGGTGGGGCAGTTGCGTGGCTGGGATGGTTTGGTCCTGGAAGATGGCCAGAGCGTCTGGCATGGTCTCTACTACGTTGAGCGTATGGGGCACGCCAGACGCCTGCAGGGTTAGCGTGTGCAGAAAGTTAGTGGTGTCATCATCATCAACCAACAAGATATTCAGGCTTCTGGTAAGCATTGTTCTTTGGTAAGCGGTAGGCTAAAGCGGAAAATGCTCCCCCCCTCCGGGTTTGGTTCCACCCAGATTTTGCCGCCGTGCAGCTCCACAATCTTACGGCAGTACGCGAGCCCTATACCGGTACCCTCATACCTTGACTTTGGGTGAAGACGCTGGAAAATAGCAAAGACTTTGTCCTGAAACTTAGGTTCAATGCCAATTCCGTTGTCAATAAAAGAAAAAAGCCAGTGCTTGTCCAGCTTTTGGACCTTTATCTGAAGGCAGGGTTGGGTGCCTGGCCGCTGAAACTTGAGGGCATTGCTGATCAGGTTCTGAAACAACTGCTTGATCTCCAGCGCATACCCCTGCAACTGCGGCAGGTTGTCTGCCTGAATCTCAGCCTCCTTTTCTTTGATAAACGTGTCCAGGTCGGCCAGCACCGTCTCCAGCAGGGTCTGGCAGTTGACCCATTCCAGGGCATTTTCTTTGCCAATGCGCGAGTACTCCAGCAGCCCCGTAATGAGGGCCCGCATGCGGTGCACAGACTGCCTCAGAAAACGCAGGTACATCTGTGAGGGCTCATCTAACCGCCCCTGGTTCTGGCTCTCCAGATGGTCTACCAGGGAAGAAATGGTGCGCAGCGGCTCCTGCAGGTCATGCGAGGCGATGTAGGCAAACCGCTCCAGTTCCTCGTTCTGGCTTTTCACGGTGATCAGCATCTGGCCCAGGTGCTTTCCCTTCTCTTTAAGCCTCCGTTTCAGGTTTGCCTCGCGCACAATGGTTTTCTGCAGGCCGGTAAACACCAGGTCTAGCAGGGCAGACGTGATCAGGCTTAAAAACAGCAGGTTCACAGAAAAGACTATCCAGCCACTGGTGCTGTACAGTTCCAGCAAAGGCAGGTCAAAGAGCCGGTACTGAATGACCACGCCAAAGCCCAGGCAGAGTACGCAATTCACCGCCACCGTGAGATAGGCTTTTTTAGGCGAAAACGTGAGGGCGGTAAAGATGGTCACCGCCCACAGGTACAGCACCCCGGGGCCAAACGTGCCCAGAAAAACAGTCAGGCTCACGGCCAGCAGGTAGAGCAGCACCACCAGAAACGTCTTTTTCACCTGCAGGCGCAAACGCCGGGTAAAGGTGATCAGCAGCATGGTGCAGAAGGCGAACAGCTCAATACAAGCGAGCACGTCCTGTCCATTGATGTAAGCGGCAACCAGGCAAGGCACCAGGGCCACCAGACTTACCGGAATGCTGTACAGCAACACATTGGCGAACAGATAATCCCGCCAGAAGGACAGGTCTTTCAGGTTAGGTTCAATGGGGCCAATGGTGTTGCCCATCACATAGTTCCTGTACCGTTGCCACCCGTTCATGCGTACATTCCTGAAATAAATTCATTTTTCTTAATATTACTAAATATTCGCAGCACTTGTACATCTGCCCAGGCCGGGCAGCCAACGCAAGAGGAAAAAACCGATATAGTACGGGCAAACCCAAACTTTTCACGGCTTCTCCTGTTTCACAGGCGAAACTTTACCAGTACCACCTCTTAGCTGCTTTACCCTTGTCACCCATCTCTGTTTTCTGGTTCCGGCGCGACCTGCGTCTGCAGGACAATGCCGGCCTGTACCATGCGCTCCAGGCAGGTGCCCCTGTGTTGCCTGTCTTTCTCTTTGACACAGACATACTCTCCCGCTTACCCAGCAGGGAGGACCCGCGGGTGAGCTTTCTGCACCAAACAGTACAGGCGCTGCGCCGCGAGCTGGAGCAGTTGGGCTCTTCGCTGCTGGTGCTGCATGGTACCCCCCTGGACATGATGAGGCAGCTGGCAGCGCGGTACCCGGTGCGGGAAGTCTTTGCCAACCATGACTATGAACCGGCGGCCCGCTCCCGTGATCAGCAGGTGCAGGAGTTTCTGCATGGGCGGGGCATTGCCTTCCACACGTACAAAGACCAGGTGATCTTTGAGAAGCACGAGGTGGTGAAAGACAATGGCACCCCCTACCAGGTGTTTGGGGCGTACAAAAAGAAGTGGCTCCAGAAGCTGAACCCATTCTATTTGAAGCCTTACCCCACCCCCCGGTATTTCCAGCATTTCTTACCCTCCCCGCCTTTGCCTGTGCCTTCTCTGCAAGAGCTGGGTTTTGTACCGAATGGGATAGTGTTCCCGGCAAAAGGGGTGCCTACCCAACTCATCAGAACGTATGACCAGACCCGGGACCTGCCGGCGTTGGCGGGCACTACCCGGCTGGGGCTGCACCTCCGGTTTGGCACGGTCAGCATCAGGGAGGTGGCGCGGCAAGCGCACCAGTTGAATGCCGTCTGGCTTTCTGAGCTGATCTGGCGGGACTTCTTTATGATGATCCTGTTCCATTTTCCGCACGTGGCCACCCGGCCGTTTCATTTGGCGTACGAGCACGTGCCGTGGCAGAACCAGCAGGAGCAGTTTGCCCGCTGGTGCGCCGGTACCACCGGCTACCCGCTGGTAGACGCCGGTATGCGCGAACTCAACGCCACCGGCTTCATGCACAACCGTGTGCGCATGGTGGCGGCCAGTTTCCTGGTGAAGCACCTGCTCATAGACTACCGCTGGGGCGAAGCCTATTTTGCAGAGAAACTCCTGGACTTTGACTTAGCCGCCAACAACGGCAACTGGCAGTGGTGTGCGGGCACCGGCTGTGATGCCGCCCCTTACTTCAGGGTGTTTAACCCCGCCGCCCAAGCCGTTAAGTTTGACAAGCAACAGCAGTACATCAAGCGCTGGGTGCCGGAGGTGGGCACGCCTGCTTATCCGGCTCCCATGGTAGAACATGCCTTTGCCAGAGACCGGGCGCTACAGGCCTATAAAAGTGCTTTGGCTGCCGTCTAATGTTAAGCGGCACGTTTCTGTTTTGGGGCTGTTTTTCAGAAAACAGCCCCAAAACAGAAACGTGCCCAAAATCAGAAGAGTCTGACTAAGCAGTAAGGGTTGGCTCGTGGCCTAGGCGGGGATTTTGCGGGGAGGGGTAGGCTTCTGCTCCGTTTCACCGTATAAATACGGCAACCTTGCCCGTCTCTATGAAAAGCTCTTACCTCAACTGGATCCAGCGCCACTATTCCAAGATCATCCATAGCATCGCCTTTTATCCGGCCATTATTGCGGTAGGGTTTCTGGTGCTTTCTTATGTGTTGCTGGCCATTGATTTTTCGCCGTTTGGCAAGAGCATCAAAGCGCAGTGGGACTTCATTAGCCTGAAAGACGCCAGTACCGCCCGCACCATTGCCGCCACCATTGCGGCAGGCATTCTGTCCTTGACCGTTTTCAGTTTTTCTATGGTCATGATTCTGCTGAACCAGGCGGCATCTAACATGAGCAACCGGGTGCTGGACAGCATGATCGGGAACCGGTTTCAGCAGTGGGTCCTGGGTTTTTACATTGGCACCATTGTGTACGCCCTGTTCCTGCTCAGTACCATCAGAGACATTGACTCAGGGGTGCACGTGCCGGCGCTCAGCGTCTACCTCCTTATTTTCCTGACGGTGGTAGACATCTTCCTGTTTATTTACTTCCTGCACTACATCACCCAGTCTGTAAAATATGACACGATTATAGAGCGCATACACCGGCAGACCAAGAACTCCCTGGAGAAGCTGTGCCCGCTACGCGAACAGGTTGAAAGCGTCTCCTTCACGGCCCCGCACGTGCAAGAAGTCACCCTGCAGGCGTCTTCTACCCTGCAGGCCGTCAATGAAAAAGGGCTGCTGCGGTTCTGCCAGCACAACCAGTGCCAGATTCGCTTCCACCACCCTACCGGCACCTTTTTGCTGGCGGGCACCCCTTTTCTCACCGTTTACGCCCAGCAGCCTCTTTCAAAAGAATCTCTGCAGGAGGTACAGCGGCTGGTGTTATTTTACCGGGGGGAGCCCGTTGCGCAGAATGCGTACTATGGCTTTAAACAACTGAGGGAAGTGGCTTTAAAAGCGTTGAGCCCCGGCATCAATGATCCCGGCACGGCGGTACTGAGCCTGCAGGCCCTGGCAGATCTTTTCGCTTTTAGAATGGAGCATTTCCCCCGGGAACAGGAGAAGGACCAGCAGGGAGCGGTACGGGTTTTAAAGAAGGAAACCACCTTTGCCGAACTCTTCACTGACACCCTCTACCCCATCTGGGATTACGGGAAGGAAGACCGGACCCTGAGACAGGCCCTGCACCATCTTCTCCTTCTGCTAAAAGCAAAAGCCCACCCCCCCGCGCAACAGCAATGCATTGAACACCTGCTGCAAACCGTCAAAAACCAGGAACGGCAGAAAGACGCCCTTTAAAAAACTTTTTTGGCACTGCCCCTAGAAAATGGGGAAGTACAACCCTATGTTCAACAGGGCTTCGGCGGGAAAGAAGAAACTCACCTGAAACACAGAATGACGGGCCTCTGGAAACGGGTTCAGGAATTTGTTCAGGCTGTGCTGGTACCGTAGCTCCAGCCCCAGATCCAGTTTTTTGGCGAAATGCACGCCCGCCACGCCCACCAGGGCCAGGTCTGGGCTGTTTACGGCATTGTCCATGAGCAGGAACTGGCCGCTCCCCTGGGTTTTGATCTGCACGTCACCAGACTTGAACGCAATCTGAGGCCCGGCGCCCACGTAAGCGGCTTTGAATTCCTTTATAGGGTAATACCGTACTATGACCGGGATCTGAATGTAGTTCATGGTCAGCTCCTCCAGGTCCATAGCCCCTCCCGGATTGGTCACCCTGAAGCCTACCCGGGATAAATTGACCTCGGCGTTCACGTTGACATCCCCTTTGTAGGTCAGGGAGTGGGTATAGCCAATCCCGAAGCTGTAAGACAGGATTCTCTTTGTTTTGTAAGAATGAGAGTCCCAGCCCACCGCCCCAGCCCAACTAAGGCCCACCCGGGTGTACACGTCGCTCTTTTTATCAAAATACTGCTCGTACACATACCCTTCCTCCTCCTCTTCTGTCACCTCCTGGGCCTGCGCTGAAAAAATGACTGCGGAAAAAAGAAAGAAAGCCGCCAGTAAATGTTTCGTGGTCATGGTCATCCAATTACAGGAGGCTAAGGTAAGCATCTTTTCAGGATGCACAAGGCACTCCCGCCTCTGCCACCACCGCAATGGTGAGCAAGAACACGGGACAGTTAAACTGACTGGCAGCACAACAAGGCCGTATTTTCTGTTTTCGGGCTGCTTTTGTAAAAACAGCCCGAAAACAGAAAATACGGGTTAATCCTTTTTCCAGTGTCTGTCTAAGAAACCAGAGCGGCCAGAGCCTACAAAGTAGCGGCCGTAGTGGCTGGGATTCTTTTTATAATAGTCCTGGTGGTACTCCTCAGCGCGGTAAAAAGGCACGGCTGGCAGAATAGGAGTGACAATGGGCAGGTCAAACGGCCCCTGCTTCTCCATCTCCTTCTTAGAGGCCTCTGCCTGCTCCCGCTGCTCCTCTGAGTGAAAGAAGATAGCCGTCTGGTAAGAAGAGCCGCGGTCTCCAAACTGTCCGCCGGCGTCTGTGGGGTCAACAGACTGCCAGAAAACCTCCAGGAGTTCTTTGTAGCTGATCACGGTGGGGTCAAAGGTCACCTGTACCGCCTCATAGTGGCCGGTGGTTTCTGAGCAGACCTGCTCATACGTGGGGTTGGGCACATGCCCGCCGGTGTACCCAGACACCACTTCTAGTACGCCGTCATATTTATGGAACGGTTTTACCATGCACCAGAAGCACCCCCCGGCAAAGGTGGCTTTCTCATACTGCTTGTTCTCTTGCTCTGTGTTTTCCATAGTTCTGTGACAAAAATATCTTCGTCTGTATGCCTGATTCCCTTCGTTATTAACTTAGCAGCCCGCCTGTGTTCCTCTAAAAAAGAGTGGCCCATTAAGAGAAGTTCATACAAGCGGGGTTTCCCCTTATGCCAAACCCTTCCCAATGCGGCCGTTTCAGCAAGGGCAACTCTAAATTACGGTTTTCTTGCCTGAAAGATCAAACAGCCCTACCCTTGCATGGTTTTGCCACCTTATGCCTTCCGCATAAAGTGGCTGAGGCCGCCGGCCCGGTACCAGGCGTACCCATAGGCGTTGAGCGTGATGTGGTGCTGCCGGTTTTCATCTGCTTTGCTTTCCCCGTTTTTGCAGAGGTTGACAAGGGTTTGCTCATACTCCTCCTGCAGAGTAAACGAGGCCACGTGGGCATGGCTGTCAAAGTTGTGCAGGATCACCAGGCAGCTGTTCTGCCAGCGGTAGTGCATGACCAGAATCTGGGGGGAATCTGTCTCCAGAATCTCCCAATCGCCCCAGCCTATTTCCGGGCACTCCTGCCGCAGCCTGATCAGCGCCGTCATCCAGTTCAGCAGCGAACCGGGATCGCGGCGCTGGGCCTCCACGTTTACCTGCTGGTAGGCGTAGGGGCCTTCGTCAATGAGCGGGTGCACCAAGTGGTTGGCCTCAGAGAACCCGGCCTGGGCGTCACCAGACCATTGCATGGGGGTTCTCACCGCATCGCGTTCCTCCAGGCTCAGGTTCTCGCCCATGCCCAGCTCATCTCCATAGCGCATGACGGGCGTGCCGGGCAGGGAGAACATGACACTGTACGCCAGTTCCAGCTGCTGCCGGTTGCCCAGCATGGGGGCCAGCCTCCGCCTGATGCCGCGGTCATACAGCTGCATCTTCTTCTGGGGGCCAAACTTCTCAAAGACCTTTTGCTTCTCCTCCTCTTTGAGCCGGTCAATGTCCAGTTCATCATGGTTTCTGAGAAAGTTAGCCCACTGTGCCGACGGAACTTTTGTTCTGGTTTCCTCCAGCGCCTTGGCCAAAGGTCTCACGTCTGCCGTTGCCAGACTGTAAAACAGGTACTGGTTCACGTAAAAGTTAAACATGAGGTGCAGCCCCTCTCCCTCTTCCCCAAAGAATTTTATGCTTTCCCGGGGCTCCACGTTGGCTTCGCCCAGGAGAACGGCATTGCCCCTGCGCCACTGCACAAACCGGCGCATTTCTTTGAGGTAGTCAAACTTAAGCTCGCTGCCCAACTTCCCGGCGCCCTGGGTTTCCAGAATAAACGGCACCGCATCTACCCTGAACCCCGCCACCCCCAGCTCCAGCCAATAGCCCATGATGCGGTGAATCTCCTCACGCACCTCTCGGTTTTCAATGTTAAGGTCTGGCTGAAACTTGTAGAACCGGTGAAAATAATAGGCTTTGGCTTTGGCGTCATAGGTCCAGGTGGCTTTCTGTACCCCCGGAAACACCATGCCCTTGTTCCAGTTCCTTGGTTTCTTCCTGGACCAGACGTACCAGTCCCGCAGTTTGGCATTCTCACCAGACCTGGCGTTCTGGAACCACGGGTGCTCGTCTGAGGTATGGTTCACCACCAGGTCAATGATGACTTTGATGCCCCGCTTGTTGGCCTGGTGCATGAACTCCACAAAATTACCGCTGGTCCCGTGCCGGGGGTCTACCCCATAGTAGTCTTTGATGTCATAGCCGTTGTCTTTGTTGGGGGTGGGTTGAAAAGGCGCCAGCCACACCGTGTCCACGCCCATTGCCTGCAGGTAATCTAACCGGCGGGAAAGGCCTTCAAAATCACCTACGCCATCACCGTTCAGGTCCATGAACGTTTCTAAGTCAAGGCTGTAGATGATGGCATTCTTGTACCAGAGGTCTTCAATCATGAGTATCAAATTTCTTCTTTCGGCCCTGGCCGAAAACAGGTAAGGGGAAACCAGGTTCGTTTTTAGCCTGTTTTTGGAAAAACAGACCCAAAACAGAAACCTGTACCGGGTTTATACGGATGCTTTCTATACGCAGGCAGACCGCAGAAGATGGCGAAAAATGCGGCTGTCTCCCCCTCAGGCACGCGCCCCGTCTGTCTCACAAAAGAAGAGGCTCAGCGAGATGATCAACTCTGAGGCACCTGCGTATAAGGCTGTATCCACTATACCCCCACTTGTGTATGAAAAAATCTTTTACCCTCGCTTTTGCCTTCGGCGCCTTCCTTCTGCTGTCAAACCAAAGCATTGCGCAGACCACAGAAAAGACAGAGGCGGTCTCTGACCAGCGCAAGCTGGAAATAGAAGCCCGCCAACGGGCGTATGAAGAGAAAGTGGTAGCCAGAATGGAAGCCCGCGCCGAAGCCCGCGAAGCCAAAGCCGCCGCCCGGGAGGCCCGCTACCAGCGCGATGAGGCCCATGAAGCCGCCCAAATAGCCCAGCGCATGGCCAAACTGGAAGCCAAGGCCCTGCGACGCCAGGAGAAACGGAACAGCAGAAACACCTTTACCTCAGAGGCGGTGGTGAAGTAACCCTCCCTGCCAAAGCCTGAAGCCCAGAAACAGTTTTTCTGTTTTGGAGCCGTTTTAGCCAAAACGGCTCCAAAACAGAAACCTGCGACAGGCTATCCACAACCAAGCAGGGCTGGCGCTCTGGGAAAGGGTCAAGCAGTTTACCCGGTTTCCCTGGAAGTAGACCAAGGTAGGGAGATGCGCTTGCCTGTACGGCTGTTTTCGGGCTCCTTTTCTGAAAACAAGCTCAAAACAGAAGTAAGACAAAAACCGCCCGCAGTCGTTTGTGCCAGGTACACCCAAAAGAACAAGAATATGCCTCCAGGCAAACAGAAAGGCCGCTCCAGGAGCGGCCTTTCTGTTTGGTTTTCTTGAGCAGGTGTTGTCTGAACAGGAAAAAAATGGCAGGGAAGTGGCTTCCTTTGCCGCCAGCGGGTCTGGAGACTTACCTGATCCCTTGTCCCGAGACAGACGTCTTGCGCCAGAGGTACAGACTTGCCCTTACAATGAACCTCATCCTTTCAGAAAAACGGGAAAGGCAGGATACAGGAGAGCAGCAGGACACAGCCGCTCAGTAAAGTCTGGCAAATCCAATCCCTAACCACTGGCGCAAGCCACCCGATACGTGCCAAAAGATAACCGGAGTCTCCAGAGTCACTGCCACCCTACCCACTACATTTCAGGTAAAATTCACCAGCTTTCTGTTAAGGTTGGGCCGGTTTGGCTCCCGCGTTTTTCCCGGCAATGGCTCCCTTCTCAATGGCTTTGTAAATGGCGTCTTGAATGCGCGGCCTGATGTTCAGGCTCAGGAGTTTATTTGACACTTTTGGGTGCACCCTGTTAGACAGGAACACATACACCAGGTTGTGCCTAGGGTCTACCCAGACGCAGGTGCCGGTATAGCCGGTATGCCCGTAGGTTTGCGGGGAAGCCAACTTAGACGGATACCCTTTGGTGGTGTCTGGATCCCAGCGGTCAAAACCCAGCCCCCGGCGGCTTACTGCCGACTGTTTGGAGGTGAAGAGCTGCACAGTTTCCGGTTGGAAATACTGCACCCCGCCGTAGGTGCCCCGGTTCAACATCATCTGGTACAAGATGGCCAGGTCATTTGCCGTGGAAAATAAACCCGCATGCCCGGAAACCCCGCCCAGACGCGCTGCTCCCCCATCATGCACATACCCTTGCAGCAGCTCTTTTCTGAACCCATGGTCAACTTCAGTGGGCACTATGCGGGATTTCTCAAAGCGGCTCAAAGGCAGGAAACCGGCCGTCTGCATACCCAACGGGTGGTAGAGGTTTGACTGGACCAGCTCGTTCAGAGGCGTCAATGTCTGCCGCTCTACCACTTCTTTCAGGAAATACATGGTCAGGTCTGAGTAGATGTACTGCCCCGCCGTTCCCATTTTGGCACTGAGCATTCTGGGCCAGACCACTTCTTTGAAATAGGTATCCCGCATAAAGGTGCTGTCGCCCGCCTTGATGGAGTAGCCGGGCGCGGGGGTGCGGCGCTGGTCTTCGGCCCGCAGGGGCAGCCCCACCCCGGCCGGTAGCCCCGCCTGATGCAACAAGATGTCCCTGAGGGAAATATTTGCTTTACTAGTGCCCTCCGCCGAGGGGATGAACGTGCTGAACGGGGCGTCTAAGCTCACCTTCTGCTGCTCATACAACTCCATTACGGCCATGGTGGTGGCAGAAACCTTGGTCACCGAGGCCAGGTCAAAAATATCTGTGATGCGGGTAGGCCGGCTTTTGTCATACGTGTGGGAGCCATAGGCTTTGTTGAAGATGACCTTACCGTCTTTGGCCACTAAGACAACGGCCCCGGGGGCTGCCTGCTCCCTGATCATTTCAGCGGCAATAGAGTCAATGGGCCTCTGCAGGTCATTGGTAGAGATACCCACTTCCTCTGGCACCGTATATTTCAACCGGATGGCCTGGGTCTTGTGCCCCGCCCCTTTGGCATATTTGGCACTGTAGGTTTTGTCCAGTTCGGCGGTAGCCGCTACCCCTCCAAAAATAAGCTGGGCGGCAAAATCTGCGGTGGCCGCCGTTTCTTTCTCAGACCAGATAAGGGGGGCCGTTAACGTTTCTGCGTTGGCCAACAAGGCCGGCTTGCCATAAACGGCCACCACCAGTTGTTTGTCTTTCTGCAGGTCTTGCAGGAAACCTACCACCTTCTGCTGCTGCAGTTGGGCAGCCGGCAGTTGCACCAGCACTGTTTTGTAGAATTTCAGATCATCATTCAGGCTGTTGAGGGAGGAATCTGTGAGTACGGCGGGCGCCGAAAAACTACTTACGGCGGTGTATTTGTTCAGGAGGCTGTCAAAAACAGCGGCATGGGCTGCCCCTATGGTGACGCTGGCAATCTGCTGCTCAAGATCTTTGACGGGCACCAGCCCCTGCTGGTTGTTCAGCAGTACCGTGGTTTTGGCCGCCTCTCTGTGCTGCTGCAGCCAGGTCTGGTTTTTCCTGGGAGGCGTCTCTACAGACGTAGTTCCGGCAAAACCAATTGCCAGCACCAGGCAAAGGAAAAGAAATAGGTAGAAGGGTTGAGAAAAGGTTCTGTTCATGCCGTTGTTCACTTCTTAATGCAGTAAGGTAAACAATTATAAGAAAATATCATGCCATTGGCCCCTCTTTATCTACGCTTCTTTCTTTTCTCAGGCTTTTTTTATAGAATCATACCGGGCAGGGGTGGCCATTGACACACGCACTTATTCCTGCTTCCTCTCAGGGTTCTATAACAAAACAGCCTTTCCCGCAGATATGGTTTACTGCGGAAAAGGCTGTTTTACGGTGGCATGAAATTGCAGTTGTTCAGAGGTTTTATTGGTCCCTGGCGCACGCGTTTGCTTCTGCCCTCATAAGGTGGCAAGCTTCTGTTTCTGGGCTGTTTTTGGAAATTAGGCCAAAAACAGAAATGGAAGATGGCCATACGCCCTGTGAGAGACAGCTTCTACTGCAGTTCCAGGATTTATTAATCCTTCCCTTTTACAAAACGGCCATACTCCGGCACGGCTATGGTGGCAAAATTGGTGACCAGCTGGTGCAAGCCCTCTTCTAAGGCTGCGCCGTGCATGACCTGCCCGTGCCCCGGCACAATAATTTGCGGCTGTAACGCGTGCAGCTTCTTCACAGATTCATAAGCGGCATTCCAGTCAGTGGTGAGGTAACGGGGCGGGCCTTGCACCTCCTCTTTTTGCACCAGTACCTTGTATAGGGAATCCTGCTTTACGGTGATCACCGCATCCCCTGAAATCAATACCCGGTCTGCTTCCCTGAACAGGGACACATGCCCGGGCGAATGGCCGGGGGTGAACACCCAGTGCCACCCGGGCATGGCCGGTACGGTGCCGTCTGCAGGCAAAGGCAGCAGACGGGCCTGGCTGATGTCTATGGGCTCATGCGGGAAATAAGAGGAAATCTTGGCGTTCAAGCCTCCTTCTACGGTGGTGTCTGGCTCCGGATAGGCCTGTTGCCCGGTCAGGAACGGAAACTCCAGCGGGTGGGCGTACACAGGAACGCGCCACGCCTCCAGCAGCCCCACCAGTCCGCCCACATGGTCAAAGTGGCCGTGCGTCAGGACAATGGCGGCCGGACGGGCCAGGGTCCCAAACACACCCTTTGCCACGTCCATGATTTCCTGCGACGACTTGGGCATACCCGCGTCTACCAGCACCCAATGGTCAGCAGTGCCCACCAGCGCAAAGTTCACAATCTGGTTTGTGTAGTAGTACACATCCGGACAGACCTGTTTGATCATTCCTGAAGAAACCGAGGTCATGGGAATAAATTTATTGTCTTCGCTCTGGCGCATGTTCATATCCATACTAGCAAGGAATTACAGGTGGAAATGCTATGCTTAACGCGGATTAACGCCAAGTGTTACAGGCGGTAACAGGCAGTGGCCGGCGGTGGGGAATGCCCAAATAGCCTCTCTGTTTTTGACCTGTTTTCAGGAAAACAGCGCTAAAACAGCTTGCACTGACAGAGCAAGTTTGTGGGGCTTGCGCCGGTGCGCAGAACAAGGTGCTGTTTCACACAGACATTTAGTTTTTCAGTTCAACACTCCTTTAAGGAGCATGAAAGCTTCCTTTTATTCTAGGCCAGTTCAAAGCTCTCCACTTCCCGCACTTCCCCAGATGCCAGATTGCCTAGATGCAGGTTCCCAATGCGCACCCTGACCAGTCTGAGGGTGGGAAACCCCACGGCCGCGGTCATTTTCCGGACTTGCCGGTTTTTGCCTTCGGTGAGGGTGATGGAGACCCAGCTGGTGGGGCCGTGGCGGTCATCGCGCACCCGGCGGCTCCGTTCCGGAAACGCCGGGGCGGGGGTAAGCGCCCTTGCCTGGCAAGGCAGCGTTTGGTACGGCTGCTTCTCATGGGTAATCAAAAGCCCCCCCTGTTGCAGTTGAGCAATGGCCTCTGGGGTGATGCGGCCGTCTACCTGCGCGTAGTACTCTTTCTCTACTTTCCGGCTGCGCACGTACTCGCTCATTTTGCCGTCTGTGGTGAGCAGCAGCAGCCCTTCGCTGTCCTGGTCCAGTCGGCCAATGGCCATGGTGCCCGCCGGGAAGGCATGCAAATCTCCCAGTAGCTTCTTGTTTTTGGGGTTGCCTATGAACTGGCTGAGGTAGCCGAATGGCTTGTGCACAATGAAGTGACGGTGGGGTAAGGATGCTTCAGCCAAAGGATTAATGCGTGTTTTGGCGCTAATTTCCGGAAAACAGGTTAAAAACAGAAATTTGCGGTTCTGCCTTTTCTACTATGAGGAAGGCAAGGCACAGGGCCGGTCTTGCAGAAGCCTGTTCTTACCCTGGAGTCTCATGTTTTCTTTGCTGTTGCAGGAATGCGTGGTTTGCTGGTTCCGTTGGCTGTTGGATGATGTGTCTCAATGGAGCAACTGTTTCATTTTTTGCCACTTCTGCCTGTAGCAATGCATAATCTGCTGTTCCCTTGGCTGGGCTGCTGCCGTAGCCCGCTGTTCACTTGGCTGTGCCGCTTGCTGCAATGCCGTTATTTTAGGAATGCGTAGTCCGCTGCTCCCTTGGCTGGTCTGCTGTTAACAGCGCCTCACTCAATGAGTTGTTTCATCTTTTCCGGTAAGCGCTCACGGCCGCGGGGCCCCGTCCTGGCGGTGAGCACTGCTGTTAAAACTAGGCCCTCCGGCCTTGCCGCT
>NZ_JACJIQ010000016.1:0-131673 GCF_014138425.1 Rufibacter ruber
TCGCTTCCATTGAGTTAGGGCTTGGTGAGAAATGTTGTCGCAAACACTTTTACCTCCCTAATTCTTTGGAAGTTATTAAACTCTAAACAGCTTCATTTACTAATCACTAAATACCAATGATATCTTGTAATGTCTTGAAAATTGGAGACTACAATAAAAAAGGGAGAGGTAACCCTCTCCCTTTTTTTACCCAGTATGTCTTATCAAACTTTGATTTCAACATCAACGCCGCTTGGTAATTCAAGCTTCATCAAAGCATCTACCGTTTTAGAAGAAGTAGAGTAAATATCTACTAGTCTTTTATAGGTACAAAGTTGGAACTGCTCTCTTGCTTTCTTGTTCACGTGCGGTGAACGAAGAACAGTGAAGATATCTTTCTCGGTAGGCAAAGGAATAGGACCACTCACGATCGCACCAGTTGCTTTTACCGCTTTCACGATTTTCTCTGATGATTTATCAACCAGATTGTGATCGTAAGATTTCAGTTTGATTCTGATCTTTTGATTCATTCTATTTCAACTATTTCGAAGTCCCTTTAATTTTTGCAATGATCCCATCTGCCAGGTTTTGTGGTACTTGCTCGTAGTGAGAGAAAGTAAGGGAAGCAGTTGCTCTTCCTGAAGTGATAGTACGTAAATCAGTTACATAACCGAACAGTTCAGACAAAGGAACATCAGCTTTCACCACAGTTGAAGTACCTTTGGTATCCATTCCTTTCATGATACCTCTTCTTCTGTTCAAGTCACCGGTAACTGGACCTGTGTACTCATCTGGAGTCACCACATCTACCGCCATGATTGGCTCAAGAAGTTTAGGAGCACATTGCTTACCTGCTTCTTTAAAACCAGCACGGGCTGCTAATTCAAACGACAATGCATCGGAGTCAACATCGTGGAAAGAACCGTGGAACAAGCGAACTTTCATGGAATCTACTGGGAAACCAGCAAGGATACCATTTTTCATTGCTTCTTCAAATCCTTTCTGCACAGGAGGAATGAATTCTCTTGGGATCACACCACCAACAATGGCGTTCTCAAACTCAAGACCTTGTTTTCCGTCCTCACGTGGGCCCATGGTGAACACAATGTCCGCGAATTTACCACGACCACCGGACTGCTTCTTGTAAACCTCACGGTGCTCAACTGCTTTGGTGATGGTTTCTTTGTACGCTACCTGTGGTGCACCTTGGTTCAGTTCAACCTTGAATTCCCGCTTCATACGGTCAATGATGATCTCCAGGTGAAGCTCGCCCATACCTCTCAGGATAGTTTGGCCGGTCTCTTCATCGGTGTTCACCTGCAAGGTTGGATCTTCTTCAATAAGTTTGGCAATTGCCATACCCATTTTATCAGAGTCAGCCTGCGTTTTAGGCTCAATAGCGTAACCGATTACTGGCTCAGGGAAGTCCATAGACTCCAGAACGATTTTCGCATTCTGATCGCAAAGGGTATCTCCTGTCTTGATGTCCTTGAAGCCTACTACCGCCCCGATGTCACCAGCAGCCAATCTTTCGATTTGGTTCTGCTTGTTGGCGTGCATCTGGAAGATACGGGAAATACGCTCTTTGTTGTTAGAACGGGTATTGTACACATACGAACCAGACTCCAACACTCCTGAATAGGCACGCACAAAGCAAAGGCGCCCTACGTAAGGGTCAGTAGCGATTTTGAAGGCAAGGCCGGCAAAAGGATCGCTTTCGCTTGGCTTACGCACTACTTCTTCGCCGGTATCTGGGTTGGTACCAACAATGTTGTCCTTGTCCAGAGGTGATGGAATCAAAGCCATCACATAGTCAAGCATGGTTTGTACACCTTTGTTCTTGAAAGAAGAACCGCAAAGCATAGGCACAATGGCCATATCAATAGTTGCTTTACGAAGCGCGTTCATGATTTCTGCTTCAGTGATCGTTTCAGGATCATCAAAGTATTTCTCCATCAGAGACTCGTCGTAGTCTGCTACTGCTTCCAGTAACTTCTCGCGGTACTCTGTGGCTTCCTCCAACATATCGTCAGGAATTGGAACTTCTCTAAAGGTCATCCCTTTGTCGTGCTCATTCCACTCTATACCTCTGAAGTTCACCAAGTCAACCACACCTTTGAAGTCATCTTCAGCACCAATTGGCAACTGAAGCGCTACGGCGTTGCTGCCCAGCATCTCTTTCACTTGCTTACATACGGCAAGGAAATCGGCACCGGAACGGTCCATTTTGTTTACGAAACCGATACGGGCTACTTTGTAGTTATCGGCAAGTCTCCAGTTTGTCTCAGACTGTGGCTCAACACCATCTACTGCACTAAACAAGAAAACCAGACCATCCAATACGCGCAGGGAACGGTTTACCTCTACGGTAAAGTCAACGTGACCTGGAGTATCAATGATGTTGATATGGTATTTGTCACCTCTGTAGTCCCAGTTTACAGTAGTAGCGGCAGAAGTAATGGTGATACCTCTTTCCTGCTCCTGCTCCATCCAGTCCATGGTGGCAGCTCCATCGTGCACCTCTCCTATTTTGTGGCTTACACCCGCATAGTAAAGGATACGCTCTGTCGTTGTGGTCTTACCGGCATCAATGTGCGCGGCAATTCCTATGTTTCTTGTGAATTTTAAGTCTCTAGCCATTCTTAGAATCTGAAATGCGAGAATGCCTTGTTAGCTTCCGCCATTCTGTGCGTATCATCTTTTTTCTTCACAGCAGCACCCTCTCCTTTGGCAGCTGCGATGATCTCACCAGCTAATTTATCCATCATGGTCTTCTCACCTCTCTTGCGAGCGTATGAGATCATCCATTTGATACCAAGAGAAATCTTTCTGTCCGGACGCACCTCAGTTGGCACCTGGAAAGTTGCACCACCTACACGGCGGGATTTTACCTCTACACCTGGCATGATGTTGTTCAATGCTTTTTTCCAGGTATCTAACCCGCTCTCTTTAGTTCTTTTCTCAACTAAATCGCAAGCATCGTAAAAAATCTTGTATGCCACACTCTTTTTACCGTCTACCATCAGGTAGTTTACAAAACGGGTAACCAGAGTTTCTTTGTATTTTGGATCAGGAAGAAGAATTCTCTTCTTTGGTTTCGCTTTTCTCATTGTCTTAACTCAATTATTTTTTCTTACCGCCTTTTCCTGCAGCAGCTGCTGGCTGACCTGGTTTAGGACGTTTTGCACCGTATTTAGAACGGGACTGTAGACGACCGTTTACACCGGCAGTATCTAACGCACCACGAATGATGTGGTATCTTACACCTGGTAAGTCTTTCACACGACCACCTCTGATAAGCACGATGGAGTGCTCTTGCAGGTTGTGGCCTTCACCCGGGATATAGGCATTGACTTCCTTGCCGTTTGTCAAACGCACACGAGCCACTTTTCTCATCGCTGAGTTTGGCTTCTTAGGTGTGGTTGTGTAAACGCGTGTGCACACCCCACGTCTCTGCGGGCATGAGTCAAGAGCTGGAGACTTAGACTTTGATGTTAGCGCTTCTCTTCCCTTTCTTACTAATTGTTGTATAGTAGGCATTTACTAACTTTTTAAACTGATTTCTCTCTTCAAAAAATGGTTTGCAAAGGTATAAAAATCACTTTGCAAAATCAAAGTTTTAATTCATTAATTATTAGCGGCTTATGCTTCGCCAATTGTTCCACCAAAATTTAGAGGAAAGCTTGGGGCCTCAGGCGTTTGCTTAATCACTCCAAAACTTTGCTCATATTTCAGAATGTTTTCCTCCAAAGCAGCCAAAAAACGCTTGGCATGCTCTGGAGTAATCACCACTCTTGATTTAACTTTTGCCTTTGGGATACCGGGCATAAGCCGGATAAAGTCAATCACAAATTCACTGTGAGAATGTGCTATCATGGCCAGATTTGCATACTCGCCCTCAGCAATCTCTTCAGTCAACTCTATGTTGATTTGTCCTTGTTGTTCTGCTGCTGCCATTTTATCTCTCTTGCAGTTCGCCTTGCTTTGTTCTTACCCCGGACTGTCTGCTGGCTGAAAGAGCTTCATACTCTTCTTTGGAGCCTACAATCAATTTGGTGTATTCACGTAAGCCCGTTCCGGCAGGAATCAGGTGTCCAACAATTACGTTTTCTTTCAAGCCCAGCAGTTCATCTGCTTTACCTTTAATGGCCGCTTCACTTAACACTTTGGTAGTTTCCTGGAAGGAAGCTGCCGAAATAAAGCTTTGCGTACCCAGTGAGGCTTGAGTAATACCTTGTAACGTTGGTCTTGAGACTGCTGGCTGCGCATCACGCACGGTCACTAATCGCAAGTCCCGACGCTTCAGGCTTGAGTTCTCATCCCGCAGACGGCGAGCCGTCACAATCATACCTGGTTTCATGGCAGCTGAGTCACCTGCATCTTCCACTACTTTCATATCTATGATCATGTCATTCTCTTCCATGAACGTAACTTTATCAACCGTCTGGTTCTCCAGGAAGCTGGTATCTCCTGGATCAATTACGTTCACCTTCTGCATCATCTGACGAACCACCACTTCAATGTGTTTGTCATTGATTTTCACCCCTTGCAAGCGGTATACTTCCTGAATTTCATTCACTAAGTACTCTTGCACCGCACCAGGGCCTTGAATGTTCAGGATGTCATTAGGCGTGATGGCACCATCTGATAACGGAACACCGGCACGTACGAAGTCATTATCCTGAACCAGGATGTGTTTGGAAAGAGGTACCATGTACTTCTTCTTCACTCCATCTTTTGATTCAATATAGATTTCGCGGTTACCGCGTTTCACACCACCATACGTTACCACCCCATCTATCTCGCTCACAACTGCTGGGTTAGACGGGTTACGGGCTTCAAAGAGCTCGGTAACTCGTGGCAGACCACCAGTGATATCGCGTGTTTTACCAATTGCACGTGGGATCTTAGCAACAATCTGGCCCGCTTTGATGCGCTGACCATCTTCTACTGTGATATGCGCCCCAACCGGGATATTATACCCTTTAGGCTCTCCACTGGCAGGGTTAACAACTATAGCAGGGTTCTTAGTTTTATCTTTGGTCTCAATGATTACTTTCTCACGGTGACCTGTCTGCTCATCTGATTCCTCACGGAATGTGATGCCATCAATGATAGAGTCATACGCAATGGTACCATCAAATTCAGATAAGATAACCGCATTGTATGGATCCCAGTTACATAGCTCATCACCTTTGGCAACGGTTTGTCCCTCATCTACCACTAAGAATGAACCGTAAGGAACGTGGTTGCTGATCAATAACTTACCTGTACCGGCCTCTGTAATTTTCACTTCCCCTGAACGACCCATTACTACTTTCACAGGTTCACCTTCAGCATTGGTGGTATCAATGGTTCTTACGTCTTCAAACTCGATTACCCCATTGAATTTAGCACGGATAGCAGCATCAACGGCAATGTTAGACGCAGTACCACCCACGTGGAAGGTACGGAGTGTCAGCTGTGTACCCGGCTCTCCAATTGATTGGGCAGCGATCACACCAACGGCCTCTCCTTTCTGAACCATGCGGCCAGTAGACAAGTTACGGCCATAGCATTTGGCACAAATACCACGCTTAGTCTCACAGGTTAGTACTGAACGAATTTCAACACTTTCAATAGCCGTATTTTCAATCATTCTGGCAACCTCTTCTGTGATTTCGCCTCCTGACTCCAGAATCATCTCTCCTGTGAGAGGATCAATGATGTCATGCACATTCACACGACCCAAGATACGCTCAGAAAGAGACTCAACGATATCTTCATTGTCTTTCAGTGCACTCACTTCCAGGCCGCGAAGGGTACCGCAGTCAGCTTCATTCACAATTACATCTTGTGACACGTCTACCAAACGACGGGTTAGATAACCAGCATCTGCCGTTTTCAAGGCGGTATCTGCAAGACCTTTACGGGCACCGTGGGTAGAGATAAAGTACTCAATTACATCCAGACCTTCTTTAAAGTTGGAAAGAATTGGGTTTTCAATGATCTCTCCTACTGAACCCTGCAATGATTTCTGAGGCTTCGCCATCAGACCCCGCATACCTCCCAGCTGACGAATCTGCTCTCTGGAACCACGGGCTCCGGAGTGCATCATCATAAAGATGGAGTTGAAACCTTGGTCATCTTTCTCAAGACGGTTCATCAACGTTTCAGTAATCTGGTTGTTGATACGCGTCCAGATATCAATCACCTGGTTGTAACGTTCGTTATCTGTGATCAGACCCATTGAGTAGTTCGCCCATACAGCGTCTACATCTTTTTTAGCCTGCTCCACCAGAATATCTTTTTCTTTAGGGATCACAATGTCACCCAAGCCCATTGACAGACCGCCTTTGTAAGCAGACTGGAATCCAAGGGTTTTAATATCATCCAGGAATTGAGCAGTTCTCGCCATACCTGTTACTTTGAACACGCGGGAGATAATCTGCTGCAATTTCTTCTTAGACAAGAGTTCGTCTACGTACCCAACTTCTTCTGGCACGAATTGGTTGAATAGCACACGGCCAGCTACTGTTTCAATGAGTTTAGTAACCAATTGGTTATTCTCATCCAGTACTTTCACACGCACTTTGATAAAGGCATGCTTAGACAAGCGACCTTCATTGATGGCGATGATTACTTCTTCAGCACTGTAGAAAGACATACCTTCGCCGGCAATCTTCTCATTTTCTGTAGAGCGCTTACCTTTGGTTACATAGTACAGACCCAACACCATGTCCTGAGAAGGTACCGCAATTGGGGCACCGTTGGCAGGGTTCAAAATGTTGTGTGAAGCCAGCATCAACATAGAGGCTTCCAGAATTGCGGCCGGTCCAAGGGGAACGTGTACCGCCATCTGGTCACCGTCAAAGTCGGCGTTGAAGGCTGTGGTTACCAATGGGTGCAGCTGAATCGCTTTTCCTTCAATCAGCTTAGGTTGGAATGCCTGGATACCTAATCTGTGGAGCGTTGGAGCACGGTTGAGCAGAACAGGGTGTCCTTTCAATACATTTTCCAGGATATCCCAAACTACCGGATCTTTACGATCAACTATTTTCTTCGCAGACTTCACCGTTTTCACAATACCGCGCTCAATAAGCTTACGGATGATGAATGGTTTGAAAAGCTCAGCGGCCATGTTCTTAGGCAAACCGCACTCGTGCAGTTTCAATTCTGGACCAACCACAATCACCGAACGGCCAGAGTAGTCCACACGCTTTCCAAGTAAGTTCTGACGGAAACGTCCCTGCTTACCCTTCAGCATATCTGAAAGTGACTTCAGCGCACGGTTACCTTCTGCACGAACCGCATTCACCTTGCGTGAGTTGTCAAACAAGGAGTCTACGGCTTCCTGCAACATACGCTTCTCATTCCGGAGGATCACCTCTGGCGCTTTGATCTCAATCAAACGCTTCAGACGGTTGTTCCGGATAATCACACGGCGGTACAGGTCATTTAAGTCAGAAGTAGCGAAACGGCCACCATCCAATGGAACTAGAGGGCGCAATTCTGGCGGAATAACTGGCACCATCCGGATCACCATCCACTCAGGTTTGTTCTCAATTCTGGTAGCCGCATCACGGAACGCCTCTACCACCCGTAGGCGCTTCAGTGCTTCTGCTTTCCGCTGCTGAGAAGTCTCATGGGCAGCAGAGTAACGTAGCTCGTAAGAAAGGTCATCCAGATTGATGCGTTCCAGCAACATTTGCAGCGCCTCAGCCCCCATCTTCGCGATGAACTTGTTTGGATCGTTGTTGTCCAACATTTGGTTCTCGCGTGGCAACTTGTCAATCATGTCCAGGTACTCATCTTCAGTGAGGAAGTCCAGCATGTTTACACTGTCTTCGCCCAAGATACCTGGCTGAATCACTACATAGCGCTCATAATAGATAATCTGGTCAAGCTTCTTGGTTGGTAAACCTAACAGATATCCAATTTTATTTGGCAATGACTTGAAATACCAGATATGCGCTACCGGTACCACCAACTCAATATGCCCCATGCGCTCACGGCGCACTTTTTTCTCAGTTACTTCAACACCGCAACGGTCACAGATAATCCCTTTGTACCTGATTCTCTTATATTTCCCGCAGTGGCACTCCCAATCCTTCACTGGCCCGAAAATCCGCTCACAGAACAAACCGCCCATTTCTGGCTTGTAGGTTCTGTAGTTGATGGTTTCCGGTTTTGTTACCTCTCCGTTTGATCTCTCCAGAATTGATTCTGGAGAAGCCAAGCTGATGGTAACTTTAGAGAAGTCCTGGATTAATTTTTTATTTCTTGCTAACGCCATGTTATGTGTTGCTAGATATGTAAAATTCCTTTTTACTAAGCAGCTCTCCTAACGCAGATGAGGGAGATTCCAGACAAAGGCGTTTTTGGCCTCTTTTTCTGAAATCTCCTCCAAAACAGCTTTTTAGTCCAGCGTAATTTCCAAGGCCAAGCCTCTGAGTTCGTGGATCAACACGTTGAAAGACTCAGGGATGTTCGGCTTAGGCAACACGTCGCCTTTCACAATGGCTTCGTATGCTTTGGCACGGCCAATCACATCATCAGACTTCACAGTTAAGATCTCCTGCAGAACGTTGGCAGCCCCGAAGGCCTCCAATGCCCATACCTCCATCTCACCAAAACGCTGACCACCAAATTGTGCTTTACCACCCAACGGCTGCTGCGTAATGAGTGAGTATGGTCCAATTGAACGGGCGTGCATCTTATCGTCTACCAAGTGACCCAGTTTCAGCATGTAAATTACACCTACCGTTACGGGTTGGTCAAAGCGGTCTCCGCTTAGGCCATCAAACAGGTAAGACCGGCCGAAGCGAGGCAAGTTAGCCTCTGTCAGTTCAGCCGAAACTTGTTCCTCAGTGGCACCGTCAAAGATTGGTGTGGCATAAGTACGCCCTAACCTTAATCCAGCCCATCCTAAAACTGTTTCATAGATCTGCCCAATGTTCATCCTGGAAGGTACCCCAAGTGGGTTCAACACAATATCCATGGGTGTTCCGTCTTCCAGAAACGGCATGTCTTCCTCGCGTACAATACGGGCAACAACCCCTTTGTTACCGTGACGACCCGCCATCTTGTCACCCACTTTCAGCTTACGCTTCTTAGCGATGTACACTTTAGCTAGCTGCACAATACCTGCTGGCAACTCATCTCCTACTTCTAAAGTAAATCTATCACGCTTGAAGCGGGCAGAGATGGTGTTACGACGCTTGGTATAATTCTTCACCAGTTCCAGCAACATCTTGTTTGTTTGCTCGTCAGCAGTCCATCCTTCAAGGATCAGGTCCTTGAACATGTTCACTTCTTCCGGAACAGCATAGTTGCTTTCATCTTTGTAAGGGTTCTTGTCTGGGAAAAGCGCATCAGTGATGTTCTTTTTGCCAAACTTGGCACCTTTGGTCAAGATTTCATCCCCAAAACGGTGACGAACACCCTGGCTTGTTTTCCCCTCAAGCAATTCTACCAGCTTCTCAATCATCACGTTCTTCACGGCTTTGAGTTCACTGTTGTATTTCGCTTTCAGATCTTCCACCTCTTTCTTCGCTTTCGCGCGGAGGTTCTTATCTTTCTTAGGACGAGAGAAAAGTTTTGTCTCTATCACCACCCCATTCAAAGATGGCGGCGCTTTTAACGAGGCATCCTTCACATCACCGGCTTTATCACCGAAGATAGCACGCAGAAGTTTTTCTTCTGGCGTTGGGTCTGTCTCACCTTTAGGAGTGATTTTACCAATCAGAATGTCCCCTTCACGAACTTCAGCACCAATTCTGATGATTCCATTCTCATCTAAGTTACGAACTGCCTCTTCGCTGACATTTGGAATCTCAGAAGTTAATTCTTCTTCGCCTCTCTTCGTTTCCCGAACCTCCAGTTCAAACTCTTCAATGTGAATTGAGGTAAAGATGTCATCTCTAACAACTTTCTCAGAGATCACAATCGCATCCTCAAAGTTATATCCCTGCCAAGGCATGAACGCCACCTGCAGGTTTCTTCCTAAAGCAAGTTCTCCCTGGTTTGTAGCGTATCCTTCGCACAACGGCTGACCCTTCACAACTCTTTCGTTCTTCTTAACAATAGGCGTTAAGTTGATACAGGTATCCTGGTTAGTCCGACGGAATTTGATCAGGTCATAGGTCACATATTCAGCGTCAAAACTCACCAGTTTTTCCTCATCAGTGAGGTCATACCGAATGATGATTTTGTTCGCATCAACAAAGTGAACCTCCCCATCACCTTCTGCTCTTACCAGAGCTCTGGAGTCAAGGGCAGCTCTTCCTTCCAGACCAGTTCCTACAATTGGAGCCTGCGGTTTCAACAGTGGAACCGCCTGACGCTGCATGTTAGATCCCATCAAGGCACGGTTCGCATCATCATGTTCCAGGAAAGGAATCAATGACGCAGCCACTGACACAATCTGGTTTGGAGCAACGTCCATGTAAGTGTAGCGTTCTGGCTCAACTACCGGGAAGTCACCCTCAAAACGGCCTTTAACTTTATCATTGATAAAGTTACCATTCTCATCAATCAAGGCATTTGCCTGAGCAATGTGGTGGGTATCTTCTTCTTCAGCAGTCAGGTATTTTACACCTGAGTTCATATCCACTTTTCCCTCTACCACATTGCGGTAAGGAGTTTCAATGAAGCCCATGCTATTCACGCGCGCATGCACGCAGAGCGAGGAGATCAGACCAATGTTTGGTCCCTCTGGTGTTTCAATGGTACAAAGACGGCCATAATGGGTATAGTGAACGTCACGAACCTCAAAACCAGCGCGCTCTCTTGAAAGACCTCCTGGCCCCAGAGCAGACACCCTACGCTTGTGCGTGATTTCTGCCAGAGGGTTGGTCTGGTCCATAAACTGTGACAACTGGTTCGTTCCGAAGAACGAGTTAATCACAGAAGAAAGCGTACGGGCGTTGATCAGATCAACCGGTTTGAATTCTTCATTGTCCCGCACGTTCATACGCTCCTTGATGGTTCTGGCCATACGGGCCAGACCTACCCCAAATTGCGCATATAACTGCTCGCCAACGGTTCTTACCCGGCGGTTACTCAAATGGTCAATATCATCTACTACCGCTCTTGAGTTAATCAAACCGATCAGGTATTTCACAATGAGCACAATGTCTTCATTGGTTAACACCTTGGCATCCCAGTTATGCTCAAGCCCTAGCTTCTTATTGATTCTATAACGGCCAACATCGCCTAAGTCATACCGTTTGTCACTGAAAAACAGTTTCTGGATAATGTCTCGGGCAGTCTCTTCATCAGGCGCTTCAGTGTTCCTCAATTGACGGTAGATTTGCTCCACCGCTTCTTTCTCAGAGTTTGAGTTATCTTTCTGAAGTGTATTGTAGATGATGCTGTAGTCTGCAATGTTCACATTTTCACGGTGCAGGATGATAGACTTTACCCCAGAATCTGTGATAACATCTAAATCATCTTCTGTCACTTCTGAATCACGCTCCAATAAGACTTCGTTTCTGTCAATTGAAACCACCTCTCCGGTGTCTTCATCAACAAAATCTTCTGTCCAGGTGCGCAGAACCCGTGCAGCAAGCTTTCTACCAACAACACCTTTCAAGGTTTTCTTGTCAGCACTTACTTCTTCTGATAACCCAAACAGATCAAGAATGTCTTTATCTGTACCGTAACCTATAGCCCGAAGAAGCGTTGTTACCGGAAACTTCTTCTTACGGTCAATGTAGGCGTACATAACGTTGTTCACGTCTGTCGCAAACTCAATCCAGGACCCTTTGAAAGGGATAATTCTGGCTGAGTATAATTTAGTACCATTGGTATGTTTGCTTTGCGCAAAAAACACCCCTGGAGAACGGTGAAGTTGTGATACAATTACGCGTTCAGCGCCATTGATCACAAACGAACCTTTCTCAGTCATGTACGGGATGTTGCCCAAGAATACTTCCTGCTCAATAGTTTCAAAATCTTCATTGTCTGTATCATTACAGATCAGACGAAGTTTTGCTTTTAGTGGAACAGAATATGTTAATCCGCGGTCAATACATTCGTCAACTGAATATTTTGGAGGATCTACGTGGTAGTCCACAAATTCCAGAACGAAATTTTCGCGGGAATCAGAAATTGGGAAATTTTCAGCGAATACTTTGAAAAGACCTTCTTCCGTGCGGTTTTCGGCAGCTGTTTCCAACTGGAAAAAGTCTTTGAATGACTGCAACTGCACATCCAAGAAGTCTGGATAATCAATCACAGAATTAATGGAGGCAAAATTGATCCGCTCTGTCGTTTTACTTGTTGCCAAAGTTGTCAGATTTTAACGTTTAAACTTTGTCATGCCTAATAACGGTCTGTTCTAAGGCACTTATCTTCTAGAAAAAACTTTTCTAGGTACAAACAGGAAAAGACCTGACGAAAATGCCAGGTCTAACCCTTTGTGGTAATGGAAGGTAGTGTGTGGATTACTTAACCTCCACTTCAGCACCAGCTTCTTCCAATTGCTTTTTCAATGAATCAGCTTCATCTTTAGCAACACCTTCTTTCAATGGTTTTGGAGCACCATCAACAAGCTCTTTCGCTTCTTTCAAGCCAAGGCCAGTCAATTCTTTTACCAGTTTCACAACTGCTAGTTTAGAGGCACCAGCTGATTTAAGGACAACATCAAATGAAGTTTTCTCCTCAGCAGCAGCACCAGCATCTCCACCGGCAGCACCACCGGCTACCATTACTGGAGCAGCAGCTGCTGGTTCAATACCATACTCATCCTTAAGAATTGTAGCAAGTTCATTAACTTCTTTAACAGTTAAGTTAACCAACTGCTCAGCGAATGCTTTCAAATCTGCCATTTTTATTAGTAATTAAAAGTTGTTTTAAAATTGAAATTATTGTTCTCTCTCTGATAACGTTTTAAGCACGCCAGCCAACACATTGCCACCGCTCTGAAGGGCAGAAATAACGTTTTTGGCAGGTGATTGAAGCAAGCCGATGATCTCACCAATAAGCTCCTCTTTAGATTTGATCTTGCTGAGGGTATCTAGCTGCTCTTCTCCAATGTAAATGCTGCTGTCAATGTAAGCTCCTTTTAACAAGGGCTTTTTGTTTCCGCCTTTGCGGAAGTCTAACAACAATTTTGCCGGAGCATTTCCTGTTGTTGCTTCAAATAGAAGTCCTGAAGACCCTTTCAAAGCCACGTCTAATGAAGACGTATCCACATCAAGGGTGTCTAAGGCTTTGCGTATCAGAGTGTTTTTGTACACTTTGTACTCTATACCTCTATCAAAACACAATCTTCTGAATTTGTTGATAGTGGCTACCGTTAAGTCTGAAGCGTCCGTGATGTAAACGAAAGAGTTATTGGCTAACTTTTCGCTTAAGTCACGTACAATGATTTCTTTCTCTTCCCGTGTCATCTCTTTTTCTCGTTAGATTGAGTTTTTGTCAACTACCACACCAGGGCTCATTGTACTAGACAATGTGACGCTCTTGATATAAGTTCCTTTGGCTGAAGATGGCTTTAAACGATTCAAGGTAGCAATTACCTCAGCCGCGTTGGCTGCAATCTGATCTGGTCCAAAAGACACTTTTCCAATGCTTGTATGAATGATACCGGTTTTATCAACTTTAAAGTCAATCTTACCAGCTTTTACTTCTTTCACCGCCTTGGCAACGTCAGTAGTTACGGTACCAGCTTTAGGGTTAGGCATCAAGTTACGTGGTCCTAAGATTCTTCCTAGTCTACCTACTTTTGCCATTACCGCTGGCATCGTGATAATTACATCAACATCAGTCCATCCTTTTTCGATTTTCTGGATATAATCATCTAAACCAACGAAGTCTGCACCAGCATCTTTTGCTTCCTGCTCTTTGTCAGGAGTACAAAGCACTAATACACGAACATCTTTACCTGTACCATGTGGAAGTGTCACAACACCTCTCACCATTTGATCAGCCTTACGTGGGTCAACTCCTAAGCGCACATCAATGTCAACAGAGGCATCAAACTTTGTGAAGGTAATCTCTTTCACAACACCCGCTGCATCTAACAAAGAATACTCTTTTTTAGGGTCGTACTTCGCTAAGACTGCTTTTCTGTTTTTAGAAATTCTAGCCATTTGCTTTTTTAATTACTCACTCCAGGGAGCAGTGCCTTTAACTGTGATACCCATGCTACGCGCTGTACCCGCAACCAATTTCATAGCTGACTCCACTTTGAAAGCGTTCAAGTCAGGCATTTTGATTTCAGCAATCTCGCGAATCTGATCCCACGTCACAGAACCAACTTTGTTACGGTTAGGCTCTTTTGACCCGTTTTTGATTTTTGCTGCATCCATCAACAAAACTGGTGCTGGAGGAGTCTTAATTACAAAGTCAAACGACTTATCTGTATAGATCGTAATCAAAACTGGGCAAACTTGGCCAGCCTTATCCTGGGTTCTCGCATTAAATTGCTTGCAGAACTCCATAATGTTAAGACCTTTAGAACCAAGAGCAGGTCCAATCGGCGGTGCAGGATTCGCGGCGCCTCCCTTTACCTGAAGTTTCAGGTAACCTTTTATTTCTTTTGCCATTATTAATTATTACTACTGTTCCTTTTCTACTTGCATGTAGTTCAGTTCAACCGGTGTATTTCTACCGAAGATCTTCACCATCACGTTCAGTTTGCGACGCTCCTCAAACACTTCCTCTACTGTTCCAGAGAAACCATTGAATGGGCCATCCATCACCTTCACTGTCTCTCCCACAATAAACGGGGTCTCCAGAGTCTCAACTTCCTCAGAGGTCTCGTCAACTTTACCTAAGATGCGGTTGACTTCAGACATCCTCAAAGGAACGGGCTTTGTAGTGGCATTACCACCGTTAGCCCCCAGAAAACCTATAACTCCTGGGGTACTAGTGATCAGGTGCTCTACTTCACCATTTGAAATATCAGCGTGCACTAATACATAACCGGGAAAAAAGCTGCGTTCTCTCACGCGTTTTTTCCCGTTACGCATCTCATAAACTTTCTCTGACGGAATTAGCACCTGAGGCACCATCTCCGTAAGATTGTGACGCGCTACTTCATTTTCAAGATAAGACTTTGCTTTCTTTTCTTGTCCTGAAACCGCGCGCACTACATACCATTTTAAATCTGCCATTTCTCCAGCTCTTCTTTTTTAGAATTGGTTATAAAACCATTCCAGGGTGGAGTCGTAAACAAAGTCCATAGCACCCACAATGACTGCAAACACAACAGACCCTACCAACACTAAAATAGAGCTTTTTTGAAGCTCTGCGTAGGTAGGCCAAGATACTTTGTTCCGCATCTCCTCTACTGTGTCATTGAAGAATTTCGTCAACTTTCCCATTGTGATTCTATTTACTTCTATTGCACGGGAGGTAGGACTCGAACCTACAACCAATGGTTTTGGAGACCACTACTCTACCAATTGAGCTACTCCCGTAAAAAAATGCACGCCATTCATTCAAATGGAGTGCAAATGTAGTATTCTTTTTCTAAAAAAACAAGTCCGCCCCACTTCAACAGCAGAGCGGACTCATTTTTTTTGAAATTAGTCAAGGATTTCAGTTACCTGACCGGCACCTACAGTTCTACCACCCTCACGGATAGCGAAACGCAGACCTTTCTCCATCGCTACTTTGTTGATCAATTCAACAGTGATAGTGATGTTATCACCAGGCATCACCATTTCAACACCTTCTGGCAGAGTAATCACGCCAGTTACGTCTGTAGTTCTTAAATAGAACTGAGGACGATAGTTGTTGAAGAATGGAGTGTGACGTCCACCTTCTTCTTTAGAAAGAACGTAAACCTCAGCTTTGAATTTTTGATGAGGAGTTACTGAACCTGGCTTGCAGATAACCATACCTCTGCGGATATCAGTTTTCTCAATACCACGTAACAACAGACCTACGTTGTCACCAGCTTCACCTCTGTCAAGGATCTTACGGAACATCTCAACACCAGTTACTGTAGACTTCAAGCCTTCAGCACCCATACCCAAGATATCTACTTGCTCACCAGAGTTGATGATACCACGCTCAATACGGCCAGTGGCAACTGTACCACGACCAGTGATTGAGAACACGTCTTCAACTGGCATCAAGAAAGGAAGATCAGTTAAACGAGCAGGAATTGGAATGTAGCTATCAACAGCTGCCATCAATTCTTCAATAGTTTTCACCCACTTCTCATCTCCGTTCAAGCCACCAAGAGCTGAACCTTGAATCACTGGAATGTTATCGCCGTCGAAATCATAGAAAGAAAGAAGCTCTCTGATTTCCATTTCAACTAGCTCTAATAACTCTGGATCGTCTACCATGTCCACTTTGTTCATGAACACAACAAGGGCAGGAACACCTACCTGACGAGCCAAAAGGATGTGCTCACGTGTTTGTGGCATTGGACCATCAGTAGCAGCAACTACCAGGATAGCACCGTCCATCTGAGCAGCACCAGTCACCATGTTTTTCACGTAGTCAGCGTGACCTGGGCAGTCAACGTGCGCGTAGTGACGGTTCTCAGTAGCATACTCTACGTGAGAGGTGTTAATTGTAATACCACGCTCTTTTTCTTCTGGAGCGTTGTCAATAGAAGAGAAATCTCTTTTTGCGGCTAGACCTTTACTCGCTAAAACCTGAGTAATAGCAGCAGTCAAGGTTGTCTTACCGTGGTCAACGTGCCCAATCGTACCGATGTTTACGTGCGGTTTGGAGCGATCAAATTGTTCTTTAGCCATTTTAGATAGTATTTAGTTCTTCGTTGAATAGTGCGCTCTATCAAAACACACCCGTTCGAGCCAACGATGGGAATTGAACCCACGACCCCTTCCTTACCAAGGAAGTACTCTACCCCTGAGCTACGTCGGCATAATGAAATGATGCAGCTTGCGCTGCATCATACACTTTTAAAAAAGAGCGGGAGACGAGGTTCGAACCCGCGACCTACAGCTTGGAAGGCTGTCGCTCTACCAACTGAGCTACTCCCGCTTGTTTACTAAAAGATCAGAAATTTCACTTTGAATAACCTGTAACCTTATTCTGATTTCTGACCGGTGTTGGTGTGGGGAGAGAAGGATTCGAACCTTCGAAAGCTTACGCTAACGGAGTTACAGTCCGTCCCATTTGGCCACTCTGGAATCTCCCCATTCTTCTTTCAAAGAACCCTAAAACCGTTTTCCGTTGCCGTTTTCGTTCTTAGGAGCTGCAAAATTAGATGCTTTTTCTTTCGTGTCAAATATTTCTGCAAATATTTTTTCAGGCCAATCATTTATAGCCCTTCGTTGTCCCTCAATTTCTCATCCTGTGCCTGCAGTTTTGCCACTGTTTCTTTACGTTCTTCTGTCTCTGCCATGAGTGTAAGCATTTGAAACGCTGACTGTTTGACCACTGGCATATTTTCCCGTTCCACTATGTTTACCAAAGCCTGCCAACCCCTCTCCTGCTCATCAATATTTTTTTTCATCAGGAAGGCGCCAAAGCTCTGTATGAAGTAATACAGGTCCCCGCTACGCAGTCTCCTGGCCTGCCGCAGGTACCAATCGTACATCTGGTTCTCCTGAGAATCTGTAAAAGCTGCGGCTACCGCATTTACTATGTCTGGGTTTTTCAGGTTTAAAAATGAAGTCAGGCGCTGCAGATCATGCTTGCCCCTGGCCCATGAGAAAATGGCGGCAGCGTTTACCTGGTAGGAACTGTCTTGCAGCCCTACTTCAATAATCTCTTTCGGGAGCCCTGTCAATGTCCCCAATACGTAAGTAGCCGTGGCCCTTACTGAACTGTTAGGGTCTTTGGCCGCCAGCATCTGCAGTTGCCCCTGCACTTCTGGAGATTCCATTAGAGGAGTGCTTACCAAGAGCTCTAGTCCTGTGGCTCTAATTTTCCAGAATGGATCTTGCACGGCTTTCATAATAGCTTCCTGCAGCCCCAGCCCGGTAGTGTCCCGTAGATGGTCCAGCGCAGTTGCCTTTGCAGCAAAGGCCGTGCTGTACTGGAACTGGTTTGCCCATTCTGAGATTGTCTGCTTATGTTGTATATCTGCCAACAACGTTTGCTCTGGGTCTACCACTACCGCTTCTGGGGTATGGGCCAATGGAAAACTGAAGCTCTGGTTTGTCTTTGTGACCTCAACCTGCCACTCCTGCTTCCCCCCTTTATGATAGATAGCAACCGTCAAAGGAAAGTTGTAGACGGTTGTCTGCACAGTGTCCTGTGTCTGATTCACGTGCAGTGTCAGGGACTGGTCCTGGAAAGAATGGCTGATGCTCAGCACCGGATGCCCCGGGGTGAGGAACCATTGCTGAAAGAATGGCCTGAGGTCTTTCCCGGTTACTTCCTCAAACGCCAAGCGCAGTTCATCTATCTCTACCGGACTGAACTTGTTCCGGACCAGGTAATAATTGAGAGACTGGAAAAAAGCCTCCTCCCCAACCAATTTCCGGAGCATGTGCAGCACCCTCCCGCCTTTGGCGTATGAATGACTGTCAAACATATCTTCCTTGTCCAGGTACCGGTACCGGATCAACGGCTCCTGCTTGGTTCTGGCTTCGCCTAAATATTCCAGCAATGCCTCTCTGTGCGTGAGAGCGGCTTCATCTGCCCCGTACTGGTGCTCCGCCCACAGGTATTCTGAGTAATCTGCAAAGGACTCATTCAGGGGCAGGTTGGCCCAGGATTCAGTGGTCACCAGATCACCAAACCACTGGTGGAAAAGCTCATGGGCAATGATATGGTCCCAGTTCTTGTCTAGCAGTTCCCGGCGGTCTTGCTGCACAGACTCCATAAACGTGGAGGCTGTGGTGTTTTCCATGGCCCCTGACACAAAATTACGTACCACCACCTGCGCGTACTTGTCCCAGACAAAGGGCACGCCCAGCTTCTGGGAGAAGAATTCCATCATGGCAGGGGTGCGGCCAAAGGTAGCTTTGGCCGTAGCCGCATACTCAGGCTCTACCCAATAGGTAACCTCCTTGTCCCGCCATTTGTCTTTCACCACCGTAAATTCACCAATAGCCATCATGGCCAGGTAAGGCGCATGCGGCTGGTTCATTCGCCAATGGTCTGTGCGCAGGCCGTTGGCTCCTTTTCTAGATGATACCAGCACCCCGTTTGAAAGCGTCTTAAACCGGTCTTCTACAGTCATGATGATCTCCTGCGTCATGCGCTCATTGGGTTTGTCAATGGTGGGGAACCAGGCAGAGTTAGCCTCGGTCTCCCCCTGCGTCCAGATTTGCTGGGGCAGGTCTTCCTCTTTCCCCGTGGGGTTGATGAAGTACAGGCCCTTATCTGCCAGAATGGCCTCACTTCCTTTCACCTTCAGTTCATTGGGCTTAGCCGTGTAGGAGATAAAGATTTGCAAAGTGTCTTTACGGGTATAGGCCTTATCCAGCTTGAGGGTGAGTTGGTAGCGGTCATAGTCATAGGCCAAGGGCACCTCCTGTTTTCCTTTTTGCAGTGTCACCTTATGAAGGTCAAACCCTTTGGCATCCAGCACAATTTTTTCCTGCGGATAGAAATACGGCTTAAGGGTGAGGGTGGCCTCCCCCAGCAGGTGCTGTTTCCCCCAGTCAAACCTTACGTCGAGCCGCGTGTGCAGCAGATCCATCAGGCGCTCAGCCGCAGGATTATAAGGCCCCTGGCTGGTGGCAGGGGCGGGAGCCAAAGCCGCAGAATCAACCTGGGTGGCTACCGGTTCAGCGGCAACAGAGGTGTTTACAGGGCGTTTGGCGGCACAACCCGCCAGCAGCCCTGCTGCGGTCATATACAAGAAGGCGCGGGAAACAATGTGATTCATGCAAGGATTTATTAACTTTGAGGACTCAAGTTGAGAATTTATTCTAAACTTACCGTATACACGCTCTTAAACGCTGCTCTACATGCTACAGGTAAAATCAGCTACGAAAACGTGGCAAGTTGTGGTTGAGAAAAACCAGATTCTTCTCAATAACGCCCCTTTTACCTGGGATCTGCTCCCGCTCAACGCCACCTCTTTCCATATAATCAAAGACGGCAAGTCTTACACGGCAGAGCTGCTGGAGACCGAGCCAGACACCAAGACCTTCCAAATAAAAATCAACGGCAACGTGCACACCCTGCAGGTGCAAGACCGCATGGACCTGTTGCTGGAAAGCCTGGGCATGGGGCAGGCCCTGAGCCAAAAACTCAATGACATCAAAGCCCCTATGCCGGGGCTGATCCTGGACATCAAGGTAACGCCGGGGCAGGAGGTGAAGAAAGGAGACCCAGTTCTCATTCTGGAGGCCATGAAGATGGAAAACATCATCAAATCACCTGGTGACGGCGTGGTGAGCGAGGTGAAAGTAAGCGTGAAACAGAACGTGGAGAAGAACCAGGTACTGGTTGTATTTTAGATAAAACCTGTTTTGGGCCTGTTTTTCAGAAAACAGGCCCAAAACGTCTACAGGCGTCACTAACTATTCTACTTATAAGAAGCATGCGATTCAAACGAATTCTATTGAAGCTCAGCGGAGAGTCCCTGATGGGCGAACAGCAGTACGGCATTGACACCAATATGCTGGTGCAATATGCCCAGGAGATTAAAACTGCCGTAGACCTTGGGGTACAAGTAGCTGTGGTGATTGGGGGCGGAAATATTTTCAGGGGCGTACAAGCCGAGTCTGTAGGGTTAGACCGCGTGCAAGGGGACTACATGGGCATGCTGGCCACCGTTATCAACAGCATGGCGTTGCAAAGCGCCCTGGAGAAAGCCGGTGTGTTTACCCGCCTGCTCTCAGGCATCAATATTCAGCAGGTCTGCGAGCCGTACATACGGCGCCGGGCCATGCGCCACCTGGAGAAAGGCCGCGTAGTAATTTTTGGGGCCGGCATTGGCAGCCCATACTTCACCACAGACTCAGCCGCCTCCCTGCGCGCCATTGAGATAGAGGCAGATGTGGTGCTAAAAGGCACCCGCGTTGACGGCATCTACACCGCAGACCCAGAGAAAGACCCCACGGCCACCCGTTACGTAGACATTACCTTTGAAGAAGTATTTGAAAAAGGCCTCAACGTGATGGACATGACCGCCTTCACGCTCTGCAAAGAGAACAACCTGCCCATAGTGGTCTTTGACATCAACAAGCCCGGCAACCTGGCCAGATTGCTGGACGGGGAAAAAGTAGGCACCCTGGTGTCTATGTAACCAAGCCCCAGGCAATGGAATTTACAGAATAAAATCAGAAATTAGCGCCGCCCATTGGCTTACGCTGGGGCGGCCATACACAGCATATCTTTCTAACCGAAGAACAACATGACCGAAGAAATTAATTTTTACTTGAGCGAAGCCGAAGAATCTATGCAGAAGGCGGTACAGCATACAAGCGTAGAATTAACAAAAATCAGAGCCGGGAAAGCTTCACCGGCCATGGTGGAGCACCTGCGGGTAGATTACTACGGCACCCCTACCCCCATCTCGCAGGTTGCCAACGTCACCACGCCAGACGCCCGCACCCTCATGATCAAGCCTTGGGAGAAGAACATGATTTCTGAAGTGGCCAAAGCGATCAAAAACAGTGACCTGGGGCTTAACCCGCAGCAAGATGCCGAAGGCGTACGTCTGAACATTCCTGCCCTGACCGAAGAACGCAGACGCGAACTGGTGAAACAGGCCAAGAACGAGACTGAGAGCGGCAAGATCAGAATCCGGAACATCCGGAAAGATGTGAATGATGACCTCCGTAAGCTTCAGAAAGAAGGCACCTCAGAAGACGCCGTGAAAGACGCAGAAGGCAAGGTGCAGAAATTGACAGATGCTTATATTGTGAAAATTGACGAGCTTCTCACCAAGAAAGAAGCTGAGATCATGACCATCTAAGCCTACGTTTTTGGCCTGTTTTTCAGAAAACAGGCCAAAAACAGAAAGCCCCGTTAGAGCAATCTAACGGGGCTTTCTGTTTTGGCAGGTATGCGTTTATAGCAGCTTCTGTGCGTAGCCTAGTCCAGGCTTCTCAGCCATTTGGTGGCAGCATCAATATCATCAAACACCTCAATGCCGCGGGTGTCATAGGTAAAGCGCAAAGACTTGTCTGTGGAGAGCCGGCTGAACATGCTGGGCGAGTACACCCAGGCAAAAGCGGTCATTCCCGCCTGTTTCATGCGCGGAAACCAATCTGACCCTACCCATTCTGCCGCACTGGACCAAATTCCTTCTACATTGGTGTTGTCATTTAAGACCTTATGGCTCCCGTGCTGCACCATGGCCTCTAAGATCCGCTCACAGCCCTCCTGCACAGAACGAAGTGTTTGAAACCCTGTCCAGTCGGCATACACACATTGGGAGGAATCATCAAAAGAGATAGTGATAGTGGGGTCTTGAAACAGGACAGATTTACTCATTTTTCAATTAACTCTTCCATTAAAGAAGAAGTGGAAGCAAATTAGGCCAGCAAGCCGAGTTTACCAAGAACATTTTAAGGAAAAACAGGATTTAACCTCGCGCCAAAACCCTAAAACCCTTTATTAACGAATCACACCCAAGAAAGGTTACCTTTGCTGGGTCACCTTGCCGCTGCTTTAACAGAAAAGAAAATATAACCAACTTTCCAGAGATAATTCAACGCATACATTACCAGAAACCTACCAGCACACCCACCCCGCACGGCGCCCACATTCCCCCTCCACCACCCATTCTTGGTTGCGCAGGTTCTGCCCCAGAAAATTGAACAGCACCTAAGAACGGAAACAAAGCCACAATCTCAGGGACAGCTGCGGCTTTTGCGTCACTGAAACAAGGGTTGGACACCCCTTAAAAAGCCGGGCGTCTGTTTTGGGCCTGTTTTGAGAAAAACAGCCTTAAAACAGACGCCCGGCTTTTAGGACCGACAGCTCTACCTGTACAGTTTTTTAGCTTCTACATATTCCAGCACCGGCTCCGGCAACAGGTAACGGGTTGATTTCCCCTCTTTGAGGCACTTTCTGATAAACGTGGCAGAGATGTCCAGCAGCGGCGCGGGCACCACCTGAATCTTGGGGTGATTTTGAAACTGCTCCGGCACCTTGGCACTGCCGGGCCTGGGGTACACCAACACCTCAGCCTCTTCCAGCAGCTGTTCGTAATTCTTCCATTTGTGCAGCGTGGCCAGGTTGTCTTCGCCCATGATCAGGGCAAACTGGTACGTGGGGTATTTTTCCTTCAGGTAAATAAGGGTGTCAATGGTGTAGCTGGGCTTGGGCATTCTGAACTCAATGTCTGTCACCCCCAGGTCTGGGTTGTCTGCTATGGCCAGGCGCACCATGTGCAGGCGGTCAAACTCATGCAACAGGGTGTTGCTGGGTTTAAACGGGTTCTGCGGGCTCACCACCAGCCAAACAGTGTCCAGCGTGGTGTTGGTGGCCATGTAGTTGGCCAGAATGAGGTGCCCTACATGAATGGGGTTGAAAGACCCAAAGAGCAGTCCAACCCGCATGCTTATGCTATTACGTCTTCTTGATAAATGAAATCACGCACCAGTTTCTCCGCCTTGGCGAAGGCTTCTTCCAGGTTCTCGTTCACAATCACCTCATCAAACCTGTCTTCAAAGCTCAACTCAAACTTGGCCTTGAACACGCGGCTGGAGATACTGGAGGCCGAGTCTGTATTGCGGGCTACCAAACGCTTAGAAAGCTCCTCAATAGAAGGGGGTTTCACAAAAATGGCAAGGGCGCGGTCTTTGTAGAACTCTTTCACACTCAGGCCGCCCTTTACGTCTACGTCTAAGATGGCATGTTTTCCAGAAGCCCAGATGCGCTCAATCTCAGATTTAAGCGTACCGTAAAAAGCGCCTTCGTACACCTCTTCCCACTCTACAAATTCGTCCTGGTCAATTTTCTGGCGGAATTCCTCTGGCGTGATAAAGTAGTAATCTTTACCGTTTTCTTCTGAGCGGCCGCGTCGGTCACGGGTGCAGGCAGAAATAGAGAAGTTTAATTCTGGGAGTACGTTTACTAAATGCCGTACAATTGTAGTCTTGCCGGCCCCTGAGGGAGCCGAAAAAATAATGATTTTGCCTTGCATTTGGGTTTAGCGCCGCTTAGTAGCCTAAGCTTATATGGTATGGATCTTTGATTTGATGGAGTTGACGAGGTCTGCAGGGGTGCCCGGCCGGCGCAAGGCAGATTTCAGGAAGGTGATAAACTCCTGCTGCTTCTCAATACTCTCAAAGCAGGGCGAGCACTCATCAGCCTGCTCTGCCAGAAAAGCCTCATCCTCTTTAGTGGCGGCACCTTCCAACCACTTCTCAAACACACCTTTCACCTTCTCACAGTCAGGCTCGTGGTTTTCATCTGTGGCGCCTGCGCCTTTTACCTCATTTGTCATTGTAGTAGTTCCCATCATAATGCTGTAAATTAACTGTTATATCCCATTGATTTAGCGTATTTCTCCAACTTCTCTTTCAGGAAGTGCCGCGCGCGGTGCAACCTGCTCCTAACTGTTCCAATAGGGATGTCCAGTATCTTGGCCATCTCCTCATAGGTGAAACCCTCCAGGTCACAGAGAATGATCACCGTCCGGAAATCTACCGGCAAAGAGTTTAGCGCCCCGGCCACTTCATCCCCAATCAGGTCCTGCACGCTTTCCATGCGCAGGTCTGTGGTGCCGCTGGAGCCTTCGCCCTCAGCGTCCACGTCTTCTGAGTTGTAGTAGCCTTCCACCTCAGAGTAGTCTACTTTGGCGGGTTGCTTGCTCTTTTTCCGGAAGTCGTTTATGAACGAGTTCTTTAGGATGCGGAACAGCCAAGCTTTGGCATTAGTTCCGGGTTCAAAGTAATCGAAGAAACGATAGGCCTTTAAATAGGTCTCCTGGACCAGGTCATTGGCATCATCTTCATCAAGGGTAAGCCGGAATGCGAAGTTGTAGAGAGAGGAAATGACCGGCATTAGCTCCGCTTCAAAGCGGGCATCTTTTTCCTCTTTACTCATTGAATTCCCTCTCTGTTCGCTCATTTGACTTAATTTAGTACTTTTACAGCATTAATAAAGGTACCTATACGCAAATATAGAAATTAAATATACATAGGTACATACGAATATTCTAGCAGATGTTTTCAGTACCCGCTAGAAAGGTACTTTTCAGGAAGTTACTCCTGCCTCTTTTTTAGTTCTGCGCCCATGCCTGCACCCATTTCTGTCACCATTCTGGCCAAAAACAGCCAGGAATACCTGCCCGCCTGCCTTTCGGCCCTGGCCAGCTTCCCGGAGATTATCCTGCTGGACAACGGCTCTACTGATGACACCGTGGCTATTGCCCAGACGTTTGCGAACGTACGGGTGTTTCATTCGCCGTTCATTGGCTTTGGGCCGCTCAAGAACCTGGCCGCCTCCCACGCCACCCATGACTGGATCCTGTCTGTAGACAGTGATGAGGTGCTTTCGCCGGAGCTGGTGCAGAACATTCTCACCCATGCCCTCGCCCCCACAACGGTGTATCAGTTTCTGCGCAAAAATTTCTATGGAAAACGAGAAATCAATGCCTGTGGTTGGGAAAATGATTTTGTGCTGCGCCTGTACCACCGCCAGCATACCGGCTTCTCCCAGAGAGACGTACATGAGGGCATACGTACAGACGGCGTACAGGTAAGAACCTTACCGGGCACCTTAGATCATTTCTCTTACCGTGACGCCTCTGAGCTTGTCTCTAAAATGAATTATTACTCCTCCCTTTTTGCACAGGAGCACCAGGACCGAAAAAAATCTGGCTTTCTGAAAGCGGTACTGAAAGGAATATTTTCTTTCTTGAAGAATTATTTCCTGAAAAAAGGATTTCTGTATGGAGCTGACGGGTTTGTGATTTCGGTTACCAACGCGGCCGGCTCTTTTTATAAATACTACAAACTGTATGAGGCAAATAAGAGACTGAATAAAAACGGGTGACTTACTACCTCCCGTTTTACCTCCTTAGAGCATGTTTAAATTTGTCTTTTGCGCTGCAAACGGGCATCAAAAGAACCTGGCTTCGCCCGTTTCTCTCAACGTAGCGCTGCTACGCTGCTCAAAAATGGTATAGCCAGAACCTTTCGCCCCCAGTTTTCGCCTGCAAAAACAAAATTTAAACAAGCTCTAGCATAACCTTACACACAGTTTACCCTATCCCCCCTTTATGAGAATTTTACTTTCTATACCTGGCCACACGCGCACCATTCCCATGGGGAGGTTCACAGAGAAAGCATTACAGCAACTGGGGCATGAGGTGCATGTTTTTAACCATGAGAGAAATGGCCAGGTAGAAAGGGTGCGGGAAAAAATCAGCTTTAAAAGGTTTAAGGCATATAAGAACCAGCAGGTGTTAGACTTGGCAGAAACCATCAAACCTGATCTTTTCTTTACCATCTATGGGTTTAACCATGATGCCGCCACTCTGGAGAAGCTGAAGCAGAAAGGCATCATGACCGTTTGCTGGTGGCTCAATGACCCGTTTGACTTGGGGTACAAGCACATTCCGGCACACCTGTATGACCACTTCTTCTCCAACAGCAAAGGCACCCAAGGCGTGTACCATCACTACCAGGTTAAAAACTGTCACTACCTGCCCGTGGGCATAGACCCAGAGGTGCATAAACCCGGCGCATCTGGCGAGAAGAAATATGACATTGTGTTTGCGGGAGACTGGCACCCAATCCGGGAAAAAGCCCTGACCCAGTTGGTGACACAGTTTCAGTTTGCCCTGGCAGGTCCCTGGAAACGAAAGATTGATAAGGACTCGCCCTTGCGGCCCTACTTTGTGAACATGGGGTACTTCACTCCTACTGAGATGGCCGCTTTCTTCTCCCAGGCCCACATTGTCTTTAACCTGCACACCTGGTTTGGCCGCTGGTCTTATGGGGTAAACCCGAGGCTATTTGAAGCCAGCGGTTGCCGTGCGTTCCAGATCTCTGACCGCAAAGAAGAGATTCAGGACTTGTATGAACCCGGGAAGGAGATTGTGCTGTATGACCGGCTAGAGGAAATACCTGAGCTGCTCACCCATTACCTGGCCCGGCCGGAGGAATGTGACGCCATTGCCGCCAACGCCTACACACGCACCCTGCAGCAGCATACTTATATGCACCGTATGCAAGAGCTGCTGGAGGTTATCAACCGCTCGTGACCTTCTTTGCTATAGAAAAGAAACGCCCGGCCTCTCTGGAGAAGCCGGGCGTTTTTGCTCTGGTTTCCGGAAAACAGGCCGGAAACAGGATTATTAGTAACGGTAGTACTCTGGTTTGAACGGGCCCTCTACCTCCACGCCAATATAGGCGGCTTGCTCAGCAGACAGTTCCTCCAGCTCCACCCCAATCTTGGCCAGGTGCAGACGGGCTACTTTCTCGTCCAGGTGCTTAGGCAGGGTGTACACTTTGTTCTCGTAGGCATCAGCGTTGGTCCACAGTTCAATCTGGGCCAGGGTCTGGTTAGAGAACGAGTTGGACATTACAAAAGACGGGTGACCGGTGGCGCAGCCCAGGTTTACCAGACGGCCTTCGGCCAGCACAATGATATCTTTGCCGTCAATGGTGTACAGGTCTACCTGCGGTTTCACGGTGTCTTTGGTGTGGCCGTAGTTCTCATTCAACCACGCCATGTCAATCTCGTTGTCAAAGTGGCCAATGTTGCAGACAATGGTTTTGTCTTTCATGGCCTGGAAATGCTCTGCCCGAATGATGTTGAAGTTACCGGTAGCGGTCACCACAATGTCAGCCTCAGGAATGGCGTTCTCCATTTTCTTCACGGCAAAACCGTCCATAGCGGCTTGCAGGGCGCAGATAGGGTCAATCTCTGTCACAATCACGCGGGCACCGGCACCACGCAACGAGGCGGCAGAACCTTTCCCTACGTCACCGTAACCGGCTACCACGGCTACTTTACCGGCCATCATCACGTCAGTAGCGCGTCTGATAGAGTCTACCAATGATTCTTTACAGCCGTATTTGTTGTCAAACTTAGACTTGGTCACCGAGTCATTCACGTTGATGGCCGGAATCAACAAAGTGCCGTTCTTCATGCGCTCGTACAGGCGGTGCACCCCGGTAGTGGTCTCCTCAGACAGACCTTTGATGTTGGCGGCCAGCTCAGGGTATTTGTCAAACACCATGTTGGTCAGGTCGCCACCGTCGTCCAGGATCATGTTCAGGGGCTGGCGGTCCTCGCCAAAGAACAGGGTCTGCTCAATGCACCAGTCAAACTCCTCGGCGTTCATGCCTTTCCAGGCGTACACCTGTATGCCCGCCGCCGCAATAGCCGCCGCCGCATGGTCCTGGGTAGAGAAGATGTTGCAGCTAGACCAGGTCACCTCAGCGCCCAACGCCACCAGTGTCTCAATCAACACCGCGGTCTGGATGGTCATGTGCAGGCAACCGGCAATACGCGCACCCGCCAATGGCTGGCTGGGGCCGTACTCTTCCCTGATCGCCATCAGGCCCGGCATCTCGGCCTCGGCCAGTTTTATTTCTTTTCTTCCCCACTCCGCCAGGGAAATATCTTTTACTTTGTACTTCTGATAGGTTTCTACCATGGTAGTTCAACTTTTTTATATAGAACCACAAAGGTACACAAAAGTTTATCATCCTCCATTGAAGAGGTTTCAGCCGTTTTGGGGCTAGTTTTGGAAAAACAGGCCAGAAACAGGAAATCAGCACCCCTACCCTATCACCACCCTTTGCAATGCTCACTTCCGCCGAAAAGAAATTTATAGAAGACCATCTCACCGCTGACCCGGCGCAGCTGGTGCTGCAGGCCCAAAAGTGGCCCCAGCTCAACGTGCCCAAACTGGCGCAGCAGGTGCAGGCACGGCAGAAGGCCAAGAACAAGCTCCCTGCCTGGGCGGCTAACCTGGAGCTGGTTTTCCCCGCCAACCTTTCTGTGGAGCAGAGTTCGTCTGAGCTCACCGCCGCCTACAAGGCAGCGCTGGTGCCCGCAGAAACACTGGCAGACCTCACCGGCGGCTTTGGGGTAGACGCCTTCTATTTTGCGCAGCAGTACAGGCAGGTGTACTATGTGGAGCGGCAGGCCGAACTGGCGCAGACCGTTGCCTACAACTATTCCCAATTGGGCGTGCCAAACGTGCAGGTGTGCCACCAGGAGGCCGAAGACTTTCTGCAAACCCTCTCTGCCCCGCTGGATGTCATCTACCTGGACCCCGCCCGGCGCGGCCAGGCCCGGGAGCGGGTGCACCTTCTGCAGGACTGTGAGCCAGATGTGCTGCGCCTGCTGCCCCTCCTGCTCAGCAAAGCGAAAAAAGTGCTATTGAAAACGGCCCCCATGCTGGACCTGGACCTGGCACTGCAGGAATTGCCCGGTGTCACCAGGGTATGGATTATTGCCGTGCAGAACGAAGTCAAAGAGGTGCTGTACTTACTTGAACAGGAGACGGTAGAAACCCCGCAAATAACCGCGGTGCACCTGCGGCCGGGGCAGGCGCCGCAGGAAATCACCTTCACCAGACAAGAAGAGGAAGCGGCTGCGGCCATTTATACCCCAGAACCGCTCCGCTACCTCTATGAGCCCAATACCGCGCTGCTCAAAGCCGGGGCGTTTAAGTGGCTCTCACAGCACTATCAGGTGCAGAAGCTGCACCGCAACAGCCACCTCTATACTTCAACAGATTTGTGCCGGGCGTTTCCGGGCCGGATTTTTGAAATCAGCGCCAAACCAAAAGCCAGCGCCAAAGAAATGCACAGGCTGCTGCCCCAGAGAAAAGCCAACATCACCGTGCGCAATTACCCTTTAACGGTGGCGCAGCTGCGCGATAAGTTAAAACTGAAGGAAGGCGGCGAAGATTACCTGTTTGCCACCACAGATAGGCAGAACAAGCCAATTCTGCTGCTCTGCCGCAAAGTTTAAGCCTGACAGCAGTTCTGTTTTTGGCCTGTTTTGGCCAAAACAGGCCAAAAACAGGAAATGTCTTTACGTGAGCCGGTAAAGAGAACCATACACGCTATACCTGGTATTTAGGGTTGGCCTTGCTCACCCACCTGCTGCCTTTGAGCCGGAAGCGCCAGGGCAGCAGGGCATCTGCCCCGGCGTAGGCCACCCCCACCCGCGGGCCTTCCAGGATATCCTGCTCCGGGACCTCTAGCCCCCGGTCCTCAAACCAAATCTCAGAGCCGGTCAGGCTTGCGCCGGTGTGCTGGGTAGAAATGCCCAGCGCCTGCGTGAGCAGCCCGGGGCCGGCCGTAAGCCGCGGCTCTATTTTCGCCAGATTTCGGCGCAGCCGCATTTCTTCTATGCCTTCTAAGGGCTCAATGGCTCTGATGAGCACCGCATCTGCCGTGCCTTCTGCGTTGGTCACCACGTTGAACAGAGAGTAGATCCCGTAAATGAGGTACACGTACGCCACACCACCCTGGTGGTACATGATCTCTGTGCGCTTAGTGCGGCGGCCCAGGTGCGCATGGCAGGCGGCATCCCGGGTGCCGGAATACGCCTCGGTCTCCACTACCAGGCCGCGGGTCAGCACTCCGTCAAAGCGGGTGCAGAGGTGTTTCCCCAGCAGTTCGCGCGCAATGGTCACCACGTCTGGGCGGGTATAGAAAGCCTCAGGAAGTTTCTGAGCAAGAGAGGTTGGCCCCAAGGTTCTTGTTATTGCTTGATGTAGACTTCGGTCACGCCGTCTGCGGCCACATTGCTGATGACCAGCGTTCTTTCGCCGCAGAACCAGTACTGGTACCCCACCGGCATGAGGCTCTGCCCCACAATTTTGAACGGCTGCCGTTCGCCCTGCAGGTTTCCGTCCAGCCGCTCCTCGTATTCACCGTTTTCAAAAAAAGTCAGGCGCTTAGGCGTTCCCACCTGTTCACCCGTCAGGAACTCGTCTTCTTTTGAGCCCATGTAGTTGGTTCTGATGCCTTTCAGCTCCCACTCCCCCACCAGCCAGCTCTGTGTGGTCACTGAGTCTGTGGTAGTCACCTCGCAAAGGGCCACCGCCACCTGGTGACTGTTGTCTTCTGCCGCCTCTTCTCTGCTGGCATTCTGGTTCTGCTGGCAAGACACCAACCCAAGGCCCACGGCCAGGACGGCAAACATTCTTTTTCTCATAGCAGTGGTAGTAGGGCCCAACGCATCTCCTGCCAACCGGGGCACAGAGACGCATCTGGCCTTTTTTCAGGCAGGTTACTTTTTCTTGGCCAGGGGCTTCTGAATATTAAAGTACACCTGGGTCAGGTTGAGCTTGTTAGGCGACTTGATGTTGATGAGGTGGTACTTGTTGTCAATGGTCTGCACCGGCCCGTTCTGCCGCAGCCCCACCACCGTTAAAAACATGTACTCATCCCGCGGGGCGGCCAGAACCACCGCCGTCTCTGGCGACCGGCCGTTGCCGCTGGCTTTGATGGCCTGCATGAGCCCGTCAAACTTCACCAGCCACTTCTTGCTCTCTGCCTGGTTGTTCATTTCGCCGTAGGCCATGTGAATGAGGTACATCACATCCATGTTGAACGGGTCTGTGGCCAGGATTTTCTTACCCGTGCTCACAATCTCAGGAAACTTTTCATAGAGCAGCATCTCGTTGAGGGCATCTGCCTTGTCATTGCCTTTGTAGGGGCTGTAGCCGGGCTGCATAACCCAGCCGTAGTACAGGTGCTTGTATTCTTCTGGGGTGAGGGTGCCGTCATTGGCGTGGTAGCGTTTGAGCAGGTTAGGGTAATACAGCTTTGACTTAGAAGATGAAATGGCGGTTTTGATGGCGTCAAAGTTGATCTTGGAAATAGTCTGCGCATGCCCGTTCACAAAAACAGAAAGGCAGAGCGCGGTCAGGAGGAATAGGCGTTTCATTTCAGGGATAGAGGGAAAAAGTAAGACGGCAAGCCGAATGCAAATACAATGCTAAAAACTTGGAAGCTGGCTAAAAAGTTACACCTCGCACCGTAGCCCAGCCCAAACCTCTTTCTGTTTCTGGCCTGTTTTGGCCAAAACAGGCCAGAAACAGAAAACACTAGCATCAACTAAATTATTAGTTATAATGTACAAAGATGCTTATCTTGGGCAAAACCAGCCCTGAGCCATGAAAAAGCAATTCTTCTTCTTCCTCCTTTTGATGGGCCTGCTGCAGGTAGCAAAGGCCCAGAAAGTGGTTTCCTCGTTTCAGCAAGCCGAAGGTACGGCCCATTCTATGCAGAAACTAGACGCCCGGTACAAAAGTGCGGTTCACGCAGACTCCAGCCTGGCGGTGTTCAGGGGCAACGACCAGGCAAGGCTGGTGCAGGCGTACCAGCAACTGCTGCAGGAGCTGGGCCGGCACCTGGCCCAGAACAACTTCACCTGGGGCAAACCTACCCGCTGCTTTAACCGCTTCTATTTCAGCCCAGACGGTTCTGTTGACTACTACCTGTTTCACCTGAACCCGCAGGAAGTAGATGCCCAGAAACAGGCTGAGTTCCAGCGGCTCATGCACCAGTTCATTCAAACGCACCGCCTTTCAGTGCAGGCGCCTGTCAGGTTCAGCCAGTGCAGCCCGGTGGTGTACCAGGACCCGCCTGCCAACCGGTGACATCTGTTTTTGGCCTGTTTTCTGGAAAACAGGCCAAAAACAGGATTAATTACCGGCTGTGCCCCTCATCTTCTTCGCCTTCACAGGTTTAGGTCTGGACTCGGCTTTTACAATTTTCTGGGTGAACGTGCGGGCCATGTGCCCAAAGGGCATTTCTATGTTGAAGTACAGCTTCTCGCTCTCCATCTCATTGGGAGTCTTGAGCTTCTGCACGTCATATTTGTTTTTGACCAGCCCCTGCCCGGTGGTCTCCAGACCCAGAACCCCCATGATGGGGTATTCATCCTGCGGGGCAATCACCACCAGGGCCGTCTCCTCAGACTGGCCGTCGCCGCTCTGCAGAATGGTGCGCAGCAGGCCGTCAAACTTCAGAAGCCACTGGCGGGCCTCGGCCGGTTTCTGCTGCATGTCGGCGAGGCTGCCCAGCCGGAAGATCACATTCATGTTGAAGGGGTTCTCCTCAAACTCAGTCAGCAGCACCAGCCGCGCCTCCTCCAGTTTGCCTTCGTCTACCATCTGCATGGCTACTTTTTCGCCTTCGCCCCGGGCGTAGGGGTTGTAGCCGTCCTGTTTGGTGTAGCCGTAATACAGGTAATGGTAGTCAAAGACGGTGAGGCTGGAGTCATGGGCTTTGTAGCGCTCCAGCAAGGGCGGGTAGAAAAACGGCGAAGCCTCGTCGGCTATGCCGCTGTACACTTTGGTGAGGTCTACGTTGGAAATGGTTTGGGCAAAGGCGCCGGAAAGGCCCAGGCCCAGCAGTAACGCAAAAAAGAATAGACGTTTCATAGCTGAGGTTAGTTAAATCAAGACAATAACCCCGCGTGGCCTCGTCTCCTTGTTCCCCTGTTTGTACGGAAATATTCTGCGTACGTTTTGGGCCTATTTCCCTGAAAACAAGCCAGAAACAGAATTTACCCGGTGCACCTGCACCAGATTGCAAAACTTCCCGTACCTTTGCCCCGATTTTGGTGCACCCCCCGGCCGTCTGCCGGTGTGTGCTTAAAAGGGAATCAGGTGAGAAACCTGAGCTGTACCCGCAACTGTGATCTTCAACTGTTTCTGCCCACCACACGCCACTGTCTGCACTGCCAGATGGGAAGGCCGGGCCGAAGAAGAGAGTCAGGAGACCTGCCAGATCATCTTGTATACTTGGAGGCTTTCGGGAAAAAAAGCAGCAAGGATGGTGGCCCCGCCGCGGGCCGGCGTTTTCGTTTATTTCTCCCCTTGTAGTCTCCTCTGCTGTTAACTGGCCGAGGACATGACGCAACGCGTTTTCTTTTTTGGATTTGTTTTGGGACTGGCCCAGGTGCTCTTCACCCAGCGCGCCCACGCCCAGCTGCGCAACGCCGTGCAGCTGCAGGAAGTAACAGTGGCCGGCAAAAGGAACACCCGCTACGCCGCCGGTGCCCGGGTACAACCCGTTGATTCGCTGCTGCTGCAGCGGCAACCCGGTATTACCCTGGCAGACGTGCTCCAGCAGCGCAGCCCGCTGTACCTGAAAAGCTACGGCAACGGCATGACCGCCACCGTGGCCTTCAGGGGCACTACCGCCAGCCATACCGCGGTTCTCTGGAACGGCTTTAATATTGCGCTGCCCACGCTGGGGCTCACTGACTTTGCGCTGTTGCCACCGGCGGCCAATACCCAGGTGAGCCTGCAGCATGGGCCCAGCGGTGCCCTGCACGGCAGCGGCGCCGTTGGCGGAGCTGTGATCCTGGAAAACCCGGCCTCCTTCAAGCCCCACCAGCTGGTGCGCGTGCAGCAGGAAGCGGGCAGTTTTGGGCATAGAAGAACTGCCGCTACGGGCTCCTTTTCCAACGGGCGCCTCACCAGTGTTTCCTCCTTCACCAGAACGGCATCAGACAACAATTTCAAGTTTAAAAACACCACCGCCTTTGGGGCACCAACAGAGCGCCAGCAGAACGCCGCCTTTCACCAGAACAGCCTTGCGCAGGAACTGCATTTCAAACTAAGCCAGGAGCAGCGGCTTTCTGTACGGGGCTGGTACGTGAAGACCCACCGGCAGATTCAGCCGTCTATGGGCAGCGCCAACACGCACGCAGAACAGGAAGATGAGAACCTGCGGCTCATGGCCGAATGGCAGGGGCAGGTTGCCCGCGGCACCACCACCGTGCGCGGCGCCTGGTTTAAAGACAGGTTAGACTATAGAGATGACGGCACCTTCTCGCTCTCTACCGTGAACACCTACCAAAGCCAGATAGAGCATGAGCGGCAGCTGCTCCCTACCCTTCTCCTGCAGTTAGGCGGTGAAGGCCAGCTGTTCAAAGCCAACGTGGGCGGCTACGGCGGTAACGTAGACGAGCGGCGGTTCTCTGCCTACGGCTGGCTGCGTTATGATCTGCTGCCCCTGCTGCAGTTGAGCCTGAACGTTCGGCAGGCATGGGTGCAGGGGTTCAATCCGCCACCTACCCCTACGCTGGGAGCCAACCTCCAACTGCTGGAAACAGACGCGCATAGCCTGGTCTTCAAGGCCAACCTTTCCAGAAGTTACCGGGTGCCCACCCTCAATGACCGTTTCTGGCGGCCCGGCGGCAACCCCAACCTTCAACCCGAAAGCGGCTGGGGGTATGAAGAAGGCCTTCAGCATCAATATAAAAGTAAAAAACTCACCGGCACCACTGAGGCCACGGCCTACCTGCTTAACGTAAAAGACTGGATTCAATGGCAGCCTTCCGCCAACGGCGGATATTCTGAGCCCGTCAACCTGAGCAGAGTGAACGGCCATGGGCTTGAGCTGGACAGCAGGTGGCAGTACCGGTTAACTACAGACTGGATCCTGCAAGGCGGTGCCGCGTATGCCCATACCATTTCTGAGCAGACACTGCCAAACGCCCAGGCCAAGCTGCAAGACCGGCAGTTATTTTATGTACCCAGGCATAAGCTGGCCGGCTGGTTAGACCTGCGCTACCGCGGCTGGTGGCTCACCACAGACGCCACCTTCACCAGCCTCAGGTACTCAGACAATGACAACAACAACTGGCTGCCTTCTTACACGCTGGTCAACGCCGGTGCAGGGCGCACTTTTTCCTGGCACGCGTTTGAGGCCCAACTGATGGCGCAGGTTCACAATGTGACCAACACCGTCTACCAAACCATGGCCTACCGCGCCATGCCTCCCAGAAACATCAGAATTTCCCTGTCCCTGCAATGGGCCAAACATCCTTAACCTTTATTTCTACCCTATTTTTCACACTTATACACCCTATGAAAGTTTCATCTTTTAAAAAGTACCTCCTGTACGTTCTGCTTGGTAGCAGCACCATCTTTGCCACCTCCTGTGACAGTGATGAAGACACCGCCCTCAAAGGCGCTTATGAGCACGGTGTTTTTATCACCAATGAAGGCCAGTTTGGCACTCCCACGGCAGAGATAAGTTTTCTCTCCCCAGACGCCAAAACCTTTATTCCGGAGCTTTTCAAACAAATCAATGACCGCCCGCTGGGTGATGCCGCACAATCTATCACGTTTATTGGAGACAACGCTTACGTTGCCCTGAACGCCAGTGAAAAAATTGAGGTGGTCAACGCTTACTCGTTCAAATCTGTAGGGGTGATCAACGGCCTTAAGATTCCGCGGTACATGGCAGCGCTGAACTCTTCCAAAGCCTACGTCACTGAGTATGTGGGCTACAGCCTCTACGGCTACACCGGTACCGGCCGCGTGTCTGTGTTAGACCTCACTAAAAACACGGTTACCAAAACCATCAACGTAGGCTTACTGCCAGAAGGCTTGCTTCTGCACAACGGCAAACTGTACGTAGCCAACAGCTCAGGGAATACCGTCTCAGTGATCAACACCGCTACTGATGCGGTAGAGACAGAGATCAACGTGGGTGAATCACCTACGCATCTGGCACTGGACAACAACAACAAGATCTGGGTGCTCAGAGGAGGCTGGTCAGCCCCCGGTGCGCTGGTGAAAATTGACCCCGCCAACAACCACGCCCTTACTACCTATAATTTCCCCCAGGGCACAAGCAGCGCAGGCTACCTCACCACCAACGGTGCTAAAAACAAGCTTTACTTCACCTACAATGGGGCGGTGTACTCTATGGCCACCAACGCCACGGCGGCCCCCACGGCTCCCCTCATTCGGCGCAATGCCTACGGTCTGGGAGTTGACCCTACCAATGAAACCCTCTATCTGGGAGTGGGTGGCTACAGCACCAACGGCTGGGCAATCAGGTACCAGCCCTCAGGCACCGCCATTGATTCTTTCCAGGTAAGAATCCTGCCCAACGGCTTCACCTTCAGATAAGCTTTTGTAGAGCCCGGAGCAGCGCAGCAATGGCGAGAAAAGCGGGAACGCAGATTCTAGCCGTGGCCCTCTGCCGCAGGAAAGGAAAATTTCAAACCTGTTTTAGGCTTACTTTTTCAAAAACAGGCCAAAAACAGGAAAGCCTGCCCCTTTGCGGGGGCAGGCTTTCCTGTTGTATTGCAGTTCCTAGTGATCGTCTTTGTTCGTTTCTGCGGCTCCCCCAAAGGCCTGGTTGCCGGTGGTGCCGCCATCTTTCTTCTGTTCGGTTTTCTTCATCTGCCTGTCATACACCTCCTCATAGGCAGAGTCACTGGCCATAGCGCCCGGGGCAGGCCGGCCGTTGTTGTCCTGGGTGTTGTCTGACTGGCCCGGCTGGTTGTGCTCAGTGGGGCTTTTGTCTTTGAAATCACTTTCCTCCACGTTGGTCTGGCCGTCACCGGTGCCGGTGCTGCACGCGCTGGTGCCTACTAAAAGGGCGCCTCCCAGCAACAGGGCCAGGGAAACGTTTTTTAGGGAAATCAATAGCTTTTTCATAGTTCTTGGTCTGTAGGTTAGAAGAAAGGCCCATTCCGCGCAGGCGGCCGCTACCCTTCCGGTGCTTGTACGGGTAGTAGTACGCGCATCTTCGGTTTTGAGTTAACCCGCCCCCGGCTGTTCATTTTCTAACAAATCTGCTGCACTCAGGCAAGGATACCCTGCCCCCGGTAATCTAAAAATAACCAGGCTCGTACAGGTAAGAGACATCGGCGCAGCCGAAGCAAATACCTGTACATGTTTCACATATAGATAAGGAGACCGCGTTATGACCAAAGGCAAAGGCGAAGACAGCCCAAAACAAAACAGACCAGAACAGGACCGTAGCTGGCAAGAGGCACAAAGCCAGAACGACCACCTCAACAACAGCAACCGCCATAATAACAACCCGCCCTATGACGGCTCGCCCGAAACCAGGAGCAACCCCAACACCCAGGGCAGCCAGAACCAGAAATCACAGAACAACCAGCGCATGGATACCGGCGCGGGTGTGAGCGGGAGACCCAACAACGTGCACAACCACAACCCCGGCAAAGGCCACAACGCCCCTAATTTTCAGGACGGCCCCGTGCCCGGCGGAGCTGATAACACCCGCGGCGAAAACGTGAGCCACCAGGAGGGACACGGCGGCGGTGCCAAACGTGCTAAAGCTGACCTGGAGCAGGACAGCCCCCAAGGCTCTAACGCCAACTGGTCAGACACCCGCGGCGCAGACAGCACTGACAAGGAGTTCAGAAACAACCAGCCCAACGCCAGCACCCTCAAAGGCCATAAGGAAAGTGCCGACGGCCTGGGCAACGAGAAAGAGTAACCGTAGCAGAATACCGTAGAAACCAGCCGTTTCAGGCCTGTTTTCAGAAAAAGACCCGGGAAACACCTCGGGTCTTTTTCTTTCCGTACAAAGGGGAAAAGCAGACGGGTGTAGGTTAACCATGGGCTTTGCCGTATCTTTGCCGCCGCTTTACCAGCTACAGTTTAGAATTTCTATGGAAGCACAACCAAACGTGATTACCCCAGAAGTGGTGGCGCAGAGCCTCTCTTTTGCGGGCTATATGGATTTAGTGCGGCACGCGGTGGCCCAGGAGAAAACCACGGGGCTGGAGCAGTCTGCCTTTCTGGCGCAACTCACCCAAAACTGCCTGGCCATTATGGAGCGCACCTACCAGACCCCGCTTCAGCCAGATCTGGTGGAACTGGTGCAGAGCATTACCACGCCGCAGATTTGGCTGGTGCTCACAGAGGGCTGGTGCGGTGACGCGGCCATTCATGTGCCCGTGCTGGCCGCCATTGCTGAACAGGCAGAGCATATTTCCCTGCGCACCATACTGCGCACAGAGCAGCCCGCCGTGATGGAGGCTTACCTCACCAACGGCGGCAAAAGCATTCCCAAACTCATTGCCCTGCACGCAGACACCCTGCAGCCGCTGGGCACCTGGGGGCCAAGGCCGCAGGTACTGCAGGAGTATGTGCTGGAGCTGAAGCAGAAAGAATTGCCGTTGCCAGAGTTCATTCAGAAATCCCTGCAGTACTCAGAAGAGGACAACGGCAAGTCGCTACAGGCAGAACTGCTGCACCTGCTCCCGCACTGGATTAGAAACAGCCAGCTCTCCCATGGCCAAAGTAGCTAAACAGCACCCTTTCCAGCGTGACTGGCGCCGTGACCTGCTCATTGCCGGCCTCAGCAGCCTGGTGCTGGCCATGACGGTGCTGCTCTATACCTTCGGGCTCACAGATGACTTTCTGCCCCGGCTGTTCAACGCCTTTATCGGCTTCTTCCTGGTCATCTCAGGCACGGCCTTCCTGGTGGTGCCCAGCGTGAACTGGCTTTTTGCCCGGTTTTCAAAAAAGAAGCCCAGAAACGCCCCGGCCGCCTCGCCCAAACGGAACGTGCCTAAGAACCGGCCTAAAGAAGTATAGACTTTTTACTATTTTTAAGCCCATGTAACGCTCCTGCTTAGAGCTTGTTTTAATTTTGATTATGCAAGCGAAAACGGGGAGCGAAAGGTTCTTCTATAGCTTTTTTTGAGCAGCATACGCCCCGCTATGGTGCGAATCAACCGCGAAGTCAGGTTCTTTTGATACCCGTTTGCAGCTCCAAAGACAAATGTAAACAAGCTCTAAGGCAGAACGTTAAAGAGGGGAACACCAGCTCCCTATTTCTAAGCTACGCACCTTTAAAACACCCTATGGAACAGCACCTGCACATTAAAAACATGGTTTGCCCCCGTTGCATTGCCACCGTGACAGACGTGCTGACCCAGCAGGGCTATGCCGTGCAGGAAGTAAAGCTGGGAGAGGCGGTAGTGACAGGCGGGCCCGTGCAGGTGGAGCACCTGCGGGCGGCGCTGCAGGAACACGGCTTTGAGCTGCTGCAGGAGAAGGAGGAACAGCTCACTGACCAAATCAAAACCACCCTGCTGGCGTACCAGCGCCACCTGGAAGAGGAGTACCAGCCCATCACCACCTCTGTGTACCTGTCAGAGAAACTGGGCATGTCTTACCAGCACCTGAGCAAGGTCTTCTCCCAGCACACCGGCACCACCATTGAGAAATACCTCATCCGGTTAAAGATTGAGCGGGTAAAAGAACTCCTCTCCTACGGCGAACTCACGTTAAGTGAAATTGCCTTCAAACTGCAGTACAGCAGCGTACAGCACCTTTCCAACCAGTTCAAGAAAGTGACCGGCGTCTCTGTGACAGATTTCAAGAAAGACCCCACTATTGAGCGGCTGCCGCTAGACCACCTGGCCTAGCCTTAGAGCCTGTTTACATGTTGATTGTGAGCCGAAAAGGGGAGCGAAAGGTGCTTCTCTAGCGTTTTAGAGCAGCAGATCAGCGCTATGGGGCAGGGTAACCGCCAGGTCAGGTTCTTTTAAGGCCCGTTTGCAGCCCAAAAGACAATCTTACACCTGCCCTAAAATTATATACACCCCATCACATAATTTTATAAGAACAGCGGCGGCGGCAGGGCGTATCTATAAAGGTACCTTGTGCCACTGCCTGTTTCTGCGGCCGCGGCGCAAAGGCCTTTAGAGTGTGAAGAAGAATAGATTTTTAACCACTAACTAAAAAACTATGATTGATTCACGAATCAGACCTGTGTTAGACGCCTTACAAGAATGTATATTAGCCTGTGAGCATTGCGCCTCCTCCTGTTTACAGGAAGACAACGTAAAAATGATGGCCGGTTGCATCTCCCTTGACCGGGACTGCGCCGACATCTGCCGCCTCACAGCCGCTTTCCTGGCCAGAGGGTCAGAGCACGGCAAACACTTGTTGAAAGAATGTATTGAGATCTGCCAGAAATGCGGGGATGAATGTGCCCAACATGACGCAGAACACTGCAAGCAATGCGCAGAGGCCTGCTACCGCTGCGCCGAAGCCTGCCGTTCACTTGCAGCTTAACAGCTGCATCTGCAGAAAGAACAAAAACAGCCGGAAATTCCCGGCTGTTTCTTTTTAGGCGAATCGCTGGCAAAATCTTATAACTCATCAGCAGAAAACTGTAACTTCCTTTTCTCTTCTGTTTTCTTCCTTTGGCCTGCGGCCGAAAACAAAGTACCCCACGTGGCCGCTGCATACAAGAGAACAAAAGCATCAGGAGCAGACACACTGTCTTTGACCCATGGCACATTCACACACACACAACCATACCCACTCCCACGGCGGCCATGCCCATGGCCTGCCAGCCTCCGGCAAATTGAACAAAGCTTTTCTGCTGGGCATTGGCCTCAACATAGCCTTTGTGGTGGTAGAAGCCGCCGCTGGCTGGTGGTATAACTCACTGGCGCTGCTCACAGATGCCGGCCACAATTTTACTGATGTTCTGAGCCTGCTGCTGGCTTTTTTCGCCCTGAGAATGGCCCAGCGCAAACCCACTGAGCGTTTCACCTACGGCTATGGCAAAAGCACTACCCTGGTCTCCCTGCTCAACGCCATGCTGCTCCTGGTGGCAGTGGGCGCCATTGGCTGGGAAGCCATTGAGCGCCTGGGCACCGCCCCCGCCCTGAACGGCACCGCCATTACCCTGGTGGCCATTGTGGGCATACTCATCAATACCGGCACTGCCCTGCTCTTCTTCAGAGATAAAGAGCATGACATCAACGTAAAGGGAGCGTACCTGCACATGGCCGCTGACGCCCTGGTGAGCCTGGGCGTGGTGGTGGCCGGGCTGGTCATGCACTACACGGGCTGGTTCTGGGTAGATGCCGCCATGAGCCTGGTCATTGTGGTGGTGATTGTCTGGAGTACCTGGGGATTACTGGTAGAATCTTTGCGCCTCACCTTAGACGCCGTTCCGCACGGGATTGATTTACCGGCAATCAGGGAGTATTTGCAGGGCGTTCCCGGCGTGGCCCAGGTGCATGACCTGCACGTATGGGCCATGAGCAGCACAGAAAACTCCCTCACCGCCCACCTGGTGGTAGAAGACACATATCAGGACAGCCAGCTCATGGAGATTCGGGAGGAGATAGCCCATCACCACGGCATCCAGCACGTGACCCTGCAGGTAGAGCGCGGGCCAGACGGCCATGCCTGCGAGCACGCGGGGGTGTATCACTAAACCCCTGCCGCTGTTTTTGGCCTGTTTTCTGAAAAACAGGCCAAAAACAGCTAACCCCTATCTTTGCCGCTCGCGTATAGACAAGAAGACCAAAACCCAAGCCTATGCGTACCGAATATAAACCGGCCATTGATGCGTTATTGGCCTGCATCGCGGCCTGCGACCACTGTGCCACCGCCTGCCTGCAGGAAGACGAAGTAAAGAAGATGGCGCGCTGTATTCACCTGGACTTAGACTGCGCCGATTACTGCCGCCTGTCAGCCTCGTTCCTGTCTAAAGGGTCAGAGCATGCGCGGCTGGTGCTAAGGCAGTGCGTAGAAATCTGCGAGGCCTGCGCCATTGAGTGCGAACGCCACGCCCATGACCACTGCCAGGCCTGCGCCACCGCCTGCCGCCGGTGCATAGAGGTTTGCCAGGAGCTCATTCCTAAGTCTGACCCCGTGGCAGATATTCTCTCTGCCGCCAACACCTCAGACATAGACCTGTAATTTCTGTTTTTGGCCTGTTTTTCAGAAAACAGGCCAAAAACAGAATCTCACGCTCCCCCGTTGGCTCCGGCTGGTGGGGGAGCGTTTTTTTCTAATAGAACAGAGGCTTAGCTAATGCCAGACAGCTGTGTTCCAACTGATGCTGACCTCTGGCTTGCCTGAGTAAGCGCCAAAGCTCAGGCCTATTCACGGGGCACCAGAAAGTCAACCGTTCAAGGCATCTGTAAAGTCTGTATCCCTTTGGTTGCCCTTGCAGGAGCATGTATCCACTATCATTTTCGTGGCAAAAGTACCTGCGCAGGGTATTCTGGGACGGTCTGCAGCGTAAAAGGCAAATTGACACGTGCTCAAAAGCAGCTGCTCCCGGTCAACGTCTGATAAGACAGATGTTCCACAAGGGTAATCAGCAGGCGGGGAAATGTAGTCATCAGAAACGCGTGGAGCCCGGTTTACCAGAGATACATGGAGACAAGGCGGCGCCGGGTCCCTACAAGACAAAATCCTGCACCACTTCTATAAAATTCTGTAATGCCTTCGGCTGTGCCGAAATCTAGTTTTGCGTATCTATTCAGAAGCATGAAAACGCAATCAACCACAGTTCTGCCGGTGGCGCAGCCCCACGTGTATGAAGTCATTGTCATTGGTGCCGGGCAGGCCGGCTTAGCCATGGGCTATTACCTGCACCTCCAGCGCAGAGACTTTCTTATGCTGGAGGCGGCCCCGCAGGTTGGGCAGAGTTGGCGGGAGCGGTATGACTCCCTGCAACTGTTTACGCCCGCACCGTACTGCCATTTGCCGGGGTTCCCGCTGCTGTTGCCCAGAAAGCACTACCCTACCAAAGACGAGATAGCCCGGTACCTGCAGCAGTACGCCCAGCAGTTCCGGCTTCCGGTAGAACTGGGGCAGCCGGTAGTTTCGCTGACCAAAAAAGAGGGGCTGTTCTTCCTCCAGACCCCGTCTGCCCACTACCTGGCCCAACAAGTGGTGGTGGCCACCGGCCCGTTTCAAGCGCCGTTCCTACCCACGTACGCCACAGCTCCCGCCCCAGAGGTGGTGCAGCTGCACAGTTCCCGGTACAGGAACCCAGGCCAATTGCCCCCGGGGAACGTGTTGGTGGTGGGAGCCGGTAACTCAGGGGCGCAAATTGCCGTGGAACTGGCCAAATACCATGCGGTGCACCTATCTGTGAAGAGGAAACCCCGGTTCTCTTCGCTCAGAATGCTGGGCCGAAGCGTCTTCTGGTGGGCCACCGTCACGGGTGCCCTCTACGCCTCCCCCACCTCGCGCGTGGGCAAAAAGGTCCTCCGGAAAGCAGACGTCATCTACGGGCGCGAGCTGGAGCAACTGCTCAGGGAAAAAGTGATTCCGCTCAGGCCTGAGATCACAGGGTTTGCCGGTTCGCAGGTCTTTTTCAAGGACGGGACCAGTACCCAGTTCAGCAGCATTATCTGGGCCACCGGCTTTCAACCGGACTACCGCTGGCTCCAGATAGCAGGGGCCATCACCGCAGACGGCAATCCGTTGCATGAGCAAGGCCTCAGTCCGGTACCGGGGCTGTTTTACCTGGGCCTCTCCTGGCAGCGCAGCAGAAGCTCGGCCCTGCTTTTGGGGGCGGCCAGAGACGCGCAGTTCATTGCCCGGCAGTTGCTGTGAAAGCAGGTTGTGCCGTTTTAGGCCTGTTTTCAGAAAAACAGGCCTAAAACGCAACTCATTAAAATTATGTAACAACGGTATACAAAGCTGTAACGCCGCGCGCGCTTGGGGCCCGTACCTTTGTATCAGAACTTGAATCAGAACCTCAACCAATAGATATATGGCCACCTTGACCAAAGAGAAACCCGCCATTAAGAACAGTTTTCCGGTAGAGGGCATGACCTGCGCGGCCTGTGCCGTGAGCGTAGAGTCCATGCTGCAGGCGCAACCCGGTGTCCAGAGCGCGGCGGTGAACTTCGCCAATAAAACAGCCCTGGTTGAATACGCCTCAGGCACTGACCTCTCCCAACTGCAGAAAGCCCTCCAGAGCGTGGGCTATGACCTGCTCATCCAGCAGGAGGAGGCCACGCAGGAGGCGCAGGAGGCCCGCGAGCAGGAAGCGTACACCCGCCTCAAAACCAAAACCATTTGGGCGGCGGCACTGTCTCTGCCCGTGGCCGTGATTGGCATGTTCTTCCACCATATGCCGTACGGCAACTGGATCATGCTGGCGCTTACCCTGCCGGTGGTGTTCTGGTTTGGCCGCAATTTTTATGTAAATGCGTTCAAACAAGCCCGCCACGGCAAGGCCAACATGGACACGCTGGTGGCCGTGAGCACCGGCATCGCGTTTCTGTTCAGCGCCTTCAACACGTTCTATCCGCAGTTTTTCCTCTCCCGCGGGCTGGAGCCGCACGTCTATTATGAAGCGGCCACGGTCATCATCGCGTTCATTCTTTTAGGCAAGCTGCTGGAAGAACGCGCCAAATCCCGCACCAGCGGCGCTATCAAAAAGCTCATGGGCCTGCAGCCGAAAAGCGTGAAAGCCCTCCGCAACGGGCAGGAGATAGAGCTGCCCATTGAACAAGTACTGGTAGGCGATGTGCTGTTAATCCGCCCCGGCGAGAAAATTCCCGTGGACGGACGGGTGGTCAGCGGCTCTTCATTTTTAGACGAAAGCATGATCAGCGGCGAGCCGATGGCCGTGGAGAAAAACAGCGGCGACCAGGTGTTCACGGGCACTATCAACCAGAAAGGCAGCTTGCAGATTGCGGCGGAGAAAGTTGGCGCAGAAACCCTGCTGGCCCAGATTATCAAGATGGTGCAGCAGGCGCAGGGCTCCAAAGCGCCCGTGCAGAAACTCACCGATAAAATTGCGGGCATCTTCGTGCCGGTGGTGATTGGTATTTCGCTGCTGAGTTTTGCCGCGTGGTATTTCTTGGGCGGCGATAACAACGTAACCCACGCGCTGCTGGCGCTCATTACCGTGCTCATTATTGCCTGCCCCTGCGCCCTGGGTCTGGCCACCCCTACCGCCATTATGGTGGGCGTGGGCCGCGGCGCCGAAAACGGAATCCTGATCAAAGACGCCGAATCTCTGGAAACTGCCCATAAACTCACCGCCGTGGTGCTGGACAAAACCGGCACCATCACCAAAGGCAAACCCGAGGTAACAGAGCTGCACTGGGCGGTTCCAGAGGAAGAAACGAACCAATTGGCTGCTGTTCTGCTGGCGCTGGAAAACCAGAGTGAGCACCCGCTGGCCGAGGCCGTTTCCAAACATCTCACAGAACAAGGCGTGCAACCGGCGGTACTGGAGCAGTTCACCAGCGTGACCGGCCGCGGCGTGCAGGCGCAGTACCAGGGCCAAACGTTCTGGCTGGGCAACGAGAAGCTGATGCAGGAAAACGGCCTCCAGTTTAGCCCCGATTTGGAAAAAACGGCCGCTAAACGCAAAGCCGAAGCCAAAACCGTGGTCTACGCCGGCACGCGGGGACAGGTGGTGGCGCTCATCGCCATCGCTGATGCTATTAAAGAAACCTCGGCGCAAGCCATTCAAGAGATGCAGCAACTGGGCCTGCACGTGTACATGCTCACGGGAGACAACGCCCAAACCGCCGCCGCCGTGGCGCAACAGGTGGGCCTGTCCCATTACCAAGCCGAAGTGATGCCCCAGGACAAAGCCGATTTCATTCAGGAACTCCAGCGCCAGGGCCATGTGGTGGGCATGGTGGGCGACGGCATCAATGACTCGCAGGCGCTTGCCTTGGCTGATGTAGGCATTGCCATGGGCCGCGGGACGGATATTGCCATGGATGTGGCCAAAATCACGCTCATGCACTCAGACCTGCGCGCCATTGCCAAGGCCATTAAACTGAGCAAGGCCACGGTGCGCACCATCCATCAGAACCTGTTCTGGGCGTTTATCTACAACGTGATCGGCATACCCGTGGCCGCCGGGCTGCTCTACCCTATCTGGGGCTTCCTGCTGGACCCCATGCTGGCCGGGGCCGCCATGGCGCTGAGTTCTGTGTCTGTAGTCACCAACAGTTTACGCCTGCGCACGTTAAAATTGTAAATAGATCTTTGTGTTCAAATTCATTCCTAATTCATACGTACCCTTATGTCTACATTAAAATTTAAGACCAATATCAAGTGCGGTGGCTGTATCAGCGCCGTAACCCCCACCTTAGATGCTACCCCTGGCGTTGAGAACTGGGCGGTAGACACCAACAACCCTGATAAAATCCTGACCGTGCAGGGAAACATCTCTGAAGAGGAAGTAGTGGCCGCTGTGAACAAAGCCGGCTACAACGCTACTCCGGTGCAAGAGTAGACTACCAACTCCGTTATATTAAAAGAATGGCCACCTGATAACCGGTGGCCATTTCTGTTTCTGCCGCTACTTGCTACTTTGCTCTTTTTGTCTGTTCTTCATCCTTTGAGCTTGTTTACATTTTGATTTGCAAGCGAAAACGGGGAGTGAAAGGCGAAGTCAGGTTCTTTTGACACCCGTTTGCAGCGCAAACGACAAATGTAAACATGCTCTTCATAGCCTCAACCGCAGCAAAGCCCTTGAAAAGCAAATTGGTCATTCTCTCACTTTTCTATTTTGTCTTGTGGCATACTATGTACTTCTGGCAGAAGCTGCCGCAGCTCTGGAATTTTGGGTTAGGCATGCTCCTATTTTTAGGATTTCCCGTTCTTGCCGTCATCTTTCCAGTACAATGTATCCTTCTTTACAGGGAGAGGTGCAAGAATGCGCACCGGGTAAAGAAAACGGCCGTTCTGTTGGTTGTTCTGGTGAGCCTTTTACTTTTTCCCTCGGGAATTATTGACTTCACTAAATTTGAGGCGCCTGACCTGCTGGTGGCCCAATATGAAGGAGTTGCTAATTGCACCTCTACGCTTCGCTTGAAAGCAGGGGAACGGTTTGTAAAATCATCTGCCTGTTTTGGGATGGATGAAAAATCAGAGAGCTATAAAATGGTAGGTGACACCATCAGGCTCACCTTTGATGAGGAGATCTCTGCCCACGAGAAATACGCCTATGCCGTCTTCCGCCCTGCTCTTAAGGCGCAGGGGAAAGAAATACCGGCGTATTATGCAAACAGCGCTGCCCAAGATTCTTACCCAATGATAATTTATGAAAATAAGCTCCGTTAGACATAGCGTGTCCTACTTATGATGAGACAGGATACGCCAATATCTTCTCCCAAGCACCGTTCTCCCTTAAAACCTCACTCCCTGGCATGGCAAAATCCTTACTGTACGGCTTGTTCTTTTTCTTCGGGATTATTTTTACCGGTCAGGCGCAGGCCGTAGACTCTGTTAAAACCAAACCGGCCAACCTGACTTACCTGCTCCTGAACAAAACCGGCAAACTGAAGCGGTACCGGTTTTATGTGGGCGACCAGATCATGTTCAGGGTAAAGAATGACAGCCGCTTCTACTCTGGTTCCATCACCGCTATCAAAGACAGCGCCTTTTATTTCCAGAACACCAGAATTCCGCTGGAGCGGGTGGCCCAAATCAGAATGCGCAACCACACCGGCGGCAAAAAAGTGCTCAACTACAGCAGTGTGGTACTCAAGAGCGCCGGTTCCATCTTTACGCTGGTGGGCGCCATCAACTTCATTACACATTCAGATGACCGCGTAGACGGCCTGCACACCATGGGGGCCGCCCTGACCATGTATGCCGCCGGCGTGGGTTTGAAGGCCCTCACCAAACGCACCTACAACCTGGAGAAGAAGTGGCAGCTCAAGGTGGTGGAGATGTATTAACACCCGTGCTGGATTCCTGTTTTCGGCCTGTTTTGGCCAAAACAGGCCGAAAACAGAAAAGTACCCCGTGGCGGGCCGGGCGGCAGCTTTGCCCGGAGTTGCAGAAACCTGACGGTTGATTTTAATAAATTGGCCCCGGGTTACGTTTCCCTCTAAAACACCTCTTTGGCATGGCGAAGTTTCTCCTGTATGGCTTGTTCTTTTTCCTGGGGCTTACCCTTTCCTGCCCCGCCCAAACCGCAGATACGCCCACGCCGCCCAGACTTGCGTACCTGCTCCTGGCCAAGCCCGGCAAATTGCCCCGCTTCCGGTTTTACAAGGGTGACAGGATCACCTTCCGGGTAAAAAACGACACCTACTTCTACTCCGGCCCCATCACAGATATCAAAGACGGAGCCTTTTACTTTCAGCAGTCGCGCATTCCGTTGGAGTGGGTAGCCGAAATCAAAATGAAGAACCACACCTCCGGCCGAAAAGCAGTGGGCTTTCTAAGTTACCTGTTGCAAGGCACGGGCGCACTGTTCACGCTGGTGGGCGGCATCAATTACTTCGCCACGCCAGACTACCGTGATGATGCCAAATTCACCATGGGGGCCGCCCTCTCCACGTTTGCCGTGGGCAAAGCCATGACCCTCAGCCAAAAACGCAAGTACGAGATTAATAAGAAATGGCAGCTCAAGGTGATTGAGATGTATTAGATCTTACTGCTGAAGCTGATTAGAGTTCTCAGTGTTCAGAGGTGCAAGCACCCGGTTGTGCCCCGTTTTGGGCCTAGTTTCACAAAAACAGCCCAGAAACAGAAGCTCACTACCTGTAAAGCCGCTTGCGCCAGAGACTAAACAGAAAACCCAAAACAGAAACCATTCCTCTTTTCAGCAGATTACTTCTTTCCTTTCGCCGTTCCCTTTCTCTTGTCACCGGCCCACGGCGTCAGTTTCCAGACCTCCATCAGGGTGACGGCCAGCAAGGCCAGACCGGCCGCCCATTTCCATTCGGCCCAGCCGAAACTGGCGGGAATGGAGAACACGGCCCTGGTGGCCGGCAGCACCGTAAGGCCATACAACCCGAAGCACAGCAACACCGCCCACAGCACGTATTTGTTCTGGAAGAACCCCGCGCCAAACACGGTCTGGGTGTTTGAACGGGCCGCAAACGTTTGCAGCGTACGCGCCAGAATCAAGGTGGTGAATGCCATGGCCACACTGATTTCTGCCGACTCCTGCAGCCCCAGCCATTGGGAGAAAATCACGGCGGCGCCAATCAAGAGCCCCCGCATGAGCACTGACTTCAGGGTACCGCCGGCAAAAATCCCTTCGTTGATATCGCGCGGTTTGCGGCGCATCACGTGCGGCTCTGCTTTCTCCATACCCAGGGCAATGGCGGGCAGAGAGTCATTGAGCAGGTTGATGAACAGCAGCTGGATGGGCGTGAACGGGTTCACCCAGTCCAGGGCCAGCGCGAAGAGAATGGCAATAATGGCCCCCAGGTTTCCGGCGAAGAGATAAGCAATGGCTTTCTTGATGTTGTCAAACACGGTACGGCCCACTGATACGGCACGCACAATAGAGACAAAGTTGTCATCTGTGAGAATCATGGCGGCGGCGTCTTTGGCCACATCAGTGCCGCTGCCCATGGCCACGCCAATGTCGGCCTGCTTGAGGGCGGGGGCATCGTTTACACCGTCACCGGTCATGGCGGTGATTTTGCCTTTCTTCTGCCAGGCGCGCACAATCCTGATTTTGTTTTCGGGCGAAACCCGGGCGTAGACGGCAATGTCTTCCAGCTTCTGGTCCAGCTCCTCTTCAGACATGGCGTCCAGTTCGCGGCCGGTCACGGCAATGTCATTTTCATCCATGAGGCCAATGTCACGGCCAATGGCCTGGGCGGTGGTCTTGTGGTCACCGGTGATCATGACCGTTCTGATGCCCGCTTTCCTGGCATCTTCAATAGAGGCGTACACGGCTTCGCGCGGCGGGTCAATCATGGCCAGCAGCCCCACCAGCACCAGGTCATGTTCATCTTCAAAAGAAACCGCCGCCCCGGCCTGAACAGATTTATACGCGAAGGCCAGCACGCGCAGGGCGCGGTCAGAGAAGTCTTCATTCTGGTCATGCAGCTGCTCTTTCAACTCTGGGGTGAGCGGTTGTTCCTGCCCGTTCAGGAAAATGCGGGAACAGCGGGAAAGCACCACGTCTGGGCCACCTTTGGTGAGCAGCAGCCGCTCCCCGTCAATGGTATGCACCGTAGACATGAGCTTGCGGTCTGAGTCAAAGGGCAGTTCGGCCTCCCGGCCGAATTTCTCCCGCAGCTGCCGGTAGTTCAGCGCCAGTTTGTTGCTGAAGGCAATGAGGGCCACTTCTGTGGGGTCACCCACTTCAGCGCCGTCTTCATTGATCTGCGAGTCATTGCAGAGCACGGCCACCTGAATGAGCCGCTGCTCGCCCGCTGACCAATCTGCGGGGTTCTCCGGGAACTCGTCAGCGGTTTTGTCTGGGGTGTAGTAGTCTACCACCGTCATTTTGTTCTGCGTGAGGGTGCCGGTTTTGTCTGTGCAGATCACGCTGGTGGAGCCCAGGGTTTCTACCGCCGGTAGCTTTCTGATGATGGCGTGGTGCCGGGCCATTTTGTTAGTGCCCACCGCCAGCACAATGGTGACAATAGAGGAAAGCGCCTCTGGGATGGCCGCCACCGCCACGGCCACGGCAAACATAAAGGCCTTGAGCAAGGCGTTGGTCATGTCCTGCCCTTCGGGTTCCAGCCACACGCGCAGCGCCTCTACCCCAAAGATCACTACACACAGCGCCAGAATCACCCAGCCCAGCTTCTTGCTGAAATCTGCGAGTTTGCGCTGGAGCGGGGTTTGCTTGGCTTGCGCCGATGCCAAGAGGCCGGCAATTTTGCCTATCTCGGTTTTTTCGGCGGTAGCCGTGACCACAAACGTACCCCGGCCATAGACTACCAGCGCCCCGCTATAGACCATGTTCTTGCGGTCGCCCAGGGGGGCGTCTTCGGGAATGGCCTCAATATGTTTTTCCACGGCTTCAGACTCGCCGGTGAGCATGCCTTCGTCTACGCGCAGGGAGCCGCTCTCCAGCAACCGGCCGTCGGCCGAAACAAAGTCACCGGCCTCCAGCACCACCACGTCGCCGGTGACCAGTTCGCGGGCGGCCATGGTCTGGGTCACGCCGCCGCGCAGCACCTTGGCAGACGGCGCCGACATCTGGCGGAGGGCATCCAGGGCGCCTTCGGCCTTTTTGGTCTGCACCACGCTCACAATGGCGTTGAGCACCAGCACGGCAAAGATGATGATGGCCTCCATCACCTCGCCCAGCACCAGCTGCACGGCGGCGGCCAGCAGCAGCACAATCACCATGGGGTCTTTGAAGGTCTCCAGAATGAGTTTGAAGACAGAATCGCGCTCAGCCTCGTTCAGTTCATTGTAGCCGTTGGCCTGGAGCCGCTGCTGCGCCTCTTCCCCAGAAAGCCCCTGGGCAGAAGAATTGAATTCCTGTAAAACCTCTTGGGCGGGCCGCTGATAGAATTCCATGTAGGTGTGGTTGAGTTTCTTTCAAAAGTAAGCAGCTTTTCCTGCCATGTTGCTTCTACGGATAAAATAAGGAAGCTTTTCTAATTGTTTTAAAACCAAAGTAGAAGGGCACTTGTTTTGGGGCTGTTTTTAGGAAAAGAGGCCAGAAACGCAGTTGGCCCAGACGCTCGCAGGTCCTCCGGACGCTACGAGGTCAGCACCTGTTTTTGGGGATAATGGACGGCACATATTTCTTCATGCTTACATATTCTGCGCTGGCGCGAGACTTTAGTCTCGTGACTAACTGTGAAGCGAGTCTCCAGACTCGCCGGGAGCCATCTGCAAAGAGGTAAAAAGGGAGTCTGGAGACTCCACCCACCCCTTGGCACGAGTCTGGAGACTCGCGCCAGATTCTTCTGTACTTCAGCAATCAGCCCTTCTCAAAAGACCTCGTAGCGTCCGGAGGACCTGCGAGCGTCTGCGCCAACTGCTGCCTTCACCCTAGCCCTCTCCCAGAGGGAGAGGGAATTTCGCCACTGCGTTTTTGGCCTTTTTTGGCTAAAACAGGGCAAAAACGGCTTTTACGCCAGTAGCCCTTTCAAACCTTCTTCGGCGCGGGAGGTGACAAATTCCAGGATGCGGTATTCCACCAAATCCTGGTACACAAACGGGTCGTCTTGCAGGAGTTGCTCCAGTTCGGCTTTGCCGCCGGAGGCCTGGCAGAAGATGAGGCCGCCGTCACGTGGAACCTTTCGGCCGGAGGCCAGGAAGTGCCCGCTGGCATAGCCTTTCTCCACAAATGCCAGGTGCTCGGCCAGGAACGGTTCTACCTCTGAGAAAGGGACTTTATAGGTGAGTTCTATTAGAAACATAGCGTAAGTAGTTGGTGCCGGTAAAGCTACGGGTTGTTTCTGTTTTTGGCCTCTTTTCTGAAAAACAGGCCAAAAACAGCTGGATATTCCTTCGGCGGCCGCCGATGACTAAAATTATACACAAGTCTTACAGAATGCTGTTAAACCCCGGCGGCAGGCGTGCGTTTTCTTTGTAGCAGAGTTTCACCCACTTTACGTACTGCCTTTATGAAACGAATTTTCACCTTAAGCATATTCCTCTCTTTCGGTTTTATGACTGCGTTTGCGCAGCATGAGCACCACGCACCTGCCAAAAAAGAGACGAAGAAAACGGCCGCACCTGCCCCTAAGAAAAAAACTTCGGCGGAGCCGGCCAAACCCAAACCTTCAAAGCTGCAGCCCATTAAAGACAAACCCGCCCCGCCCCCGGCGAAGACGCACCGGAAAAACCAGCCCTCGGCTACGCCGAAAACGCATGCTGCCCCTAAGGTGAAAGCGACACCGCCAGTCACGCACCAAGACCACTCGCAACACCACATGCCTGTCGCCGATTCGGCGGGTAAACACCAAGGGCACCAAATGACGCCACAAGACAGCCTGAATCAGAGCAAAGCTTCTAGCCACGAAGGACATACCATGCCCATGGACACCGCCAAAGGTCACCAGCACCACCCCGGCATGCACATGAACCACGGCGCCATGGCTTCTGACACCACGCAGCACGCGGGCATGAACCACAGTATGGGAATGGGCGGCATGAGCCACGCGTTCTCCCGCAACCTGCCCATGAACCGAAACGGCTCCGGCACCAGTTGGCACCCGGACGCCACACCCATGTACGGCTACATGAAACACGCCGGCGACTGGATGCTCATGTTCCACGGGCAACTCTGGCTGCGCTACAACCGCCAGGACATATTTGACAAAGGCTCCCGCGGCGATTCTCAGCTGGACGCACCCAACTGGTTTATGGGCATGGCGCAGCGCGAGGTAGGCAAACGTGGTTTATTACGCCTCAGCGTGATGTTGAGTCTGGACGAACTGACCATGGGCGACCGTGGTTACCCGCTCCTGTTCCAGAGCGGCGAGACGTATGGCGGCGGCAAAAGACTGGTGGACCGCCAGCACCCGCATGATTTGTTCTCAGAGATTAGCGTGGGCTACACGCACATGGTCAATGAAAACGTGGACGTGTACGGTTTTCTGGGCTACCCCGCTGAGCCGGTCATTGGTCCGCCCGTGTTCATGCACCGCATCTCGGCGTTCAACAACCCCGAGTCGCCGCTGGGGCACCACTGGCAGGACGCCACGCACATCACGTTTGGGGTGGCCACGCTGGGCTTCAGGTACAAGAACTTCAAGCTGGAAGGCTCCAACTTCACGGGCCGCGAACCCGATGAGAACCGCTACGACTTTGACAAAGCCCGCTTTGATTCCTACGCCGCCCGTCTGTCTTACAACCCCACTGAGAACTGGGCCCTGCAAGTATCGCGCGGTTGGCTGAAGAGCCCTGAATCCTTGGAGCCCGAGGAAGACGTGACCCGCACCACGGCCTCGGCGCTGTACAGCCGTCCGCTGGCCGGGGGCGGGGATAGATATTTCACCTCGGCGCTGATTTGGGGCTTTAACGGCGGCGGCCACCACCAAGAGCATTCGGCCATTGCCGAAGCCAACTTGCAGATGGATAAAACCGCGGTGTACGGTCGCTATGAGTACGTGCAGAAAACGCCCGGCGAACTAGACCTGGCCAGCCAATTTGACCACCATGAGGTCTTTGACGTGCACGCGTTGACCTTGGGCACCAGCCAGCGCGTAGCGAATTTTGCGAATACCTATTTGACGCTGGGCGTGCAGGCCACCGTTTTCGCGCCAGATAAATTACTGAAGCCGTTGTATGGGAAAACGCCGGTTTCCGGGGAGATTTACCTGCGGCTTAATCCGGGTTTGATGATGGGCGGAAGTAAGAAGTCTGGGGCTTCCGGGATGGAACATCAGCATTAAATGAAAATGCAGCTTCCGTTTTTAACCTGTTTTCCAGAAAACAAGCCAAAAACGGAAGTTGGCGCAGACGCTCGCAGGTCCTCCGGACGCTACGAGGTCTTGAGAGCAGGCGCAGTTGCGGGGTTATACCTCGTCTTCTTCTATGAGTGGATGGATGCTGGAGAAATCGGCAAGGTCTTGGTGGAATGTTTTGAAGTGGTGGGCGCCGCCGAACCAACTTAGGACTTCGTTTCGCTCCAGATTGGTTTTGCTTTTTGATAAAAGACTAGGATAGGATGAGTAGGGCCACTCTTTGAAATCAGGAATCAACCCGTGGTGCTGCGGATTGAAGTGGATGTAAAACACTAGCCTTGTAAAATAGGCTTCTGAGGTCACTTCTTTTCTTCTGAAACGTTTCTGGAACAAACTATCGCCACGACCATAGCGGGCGTTCATGGCTTTGGTGAAGGCATTCAGTAAGTGGCTCAATTGCCGTTGAACGGTTACCGGCAACAGCTCCTGGTTCATCTCACTTGGCTTGAACAGATACTGCTCTTCCTTCACTTGCACCAGGAAATGAACATGGTTCGGCAACAGACAATAACAAAAGGTATGCACAAACGGGGCTACATATCTGCGGTATAACTGCAGGAAATAAAAGTAGTTCTCTTGCGTGAAAAACACCGTTTCCCCGTTATTACCCCTCGTGTAAAGATGATAAAACTTGCCAGGTTCCAGTGCCTTCGTCTGCTGCATATTTCCTTCTACAAATTGTAATACCGCCTGCTCCCAAGACCTCGTAGCGTCTGGAGGACCTGCGAGCGTCTGCGCCAAAAACTCACTTCCCCTCCTCAGAACCCTGCAACTTACTTTCTATCCCTTTGCTGAAGGCGTCAATGAAGGCATGTTTGAGCACGTTGATGAAGGTTTTCCAGCCGTTGGTTTTGGGGTTGCTGATGTCGCCGGAGATGGGGATTTTGGTGGCTACCTGGTCGCGGGGCTGGTTTTCGGCGGCTTCGGTGAAGACACCTATGACCGCTTCTTTCACGGCACTCAGGAAACCGCCTTCCTTCTTGTCTTTCTTCCAGTTCAGGACTTTGATGTCTTCAAAGAAAGGTTTGATGTAGCCGTTCAGTTGGCCGTTGGTGCTCTTGAGTTCGCTGTACATATCTAGCTTGCCGCGCTCCACGTCAAATTTGGCGTTGGCCTTGATGAAGGCATTGAGGCTGGTGAGGTTCACGCCCGTGAGCTGAAAATCGCCGTCGAAGTCTGGGATCCGTTTAAGGGCGTTCACCTGCATTTTGCCCTTGAAAGCCCCGCCGCCAATGGAAGAGGCGGTGGCCGTCACCGAAGAAGGAAGCTTTTTCCCCACCTCCTCTACGTTGGCCAGGTTAAGCGCGGTCAGCCTTAGGTTATCCAGGTGCAGTTTCACGTCCGGCGAAGCCGAAAAATCAAGGAACGCCAGCCGGCCGTTGTGCACCTCAAAGCGGTTGATGGTGATGGGCATGAGGTCTTTCACCACCTCGGTCCAGTGGTCTAGCGTAGGATCTTCCGTTTTAGAGCCGCCCGCCAAAATGTTCAGCCTGGGGTTGGTCATGATGACCTCGCCCACCAGCTTGCCCTTGAACAAAGATTTCCACTCAATAGACAAATCGGTTTCAGTGATCTGCAGGAACGGGTACTTGGGGTTGCCTTTTTCCTCCAGCAGTACCAGCCCGTTAATCTGGTACGCCCCGCGTATGAGAGCAATGTCAATATCCTCCACGTGGCCCGTGTAGCCGGGCAGTTCGTCCAGCGTTTTGTTCACGTAGTTTTTCAGAATGTACGGCAACGCAATCCGGAACGCGAGGAGCACCACCACAAGGGTGAGTACTATTTTCAATGGTTTGGTGAGCCGAACAGCCATAATTCATTTCCTTTTCTGCAAGCTTTTTACGCAGTTAGGCCATTACTGTTAATTTGCTCACTTCTGGGGCTGAACTCATAGCACTTTTCACTTGTTTCTCCAGACACAGTATACGCGCTGTTTTCGACCTGTTTTTGGAAAACGAGGCCGAAAACAGGAATGATTTAGCCGCTCGCAGGTCCTCCGGACGCTACGAGGTCTATTTGAAATAGCTGGTTGTCCCTGATTGATGTTGATGGTAAAAAAGCAATTCGCTGGCGCGAGTCTCCAGACTCGTGACTACCCGTGAAGCGAGTCTCCAGACTCGCCGGGAACCACCAGCCGGAAATGCGTGCATATTGGAGTCTGGAGACTCCACGCACGCCTTGTCACAAGTCTGGAGACTCGCGCCAGGAGAATGTAATTTCTGTTTTTGGCCTGTTTTCAGAAAAGTAGCCGCTAAACGGAAACTCTGACGCTAGACTCAGCACTCAAGACTCAGCACTCCTTTTACTACCTTTGCCCAAAATAGAATCCCTTGAACGCCGCTCCTAAAACCCTGCTCATTACGCCGCCGCTCACGCAGCTCAACACGCCTTACCCCGCCACGGCCTACATCAAAGGTTTCCTACGCGGGCGCGGCTTTGACGTGACCCAAGCCGATTTCGGGTTGGAGTTGGTATTGCGCCTGTTCTCGCGCCGAGGGTTGAACCAAGTGTTTCAGGCCATTCTGGAGGGCACGCATGAGTTATCCGACAACAGCCAGCGCATGCTGCGCCTGCGGAAGTCGTACCTGGACACGGTGGAGCCCGTTATAAAGTTCCTGCAAGGCCGCGACAGCACCCTGGCCCACCCCATCGCCATGGGCGCGTTTCTGCCCGAGGCAAGTCGGTTTCTACAGCTGGCTGATTTGGAAGAAGCCTTCGGGACGATGGGCATCACCGACCGCGCCCGGCACCTAGCCACGCTGTACCTGGAGGATTTAGCCGATTTAATCAAGGAAACCGTGTGTCCGCACTTCGGCTTTAGCCGCTACGCGGATAAACTGGCCCTTAGCGCCACCTCCTTTGACCCGCTGGAAAACGAACTACAGACCGCTCCCAATCTGGTGGACCAACTCCTGCTGGAAATTCTGGACGAGCGAATGCAGGAAGTACAACCCGAGGTGGTGGGTTTCTCCGTGCCGTTCCCGGGCAATCTGTACGGCGCGCTGCGGCTGGCGCAGTTCATCAAGCAAAAGTACCCGCACGTGAAAACGCTTATGGGCGGCGGCTACCCCAATACTGAATTAAGAACCCTCCGCGAACCCCGCATTTTCAAGTACATTGATTTTATCACGCTAGACGACGGTGAAGGCCCGTGGCTGCGGCTGATGGAATATTTTCAAGGCCAACGCGCCGTTGAGCAACTGCAACGCACCTTCTTGTTACAGAACGGCGAAGTACAATACATCAACGGCTCCACCGATGCAGATATTCCGCACACCGAGGTGGGCACCCCTGATTATTCAGATTTAAAGCTTCTTGAATACCTGAGCGTAGTGGAAGTGCTCAACCCCATGCACCGCCTCTGGAGTGACGGCCGCTGGAACAAACTCACCGTGGCCCACGGATGTTACTGGAAACGCTGCTCCTTCTGTGACATCACCCTAGACTATATTTCCCGCTACGAGACCGCGCCCGCCACGCTGCTGGTGGACCGCATCGAGCAGATTATCGCGCAGACGGGCCAGACCGGTTTCCACTTCGTGGACGAAGCCGCCCCGCCCTTGGCCTTGCGCGATTTAGCCATTGAACTGCTCCGCCGAGGCGTGAAAATTACCTGGTGGGGGAACATCCGCTTCGAGAAAACCTTCTCCGCTGACCTTTGCCGCTTGCTGGCCGCCAGTGGTTGTATTGCCGTCTCGGGCGGGTTGGAAGTGGCCTCTGACCGATTATTGGCGAAGATGGAGAAAGGCGTGAGCATTGCGCAGGTGGCGCGGGTAACTCGGGATTTCACCGCTGCCGGCATCATGGTGCACGCGTATCTGATGTACGGCTTCCCGACGCAAACCGCGCAAGAAACCATTGACTCTTTGGAAGTGGTTCGGCAGTTGTTTGAGCAGAACGTGATTCAGAGTGGTTACTGGCACCGTTTCTCCATGACCGCCCACAGTCCCGTAGGTAAGAACCCTGAGAAGTACGGCGTGGTGAAAGTGGGTCCCGAACCCGGCTTGTTCGCTGATAATGATTTGTGGCACGAAGACCCCCAAGGCGCAGACCACGAACTTTTCGGGGCGGGTTTGGCGAAGGCGCTGTACAACTACATGCACGGCATCGGGCTGGAAGAACCGCTTTCGTTCTGGTTCGATTTCAAGGTTCCACGTGCATCGCACCCAAAAAATATGATTGCCCAAGCCGTGGAAGCCATCGGTAAACCTGATTCTGAGAAGCAGAACCTGCGCGTGCTGTGGCTGGGCAATGCCCCAGAAATGGAAGTGGTGACCAAAACCAAGAAAGGCCGCACCTTCCAGAACGCCCTGCTCACCTTCACCGAGAAAACGGAGGAATACGAAATCCGCACCTCGCCGGAAGTGGGCCAATGGCTGCACACCTGGCTCACGCGTTTGTCAGAAGACCTCGGCACCAAATATCTGATAAAAGACCTGGCCGCTGATTACCCCGAGGGCCAGCAATTCACCTTCCAGGAGTTTCTGATTACGGATACGTGGCTGGATTTGCGCGAGCGCGGGTTGTTGGTGGTGTAAGGTGGTTGGCACAGACGCTCGCAGGTCCTCTGGACGCTACGAGGTCTTTTGAGTAGGCGGTATTACAGTTCGTCTTCTTCGATAAGAGGGCTTATGGTGCGGAAATCAGCGTCTTCTCGATGGAATCTCTCCATGTGTTCCCTGTCGCCAAACCATTCTAAAACTGTGTCTCGCTCAAGATTGGTGGTCTTCTTTGATAAGAGGCTATGATAGGACGAATAGGGCCAATCCTTGAAGTCCTGAATCAGGCCGTGGTGCTGTGGATTGAAATGAATGTAGAAAATCAGGCGTGTAAAGTATGCCTCGGAGGTAACCTCTTTCCTTCTGAAGCGCTTCTGAAACAGGCTATCTACTCTCCCATAGCGGATGTTCATCGCTTTTGTGAAAGCGTTAAGTAAATGTCCCCATTGCCTTTGAAGACTTACCGGAATGAACTCTTGGTTTTGCTCGCTTCTCTTCAAGAGAGCCTCTGCTTCCTTGACCTGAATCAGAAAATGCACATGATTAGGCAACAGACAATAGCAGTAGGTATGCACAAACGGGGCTACATATTTCCGGTATAGCTGCAGGAAATGCAAGTAGCTTTCTTGACTTACGAAAACTGATTCGCTGTTATTGCCTCGCGTATAAATATGGTAGAACTTACAAGGCTCTAAATCCTTCGTCTTTTGCATCTATCACTATACGAGAACCGAAAGCGTTTGCTCCAAAGACCTCGTAGCGTCCGGAGGACCTGCGAGCGTCTGCGCCATTAGCTTACACCGGGCGCTGCATGTACAGATCGCGCTGCACATCCTGGCCTAGCACAAACTCCAGCTCTCCGGCTTCCTGAAACCCGTATTTCTGATAGAATCTAATAGCGCGCTCATTGCTTTCCCACACGGTGAGCCACACTACATCATGCCCGTTTTCGTTGGCCTTCGCCAGACTCATTTTCATCAATGTATCGCCTAACCCTCGGCCAGTCCAGGCTTGCAGCAGGTACAGGCGGCTAATCTGGAAAGGCTTCTCTCCGGAGATTTCGGCGGGAGCCGGGGCGGTATTCCATTTCACGTAGGCCACAGCCTCGCCCTCGGCTTCAGCAATCAGGAACTCCGTGTACGGGTCGGCTAGTTCAGCGGCCTGAAGTTCCGGGGTGTACATGGTGGGCCGGAAAGCGGCCATGTCCTCGGGTTTGTTGTAGGCCGCGAAGGTCTCGTCAAAGGTGCGCCAGCCTAAATCGGCGAGCAAAGATGCGTCGGCGGAAGTGCCGGGGCGGAAGGTGAAGGTATTGGTGGAGTGAGCGGACATGCGGCGTTTTTTACCCAAAGATACAGGCCAGAATATCAAAGGAGAATCCCGCTCCGGATAAACCGAGGTCAGCGTTGCGTTTAGGGGCCGTTTTTCTGAAATCAGCCCCAAACTGGAATCTCGTAACAAGTTTTGAGCGGTGGAAATTCGTCTGGATTCAGTCCTTATTTATACACTTTCTAAGGACACACCTGCGTATACTAGTAGGTTAAACCAGAAATCCACCGCACATTTATATGTCTTCCGATAAATTCCCCGAAAAAAACCTCCCTGAAGAGGAGAACGGGCTACAACATTCAGATGCCCGACGCACGTTCCTGAAGCAATCCTCGCTCTTGACGGCCCTGGCCCTGGCTCCCAGCGCGGCCATCAAAGCCGCCGAACTGAAGTTTGAGGAGAAAGTAGCCGCCGTGTTTGAGCAGGTGAAAGTGACGCTAGGCATCAACGGCAAAAAACACAAACTGTCTATAGAGCCGCGGGCTACGCTGCTGGACTTGCTGCGCGAACAGATGCACCTGACCGGCACCAAGAAAGGCTGCGACTACGGCCAGTGCGGCGCCTGCACCGTGCACGTAGACGGACAGCGCGTTCTGTCTTGCCTTACGCTGGCCGCCATGGTAGACGGCAAGGAAGTGACCACCATTGAAGGCCTCGCCAACGGCGACAAACTGCACCCCATGCAGGAAGCGTTCATCAAGCATGACGGTTTCCAGTGCGGGTACTGCACGCCGGGCCAGATTATGAGCGCGGTGGCCTGCGTACGGGAAGGCCACGCCGATTCTGACGAGGAAATACGCGAGTACATGAGCGGGAACATCTGCCGGTGCGGCGCTTACCCCAACATTGTGAACGCCATCAAAGAAGTTAAAAACGGAGGACAGCGGGTATGATTCAGTTCCAATACGTAAAGCCCAGCAAACCCAAGGCGGCCATTGACACGGTAGCCAAAGACCAGTCGGCTGTGTTCATCGCCGGAGGCACCAACCTGGTGGACCTCATGAAGCGCGGCGTCATGAACCCCGAGAAACTGGTGGATATCAACAAACTTCCGCTCCGGAAAATAGAGCGGGAAAACGGAAATGTACGCATTGGCGCTCTGGCACTGAACGGAGCCGTGGCCGAGGACAAGCTGGTGCTGGAGAAGCATCCGCTGTTGGCGCAGGCCTTGAACTCGGGCGCCTCGGCGCAGCTCCGGAACATGGCCACCGTGGGCGGGAATATGATGCAACGCGTGCGCTGCCCCTATTTCTATGACACGGCCATGCCCTGCAACAAACGCGAACCGGGCACCGGCTGCGGCGCGCTAGAAGGCTACAACCGCATGCACGCCATCTTCGGGCACAGCGACAAATGTATTGCCGTGAATCCCTCAGACATGAACGTGGCGTTGGTGGCGCTGGATGCCGTCGTACTGGTTTCTGGCCCTAAAGGCGATAGAAAAATCCCATTCGCGGAGTTCCACCGCCTGCCCGGCGATACGCCCCAAATCCACACCAACCTGCAACAGGGTGAGTTGATTATGGCGGTTGATGTACCGGAGAACCCGTACACCAAACACGTGCATTACCTCAAAGTACGCGACCGCAACTCCTATGCCTTTGCGCTGGTTTCGGTGGCCGCGGCGCTGGACTTGGAGGGCAGCACCATCAAATCGGCTAGGTTGGCTATGGGCGGTGTGGCGCACAAACCGTGGCGACTGAACGAGGCCGAACAGTTCCTGGCCGGGAAACCCGCCACTGAAGCCACCTTCCGGCAAGCCGCCCAAATTGCCATGCGCGGCGCGAAAGCTTTTGAACACAATAAATTCAAACTCACCTTGGGTCCTAACACCATTGTACAGGCCCTGAAAAACGCAGCAGGCGTTGCTTAACCCTTCTTCCTTATGAAAGATTATTTCTTCCAAGATACCGTTGGTAAGCCCATGGACCGGGTAGATGGTCGCCTGAAAGTAACGGGTGCCGCCAAATACTCCGCTGAATACGAGTTGCCCAACATGGCGCACGCCGTGTTGGTGGGCAGCACCATCGCCAAAGGCAGCATCAAAAGCCTAGACACCAAACGAGCCGAAAATGCGCCGGGCGTACTGGCGGTGCTGCATTACCAGAATGCGCCCAAAGTGCCCGGCTACGCGCAGGCCGCGCACCCTACTGAGCCCAAGCCTGTGGGGCAGCCGCTCCAGCTCTTCATTGACAACCAAATCAACTTCAACGACCACCCCATTGCCGTAGTAGTGGCCGACACCTTGGAGCGCGCCATGTACGCGGCCAAGCTGGTGAAAGCGCAGTACAACGAGGAAAAGCACGCCACTGATTTCAACAAGAACACCAGTAAAGCCTTCCTGCCCACCGCCGCCAAACGCAATCCCAAACACCCGCTGGGCGATTACGTGCGCGGCAAAGAAGACGCATATAAAACCGAGCCTCTGAAGATTGAGAGCGAGTATGTGATTCCTACGGAGTTTCACAACCCCATGGAGTTGCAGTCCATCATCGCGCACTGGGAGGCCGCTGACAAACTCACCGTCTATGACAAAACCCAGGCCGTGATAGGTACGCAGAACGCTTTCGCCAAAGATTGGAAAATTCCGGTGGAGAACGTGAAGGTGATTGCCACGTTTGTGGGCGGAGCCTTCGGGAACGGGCTGCACACCTGGCCGCACGAGACCGCCGCCATCATGGCCGCCAAAAAAGTGAACCGCCCCGTAAAGCTGATGCTGACGCGCGAGCAGATGTTCACCATGGTGGGCTATCGGCCGCACGCCTGGCAGAAAGTGGGCATGAGCGCCACCAAAGACGGCAAAATCACCGCCATTACGCACGAGGCCATCGGGCAGACGTCTTCTTATGAGGAGTTCACCGAGTCTACCTTGCAGCAGACGCGCATGATGTACACCAGCCCCAACGTGACCACCCGTTACCGCATCCTGCCGCTGGACGTGAGCACGCCCATCTGGATGCGCGGTCCCGGCGAGGCAACCGGAGCTTTTGCTCTGGAAAGTGCGCTGGACGAGATGGCCTTCGTGCTGGGCATGGATCCGCTAGAATTCCGCTTGATTAACCACACCGACAAAGACCCAGAAAAAAACCTGCCCTGGTCCACCAAATACCTCAAAGAAGCCATGCAGATGGGCGCCGAACGGATTGGTTGGAACAAGCGCCAACTCAAACCCGGTATGGTGAAAAACGGTGAGTGGCTGGTAGGCTACGGCATGGGTGTGGGCACCTTCGGGGCGAACCGCGGCCGGGCCAAAGTAAGAGCTACCCTGCACAAAGACGGCACGCTGGTGATGCAAAGCGCCACCACGGATATCGGTCCCGGCACCGGAACGGCCATGGTGCAGATTGCTGCGCAGAACCTGGGCTTGCCGCCCGAGAAGATTGTGTTTGAGTTGGGTAGTTCTTTGTATCCGCCTTCGCCCAGCCAGGGCGGGTCGGCGACGGTGGCCACGGTGGGCTCGGCGGTGCATGCGGTGTGCCAGGTGCTCAAGCAGCGGCTGACCAGCATGGTGGCCGGTAACTCTGATACCAGCTTCAAAGGCGCCACCGTAGAGAACCTCACGTTCAAAGACGGCTACGTTTCCATGACGGCCTCCCCTTCGGCGCGGCTCTCATTCGCCGATATCCTGAAGCAGCAGAATTTACCGGAGCTGGAAGTCACCGAGGAATCTACCCCAGATGCCAGCCTTCGGCAGAAATACTCCATGTACTCCTACTCGGTGCATTTTGCCGAGGTACAGGTACATCCGTTGACGGGCCAAATCAAAGTGACCAATATGGTTTCCTGCGCCGATGCGGGCACCATCATCAACGCCAAAACCGCCGGCAACCAGATGATTGGCGGCGCGGTAGGCGGCATTGGCATGGCCCTCACCGAAGGCGCCGTGATGGACCACCGTTTCGGGCGGTACGTGACCAAAGACTTAGCCGAGTACCACGTGCCCGTCCACGCCGATGCGCCGAACATCTCGTCCTTGTTCGTGAACAAACCGGACCTCATCAACAACCCGAACGGCACCAAAGGCATCGGGGAAATCGCCATCATCGGTGTAGCCCCAGCTATTGCCAACGCCATCTTCAACGCCACGGGCAAACGGATTCGTGAGTTACCTATCACGCCGGATAAGTTGATTTAAGTGACCTCACCCCCAACCCCCTCTCCCATGGAGAGGGGGCTTTTGCGTTTTTGACCTGTTTTTGGAAAAACTGCTCCAAAACAGCAATTGTCAATTGCTAACCACTGGCGCGAGTCTCTGACTCGTGCCTTCTGATGCTGGGGAGTCTGTGACTCCCCTCGCTGCCTGGCAGCGAAAGTACGCATGGAGCAATCTTTTCAGCGGCAGATAACGCAACGTAACGCAAAGCCTGTGGTTCCCGGCGAGTCTGAAGACTCGCGCCAGTTAGGCTTTCTGTTTTGGAGGTGTTTTTCTGAAAACAGGCCAAAAACGGAGTTTCTTCCTATGGCGTGGAGGTGTCTTCCCTGACTTTCTGAGTTAATCAGAGAGGCTGTTGGCGGAGACGCTCGCAGGAGCTGCGCACACTACGAGGTCTTTGGAGCTGGCACCGTTGGTAAATCTTAGCGGCATGAATAAACCATTTTCTGGGTGGGTTCTGCTTATCAAACAAAAAAACCTCACAGGTTTTAAAAACCTGTGAGGTTTGAAACAGCAAAAGCGGTGACTCAAACGACCTCGTAGTGTGCGCAGCTCCTACGAGTGTCTCCGCCATTTCCGTTTTTGGCCTGATTTTCAGAAAACAGACCAAAAACGGAAATGGTGGCAAATTATTTAATCCCGCTTACTTTTGAGCAGCTTACGGAGTTCGGCCAGTTCATCTCTGAACTTAGCAGCTTGCAGGAAGTCCAGCTCTTTGGCGGCGGCTTCCATCTGCTTCTCGGTTTTCTTGATGACCTTCTCCAGCTCGTCCTTCTTCATGTACTGCACCACCGGATCTGCGGCCACCGACATCAGGCTTTCGTCTGGACCGGCGTACACCTTAGGCTCCCGTTTATTGGAGTCGGCCACGGAGGTTTGTTCCATGATGGCTTCCTTGGATTTGTACACCGTGCGCGGCGTAATGCCGTGCTCCAGGTTGTACTCCATCTGGGTGGCTCTCCGGCGGTTGGTTTCATCAATGGCGCGCTGCATGGAACCGGTGATACGGTCGGCGTACATGAGTACTTTGCCGTTCTCGTTACGGGCGGCGCGGCCGATGGTCTGGATGAGGGAACGCTGGTCGCGCAGGAAGCCTTCTTTGTCGGTGTCCAGGATGGCGACCAAACTTACCTCGGGCAAGTCCAGGCCTTCGCGGAGCAGGTTTACGCCAATGAGCACGTCTATGATGCCCAGGCGCAGTTCGCGCAGGATCTCCACCCGCTCCAAGGACTTCACTTCGGAGTGAATGTATTTGACTTTGATGTTGAGGCGTTCCATGTACTTGGTCAGTTCCTCGGCCATGCGTTTGGTGAGGGTGGTAACCAGCACGCGGTCGCCGCGTTTGATGCGGTTGTCCACCTCGTCCAGCAGGTCGTCAATCTGGTTCTGGCTGGGTCTGATCTCAATCTCGGGGTCCAGCAAGCCCGTTGGGCGGATGATCTGCTCCACTACCACGCCTTCGGATTTCTGAATTTCGTAATCGCCGGGCGTGGCGCTCACGAAGATGACCTGGTGCATGACGCTCTCAAACTCGTTGAACGTGAGCGGGCGGTTGTCCATGGCGGCGGGCAGTCGGAAGCCGTATTCTACCAGCGCGGTCTTGCGGGAACGGTCACCGCCCCACATGGCACGTACCTGCGGCAAGGTGGCGTGGCTCTCGTCAATGACCATCAGGAAATCATCCGGGAAATAGTCCAGCAGGCAGAACGGGCGCGCGCCCGGGGCCCGGCGGTCAAAGTAGCGCGAGTAGTTCTCAATACCGGAGCAGTAACCCAGTTCTCTGATCATCTCCAGGTCAAACTCGGTACGCTCCTTGATGCGTTTTGCTTCCCCGTCACGACCTTCTTTCAGGAAATACTCGTGCTGGGCCACCATGTCAAACTGAATCTCGTTGATGGCTTGGTTAAGCGTGTCTTTGCCCGTCACGAAGAGGTTGGCCGGGAACAGGGAAATGCTCTCCTCATCCGCTATTTTTTTGCCAGACTGCGGATCAATGCGCTGGATAGACTCAATCTCGTCGCCCCAGAAGTAAATGCGGTAGGCGAAATCGGCGTAGGCGGGAAAAATATCCACGGTATCGCCCTTCACCCGGAACGTTCCACGTGTGAACTCCACCTCGGTGCGGCTGTAGAGAATGGACACGAACTGGTAGAGCAGGTTGTTGCGGCTCACCTTCATGCCCGGCGCCAGCGGAATCACGTTCTTCCCGAACTCCTCTGGGTTACCTATACCATAGATACAGCTCACCGAGGCCACCACGATTACATCGCGGCGGCCTGATAACAATGCCGAGGTGGCGTGCAGCCGCAGCTTTTCTATCTCCTCGTTGATGGCCAAGTCTTTCTCTATGAACACATCAGAGGAAGCGATGTAGGCCTCTGGCTGGTAGTAGTCATAGTACGAGATGAAGTACTCTACCGCGTTGTTGGGGAAGAATTGCTTGAACTCGCCGTAGAGCTGCGCGGCCAGGGTTTTGTTGTGGCACAGCACCAGCGTGGGCTTCTGCACCTGCTGCACCACATTAGCTACGGTAAAGGTTTTACCGGTGCCGGTTGCGCCCAGCAGTACCTGGGCAGGCTCGCCGTTATTGACACCCTCCACCAGTTGGGCAATGGCCCGGGGCTGGTCGCCGGTGGGTTTGAATTCTGATGTTAATTGGAACTTCATACGTGAAGATTTACACTCAAAGGTAACGTTTTATAACACCTACTGCCGCAATAGAGTTTAGCATTTGCTAAAGAAAGTAGCGTTTTTGGGTTATATTTCTCAAATGAAGCAAAAAACGCCGCTTTGGATAAAGCGGCGTTTTTTGCAATATAGGTTTGTATGTAGAGGTTATCTTAGTGTTTGAACGTATTCTCACTTTGGCCCTGCCAAAAGGCAACTGTGTCTACTGGCAAGGGGCCTCCTGAAAGCTCAGGAGTCGTACGTGGGGGTACACAACGGGAATAAAACCCGGGCAGGAGGGGGTTTCATTCTTGGGCACGTTGGCTACCCTTACAAATAACCTCTTGCCTGGCACCTGATACACCGGCGGCAGACTGAATGTATTGACCCACACAGAATCATCCTTGGGTTTTACCCCCAGCACCTCAGCAGCCCTTACATCCAAAATGGCCAACACGGTTCCGCAACCCTGATCTTTCACCACTGCGGGATAACAGTCACTTGCCACTTCCTCTTCACTGCACCCGGCTGCCCCTATGAGCAACAGCAAGCAGGCAAGACTTCCCTTTATTTTGTGCATGTACGCGTATTCTTCTACTTACCAGATTCTATGAAAAAGGAACAGTTAAGGCACCAGCACTCTTTTCGCCTGTGAGACTTTCGTGACCACAGGTTTGGGAAACTCTTCTTTCTGAGAAAGAGCAAACGTTGTCTCCTCCTTCTCCCCCAGCACAAATTTAATCTCCTCTTTCATCCAAAGAGCAGCTGTTCCCATGTATAAAGGCACAGAAAGCAGCAGCAGCCAAGTTCTCACCACTTTTGAGAGAGTGTAAGTAGTATTCATTGCAAAAACGTAATAAAATCTGGCTATCTTTTTATAAGACAAACAACTTAAGGGAAACCCCTATGCGGTGTGTATAATGCCTGGTTATTTCTATTATCTGGAGATACGCCATCTGGCGCCAACACTTACCCCTATTTTGTAGTTGTCTGTGCTTTGCTGATCTCCTTTCAAAATGGGGGTGATAGAGTAGGTCAGTTCCGGCCCAGCCACCACACTCATCATTCTGTTGAGGTCATACCCCAAGCCCACTGAGGTAGCCACGGCCCACTGCCATGCCCTGAACGGTGACTCCTCATCCTGAAACTTGTACTGCACGGCCTCCACCATCTCATTGTCTGGGGTGATACTGTTCCTGATCATCAGACTCAGGTTCAACCCGCCGGAGGCAAACGCATAAAGCTTATTAATGTCATGTCTGTAGGCAAGCCTGACAGGCACCCCCACTTGCTGGAACTTGTACTTGATGTTGTACTCGTCTGTACGGGTGATGGACATGACATTCCCGCCTGCCATTTCTCTGGTGGCATTGCTGAAGATAGCTTCTGCCTTGGCAACTACCAACCCGGCCTGGAGGGAATTCTCTCGCATGCCATTGCTTCTGATGAGCAGGGTATGATGGGTGCTGGCTTCGTTCTGAGAGTACAACAGCCCCCCTTCTACCTGCCATTTATCATTCAGTTTATAACTTGCCCCTACCATGGCGCTGTAAGAGTAGCCGGGGGTATAGGTCTTGTTATATTCATCTACCGCCTCCTGGTATTGTTCATAGAGCCGGGGCTGGGCAGCCATGTTAAGGGGGGCGTCTGCCTGGGCAGCATTAGAACCCAAGGAGGCCGGAGTATAGGCGTACTGAGGCACATAGGCCATGGCCAGGCTCCATCTTCCCCCGCGGGGGCCTTGCTGGTCTTCCTTCTTGCCCGCAGGTTCAGGTGTGGGGTTCAAGCCCTCTGCCACCTCTGCCTTCTTCTGTGCCAAAATTGTGGCGGCTCTGGGTACTGAAAGTGAGTCTGCCCCCAAGGCTGGAGGGTTTCTTTCTGGTGCACCGGCCATGGCTCCTGTAGGTTCAGGGGCCGCTTTCAACGCCCCCACGGCCACTTCTGCCCCTGATATTTCTGTTTTCTCGCCTGTAATACCCCTTATGGGGGCCTGTTTTTCTTCAAAAACAGATGCTACCACAACGGCTTCCCTAGTATTCCTTTTTGCGTTAGCCTTGTTAACAGTACCTTTTTCCAGAACTGCTTGTGAAGAAAACCCTTTGCCGGTCAGTGCAAGAGCGGTTGGTGGGGCTTGCGGAATTTTTCTGTTTTTGGCCTGTTTTTCAGAAAACGGCTCAGAAACAGAAGCCACCTGCCCCTCTGCCTGACGTGGGGGATGTAACAAGTCCCTTTGTTCCACGGCCACTGATCCCAGTGGGCCTTCAGCTCCAGGTGTTGCAACTAAAGCGGCATCTCCCAATTGGTTGGAACCGGCGGGTTGGTAGCGCCAAAAGAACAGACCAGAGGCACAGAGCAGCAGCAGGCACGCGGCGGCAACTGATCTGTACCAGATTACCTGTCTTCTATAGCGGTTCAGTTCCTGGTTGTCTAGCTCCCGGTCCAGGTTCTCCCAGATTTTGGAGGAGGGCATGCTTTCAACACCTTCAAAGCCTTCTCTGAAAATGTCCTCCATTGATCTGTCTGTCTTTCTTTCAGCCGGTGACTTTTTCATGGTACTGGCGTGTTAACCGCAGGAGCGCCTGGCGTAAGCTGGCACGTGCGCGGGAGTATTGTGACTTAGAAGTACTCTCAGTGATCTCTAACATCTCCCCAATCTCTTTGTGGGAGAAACCCTCAATGGCATACAGGTTGAAAACAGCCTGATACCGGGGCGGCAACTCTCGTACTAGTTCCAATAATTCTTCATAACCGTATTGACTATCAAAGCAGTCCTGCTCAGAGGCCTCCTCCCATTCCTCCTCCTGGTCGGTGACCATTAGGTGGCGGTTGCTGCGCTGGTGCTTAAGGGCGGTGTTGATCACAATTCTTTTAATCCAGAACTCTACAGGACACTCCCCTTTAAAATTTTTCAGATGGGTGAACACCTTCATAAAGGCATCCTGCAGAATATCTTCAGCCTCAAAATCTGTACGGGCGTAGCGCTTGCTCACAGCCAGCATCTTGCTGGCGTAGCGTTGGTAAAGCAGGCGCTGTGCTTCCCTTTTACCGGCAATGGCCTCTTTAAGAAGGTCGGCTTCGGTAGGATTCTGTGACTGAAAAAGTTTCAACAGGGGGTTTACTGAATGCTCATCTATTCCTGAGATTCCCTTGCGGGAGCAAAGGTTGCATGAGGCCAGAAAGAATTGAAAAAATTCTTGATGCGCTCTAGTGCAGCTTGTCCATGAATAGGAACGGCAGAAGTGTATTTTATAAAATGAACCTGTTCAGAGTTTCTCCCTTATCTGTCTGGGAGGGCTTATCCAGGGCGCTGGCATTTGCCGTGGCCGACGTTTCTGGGCTACTTTTCAGAAAACAGCCCAGAAACAGGGTGCTCCCGTACCGCACCAGCAAATGTCTGCGCCCTCCTGTATAAGCCAGAAATCTCTAAACAGCTTTGATATTGTATTCCTTTCGTTTAAAAATTTCGCTTCATATAAAATTATAGCCTACGGCTCTTTCTATTGTTCTCCCAAAGGGCTTGACAAAACAGCCTCCTCACCTGTAGCTATATGGGCAAGGCTAGCTCTGCTGGCTGGTTACCCGTACTTCTCTCTGATGAACTCAGGCACTTCCAGGGCAATATCTTTGGTTCTGTTTTCGGGCTGTTTTTCTGAAAACAGCCCGAAAACAGAACTAACTGTTCCAGATTTCCCAGGCTACTTCTGCCTGTAAGCACAGCATCTCAAAGCCGTTGCTGGTTTTGGCCCCCCTCTCCTTTCCAAGTTTCAGGAAAAGCGTTTCAGCGGGGTTGTACACCAGGTCATACAGGTAATGGTGAGAAGACAGCAGTTCATACGGTATGGCAGGAGCCACATCTGCCTTGGGGAACGTACCTACCGGCGAGGCATTGATGATCAAAGAAACCGAAGCCATGACACCGGGGGTAAGCTCTTCATAGGTTAACATGCCTGCCTGGCTGGTTCTGGAAACCAACCTGTAGGAGATGTTCAGGTACTCTAGGGCGGCCAGCACTGCTTTGGCGGCACCGCCCGTGCCCAACACCAGCGCCTGGGAGTGCGGATAGCAGGGATAGAAGTTCTGCAGAGACTGCATGAACCCCTGGTAGTCTGAGTTATGCCCTATCAGTTTGCCGTTTTCAAACTTAATGACATTGACTGCCCCTATCTGAGCGGCCGCACTTTCTAACCCGTCTAGAAAAGGGATGATAGCTTCTTTGTAGGGAATAGTAACGTTTAACCCCCTCAGGTTAGGGTGGCTGGCAATTAACCGGGGGAAATCCAGAATGCTGTTCAGCTCAAACAAATGGTACACGCTGTTGACGATACCTTCTGTCCTGAACTTCTCTGTAAAATAGCTCTGGGAAAAAGAGTGGCTGAGTTTGTAGCCAACCAAACCATATTCGTTTTCCATAGAAGAAATGACTGGCAGAATTCTATCTACCTGTTTTAACGCTTGCTGAATTTCTGCTTCACCAACTCATAGATAGGCGGAATCACGGAGACCAGGATAATCCCAAACACCACCAGGGTGAAATTTTTCTTAACCGCCGGAATGTTGCCGAACACAAAACCTGCCGCAATGAAGCCCACCACCCATAAAAAGCCCCCAATCACGTTATAAGACAGGAACTTGCTGTACTTCATGGTGCCTACCCCCGCCACAAAAGGGGCAAAGGTTCTGATGATGGGAATAAACCGGGCAAAGATGATGGTCTTGCCCCCATGCCGGTCATAAAAGGCCTGGGTCTTGAGCAGGTGCTCCCGCTTTAAGAACCGGTAATCTCGCCTGAACACTTTGGGGCCAAAATAATTGCCGATGGCGTAATTGAGTGTATCTCCCAGGAAAGCAGCAATAAACAGCAGCAGCAACAGCAACCAGACATTCAGCACACCCGTGGCGGCAAAGGCGCCGGCCGCGAAAAGCAGGGAGTCTCCCGGCAGAAAAGGCATGACCACCACCCCTGTTTCAATGAAGATAATCAGGAACAGAATAATATAGGTCCAGACGCCATACTCAGAGATGATCTGGCTCAGGTGTTGGTCAAGATGAAGAAAGAAATCTAAAAACTGCCGGAGAAGCTCCATGAGGGGAAAAGAATAAGGGTAACGACTATACTAGTTTCTCCAGCGACTTGGTATCTAAGAAATGGCTGAAGGTATCTCCCCTCAGGCCTAAGCGTATGGTTTCCAAGGGAATGATCTCATTGGGGGCTATATTCCCCAAGTTCACATTGGCACCCAGCAATTTTATAAAAAACACCTGCTGTGCTTTCTGAGGGGCTTCCCAGATAATCTTCTCAAACGGAATCTTTGTCAGGATCTCCTCTACCAGACCGCTTCTTACCTCCCCTGTTGATCTAAAGAGCCCTACATTGCCAGCTTCCCTTGACTCCCCAATTACCTTCCAGGCACCAGCGTCCAGTTCAGCCTGCATCAGGCTGATCCATTTATAAGGCGGGATGATTTTCTCAGCATCTTTAGAACCTACCTCAGACAACACTGTCACCTGTTCAGCCAAGGTTCTAATATACTTGCACTTCAGCTCATGGTCCATATCAATGGAACCATCAGAAACTTCTGCGTAAGAAAGGTTATACTTATCTAGAAGCCTACGGTAATCATCAAACTGCCCCCGTACAATAAAGGCTTCAAAGAGGGTGCCTCCAAAGTACACAGGAATTCCCGCCTCATGAAAAATGGCGATTTTCTTATCCAGGTTAGGGGTCACATAAGAGGTAGCCCAGCCTAACTTCACAATATCTACAAACTCCCCAGACACTTCTACAAAGTTTTCAGCCTCTCTGAGGCTAAGTCCTTTGTCCATGGCCATGGTAAAACCACTTTCTCTAGGTTTAGCGGTGCGTTCGGGTACTTGGGTAATTTCGTAATTCATGAAGGTACTATTTGCGGTATTGGTCAATCAGGCGCGCCAGGGCTTTCTGCGACTCAAGTTCAGGAAAGAATTCAAATAAAAGCGTATGCTTCTCAAAATTCAAAATTAAGGCATTTTCCAAATAATTGTATGCCTGTTTATATTTTCCTGCCGCTAAACTGTACGCGCACAGCCGGTAGTGAAGTTCGGCCTCGTCTGGCTGGAGTTCTACTGCATTCTGCAATAAGTCAATAGCGCCTTCATAATTGCCCTGTTCATACAAGATGATAGACCAGTTAAGCCAGATATCTTTATTCTCAGGAGCCAGAATACTTGCCTGCTCATAGGCTTCTACACTGGAGATGATATTCCCCAACTGGTACTCAGCCGCGGCCAGGGCGAGCCAGTAATCAGGGTTCTCAGCATAGAAGGTGAGTGCTTTGCGGTAATAATGCACCGCCTCCAGCCATCTTCCCTGCAGATCCAGCACAATGCCTATGCCAAACCACGCCTCGTCCATTTCCGGAGAAAGGTCAATAGCTTTTTGATAATACTTATGGGCCAGATCCCACTGTGACAGCTTCTCATAACATTCTCCTATGTTACAGAGAATGTCTGCATTGGGCTCACCAAGCTCATTAGCCGCTTTGAATGCTTCAATGGCTTTTGAGAACTCGCCTAAGTACACATAGCTATTGGCCATATTGACAAAGGCGGCGGCAAAATCAGATTTGATGAGGGTGGCATACTCATAGGCGGCAATGGCCTTTTCATAATTGCCCAGACGGCTGTGGGTAAGCCCAAGGTTGAACCACGCCATGGCCGAGTAAGGATCTGCGTCTACAAACTCCTGAAAGAAGGAAACCACCTGCTCACCATCTCCAGTGATTTCTAAACAATAGAGGAGTTCCTGTAGCGCCAGTTCATTCTCAATGTTAAGGCTGAGGCTCTTCTTATAGTACTTCATGGCTGATTTGAACTTACCCCAGCTCTGATAAGACAAACCAATGTTAAAGAAGATGTCGTCTTTGACCTCTGAGTTTTCAGCAGCCTCTTTGAAACAGTCAATGGCTAACGCAAAATCACCCTTCTGGTTAAAGATGATTCCTCTGGTAAGGGCAATGTCTTCGTTCTGGGGCTCTCTTAGCGCCACTTCTTCAACCAGAGCCAAAGCCTCATCAAACGCGCCCAACATAGCTAACACCTGGGCTTTATCTATGAGCAACTCTGATGAGAACGGATACTGGGCAATACCAGCGTCACAGGCCTTGAGGGCCTGGCTGTAATTAAAGTTATTGGCATAGTAGTCTATGATCGTCTCAAAATCTGAAAGATCAAAGAACACAGCCCCATTATTCTCCTGCATGCTTTCAAACCGCTGAATCAGGTCTAAATCTTCGCCAGAGAATTCATTGAAATTATCGTTCATTTAATTTAGTTTCGCTTCACTTACTGGTGCTACCCAGCGTTCACATTCACAATTTCCAGGTTTAAGCAGAACCTTTAGAAACTAACTGCCGACTACACCAAAGCAGGGTTTCCTGCAACGGCCGAAAAGACATTCCAGTTGCTTCTTTTACTTTTTCATTACTATAGAAGTGTTCTTCTTTGGCTATACGGGCTGTTTCTTTTGTAATTAGAGGTCTAGTTCCTGTTAATTTCCCCCTCACTGCTTCTACCCGCCATACCAACTCGGTGATCCAGTTTGGCACTAATAGGTAAGGTGCCTTTTTATTCATGGTCTGTGCCACTTGCCGAAAGAAATCCACATAGGAGAGCTGGTGACCGTTCAAGATAAACCGCTCGCCCCATTGTTTCCCGTTCATCAACCGCACCATTGCTTCTACTACATCCCGTACATCTACAAAGTTGCCATAGCCATGGCTGTAGAAGGCCCGCTCCTCTGCCACATATTTAAAAAGCTGCGTGCTGCTACGGCTCCAGTCACGGGGCCCTAAAACAATAGAGGGGTTCACAATGACAGCCTTCAAACCCTCTGAGACACCGCGCCATACCTCCATCTCCCCATAATGCTTAGAGACGGCATAGGCAGACCGTTCAACTGCTGGGTCCCACTGTGCCTTCTCCTGAATCACTTTCTCCCCTTTCCTTCTGTTAATAGCCGCAATAGAGCTCACATAACACAACCGGACAGAAGGGTTTTCTAAACAGGCATCTACCACATTTGTAGTTCCGGCCACATTTATTTGCTGCAAAAGCCCCACATCCTGCGGGGCGTATGACACAAACCCCGCACAATGGTACACCTCATCTACCTCTGCTACTAAATCTCTTATCAACAAAGGGTCCAATATGTCTCCCTGCAGCCATTCCAGGTTACTGTGCCTGACCTCACTTACGGTATTCCTGACCAACGCTTTCACAGTGTGCCCCTCCTGCAGTAACCGCATTAAAAGGAAATGGCCTATCAGACCTGTGCCTCCGGTAAGCAAAACTTTTTTCAAAGAGGGAGGAATTAAAGGGTAGAATTCAAAAGAGGAAGCTTAAGCGCTTGTGCCAGCAGAGGCTCAGCTAACGTACGCTCCAAAACCCGGGTATGTCTCATAGAGTGGGTATCGGTCCCCAAAAACTCCACTGCCTGTCGCTGAATCAGCTGTTTAGCCACTTCTCTGGCTCCCTTTGAATAATATCCACTAATAGAATTGGTGTTTATTTGAAACAATACCCCTACATCCCGAAGCGACAGCAACTCATCAAGCCGCCCGTAAAAGTAGGTGTACCGCTCAGGGTGGGCCAAAACAGGCGTATAACCTGCCGCCTGAATGGCAAACACATGTTGCCTAAGCTGAGCTGGTTCATTAATATAGGATGTTTCTATCAGGAGGAATTTTCTGTCACCTCCAAATGAGAGCAGGTCTTCAGGCCCTTCCAGCTTTTCCAGAAACCACTCATCTAAATAATACTCCGCAGCGCAGCTTAATTCCAGCGGGAGCCCCCTTGCAGCAGTGGCCTCTTTCAGAAGGTTAAGTTTTTCTCTAACCCCACTGGGTGTATTCCGGTAGAAGTCCCCCATAATGTGGGGAGTCATGCAAAGTTTTTTGAACCCCAACCGCTGCAATACCTCCAGCAACTGAAGCGAGTCTTCCAGCGTGGCGGCACCATCATCCAGCCCCGGCAACAAATGCGAATGCATATCTGCAACCAGCCCGGCATAAGATGATGTCACCTCAGGGGTTCCCCCGAACAAGCGCTTAAGACCCTCCCACATGAAGACTATTTAAACAAGGATTTTATTTTACTGGAGAAAGTAGGTTTTGCCTCTTCTTCATAATACCCATACCCGTAACCGTAGCCATACCCGTAGCCGTAGCCATACGAGTAGCCATACATGTTTACACTTTGGGTATCATTTAAGATAGTTGCCATGTTGTGCAATTGATTGGTACGAATCACCTTATCAATTCCCTTTAAGAAGGCCTTCTTAGAATAATTAGCCCGCACAATGAATAATGGAATATCTGCTTTTCGCATAATCAGCACCCCGTCTGTCACCAGCCCCACCGGCGGGCTATCTACAATGATGACATCATACTCCTGATGCAACTCCTGCAGCATCTCATCAAACCGTTGAGACATGATCAGTTCTGAGGGATTGGGAGGAGTAGGGCCTGCAGAAATAAAGTCTAAACCCGCAATAGAGGTTCTTTGAATTGAGTCTGCAATAGTGTGCTTGTCAATAAGTATTGTACTCATTCCCTTGATGTTATCACCATCTAGAGCAATATGTACTTTTGGCTTACGCATATCCAGGTCAAGCAGTATTACTTTCTGACCTGACATAGCAATAATCCCACCTAGGTTGGACGCAACAAACGTCTTCCCTTCCCCACTAATGGTAGAGGTGATAGAAATGATGCGCTTCTTCTTTCCTGAACTCAAAAACTCCAGGTTTGTCCGGATAGACCTGATAGACTCACTCAACGCCGATTTAGGATTCTGATTGACTACCAGTTTGGAAACCGGCATTTTCTCTTTGTCATAAGAGGGTACAATCCCTAACACTGGCGCAGAGGTGTTTCTTTCCAGCTCACGCACATTGGTCACCGTATTATGCATGAGATAACGAGCTGCAATCAATCCCACTCCTAAAAAAAGGCCGCCAGCTAACCCAATTGCATAAATTAAAAAGGCATTTGGATACACAGGATCAGATTCGCTTGGCAGGCTGGCAGGAGACAGGATCTGAAAATCTGGGGTAGTACCTGCCATTGAAATGCCATATTCTACTCTCTTATCCATTAAGAGCAGGTAGAACTTCTCATAAATACCTAGAATACGAGTAAGCCTTGCTCTCTCCGTTTCCTGGGTAGGCATTTGTAAAATCTTACCCGTTAACAGAGACTGCTGCTTGTCTATGTTGTTGATTTGGGTCTGAATAAAATTTTTACCTTCCTGCACCAAGGTTGCTATTCTATTCTGGGCAAATCTGATCTGCGACTCCAGGAGATTATCAGCAGCAGTAGTTCCTTGCGTAGTAGTCAAGGCTTTTCTCCTACGGGCTTGCAACTCATTCAAAGTAGTTACCTGCTCAAGTAGCTGAGGGTCTTGCTGCTGCTGCAATTGCATACCAGAAATCACCAGACTCAGATCCTCGTTCTTCTGAATCTTTTGCTGCAGATCTAGAAGCAATGAACTTTTAAATCTCAGATCAAGCTTTTGCTGTTCAAGTTGCTGAATCTGGCCCATAGCCTCTTCTAAGCCAGCCCGTACGTCATATGACTTATTTTGCTTGACAAAGTACTCCATGTCAAACTCGGCTTTCCTTAGATTATCCTGAGTCTCTTGCAATTGTTCATTTAGGAAATCAACCGTCTGTTGGCTGGCTTGATTGCCTCTCGCAAGCTTTTGCTGGAGGTACACAGTGTCCAGTTTATTTACAATATCCCTGGCTTTGTACCTATTGTTATCTTTGAAAGAGATAGACAGAGTTTTAGCGTCTGGATTAATGATAGCAACTGATAAGTTATTATCTAAATAACTCTTCAAGGCTTTATTGCTTCGTACAATAAAAAAATACGTTTGACCAATTGAACTGGCGCCAAAAGAGGAGGTGGTAGTTAATATAAAATTATTCCCATCAATAGAAACAGGGCTGCCCACCTGATATGTGGAAGCCTTACCATCCTCTCCCACCTTAACAGTAAACTTTGCTTTAGATAAAAAATCAACAAAGATCTTTTTATCAAACAGACTGAAACTGCCCCCATTGTATGATACCTGAAAAGGGCTTTCATTATAAAGCTCGGCATCAAGTACACGGGCTTTTACATAGTAGCTGGTTTGCAAGGGCATACTCTGCTTTAATCTTTCATAGACTAAATCAGACTTGATTAAATCAACTTCCCCTTGCAGTTTACCTATCTCAGCATCTGCACTGGTGGCGCCAAGGCCAAGAACAGTTGCTTCAGACTGCTCTTCCAGCTTAAGAACAGACGAAGACTCATATATATTCTTCGTATATCTTAAGAACATATATGATGCAGCTAATCCAAGTAATACCAAGAGAATGACCCAGGGAATGCTCCTACGGATGACATGCCAAAGAGTAACAAAATCTATGCTTGCACCACTATCTTCCTCAACTTCTGCATCAGCAGACACCAAGCGCTGATCTAACTCATCTAGATCATTGGCTGTTTTCACACTCATTGAAATTCTATTGAAATTTTATTTTACTAAATTCTCAATCACCAAATAAGTGGTGAGAATATTAGATACTGCGCCTAACACTGTTAATGCATCTCTAAGAGACTCATTAAAGACTCTCCTAACCGGTTCTATATACACCACGTCATTTGGCTTTACATATAAACTGGCTCTTTGAACACCTGCAATAGTAGAAAGATCTATCACCTGCACAATAGGCTTATCAGAAGTTATATCCCTGATCAGCCTTATGTTATGGGCTTTCCCATTATCGGGAACACCTCCTGCCAAAGCTATTACCTCTACAAGATTCATCCGCTCGTTCGTAAGAGGCACAACCTTCCCCCCAGCAGCACCTAACACTACTATTCTTCTGCTGACTACTTGTGTATAAACATAGGTCCCCTTATAATAAGTTTCAAACTGGCTCTGGAACACGCTATCAGCTTGGGCAACGGTCAAACCAGAAACTTTTATATACCCAATCATAGGTACCTTCACCTCCCCGTTTGGCTGTACCACATAAGAAGGCTGCTCAACTTGTTGATTCCTATTTTGATTACTAGAGCCACCGTTGCTCCCTTGGGTTAGCTCAATGCGCAGGAAGTTATTGGGATCAACTAATATCTCTCCTTTGTTCGTATAAATTTTAATATCAAGAATGTCATTGGGCTGTATCTGATAATTCTGAGTAGCCACAGTTACAGAGGCTTTTAGAAGTTCAGAATTTACATCTCCGTCAGTTTTAAACATTATATTCTGCCGGTACACATTGCAGGAGCCAAGGGAAACAATGATGGCAACAAGGAGTAATTGTATGCAATGCCTTAGCAATGAGAAGTGAGACATTATAAAGATATTTTAGTAAAAGTATGCGGTATCTAGTTATCCAAAGCAGACAAAGCCAAGTACAAAGTAAGCTAAAAGTAATGGGTACGCCAAAATTCCCCCAGCAGGAAGATTTAACCTTACCGGCTTCTCCTCAAAACGCCTTTGCCGCCCGCTACTTGCCAATTGGCAACAATTTAACCTAACATACGTTAGCTTGGCAACCATAAACCTTGTATCTTTAGACTCTAAACCCCACAAAACACCTACCAACATGCAACTTACCCTTACAGAAAACCAGCAGATGATTGCTGATATGATCCGAGATTTCGGGGCAAAGTCTATCAAACCGGACATGATGAAATGGGATGAGTCACAGGAGTTTCCAATTCATGTGTTCAAGGAGTTAGGCAATCTGGGATTGATGGGCGTACTAGTACCACAAGAATACGGCGGGTCTGGGTTTGGCTACCTCGAATACGTAACCGCTATTGCAGAGTTGTCTAAAATAGATGGCTCTATTGGCCTGTCAATGGCAGCCCACAATTCGCTCTGTACCGGCCATATTCTGCAGTTTGGCAATGAAGAGCAGAAAAAGAAGTGGCTCCCTAAGCTGGCTTCGGCTGAGTGGATTGGCGCCTGGGGCTTAACTGAGCCTAATACCGGCTCAGATGCCGGTAACATGCGTACGGTGGCGGTAAGAGACGGGGATCACTGGACCCTGAACGGGGCCAAGAACTTCATTACCCACGGCAAGTCTAGCAACATTGCCGTAGTGATTGCGCGCACAGGAGAAGTGGGCGACTCACACGGCATGACAGCCTTTGTGATAGAGAAGCCTACAGAAGGCTTCAGTGCCGGAAGAAAAGAAGACAAATTAGGCATGCGTGCTTCAGAGACAACTGAGTTGATCTTTGAAGACTGCCGCGTACCGCATGAGAACATATTGGGCGAAGTAGGCGAAGGATTCATCCAATCTATGAAAGTGCTGGATGGCGGTAGAATCTCAATTGCCGCCCTGAGTCTGGGAATTGCCCAAGGTGCCTATGAAGCGGCTCTTGCATATTCAAAAGAGCGCCATCAATTCAACAAGCCTATTTCACAGTTCCAGGGCATTGCCTTCAAATTAGCAGACATGGCCACTGAGATAGAAGCAGCGGCATTGCTCACCTACAGAGCCGCCGCCATGAAAGACAGAGGGGAGAATGTGAACAAGGAATCAGCTATGGCTAAATTATATGCCTCTGAGGTAAGTGTGCGGGCAGCCAATGAGGCCGTGCAAATCTTTGGCGGCTACGGGTACACCAAAGACTATCCGGCTGAGAAATACTACCGTGATGCCAAACTCTGCACCATTGGTGAAGGCACCTCAGAAATCCAAAAACTTGTTATTTCCAGAGCCGTATTAAAATAATTGGGAGTTAGCTATTGACTGTCAGAAGATTTGTCAATATCTTTGCACTCCTTAAAAACAATTGACTTTAAAATCAATCAATTTATATGATCATCATCAACGTAAAGGATAACGAGTCTGTAGACAAAGCCTTAAAGAGATTTAAGAAGAAATTTGAGAGAACCGGCGTGTTGAAAGAGTTGCGTGCCAGAACTTTCTTCCAGAAGCCCTCTGTAACAAAGAGAAAGCAGAAAGAAAGAGCTGTGTATAAGCAACAACTGTTCGCCAACGACAACTACTAGTCGTTATTCTTAGAACTTACGTGGTAATTCCATAAATTAGAGGGAAGTCCTGCACCAGTAGGCACCTCTGGTTTATGGAATTATTTTTTAAATACCTTCAGTACGAAAAGCGGTTCAGCCCGCACACCATCACCTCTTACCAGGTTGACCTTCAGCAGTTTCAAGAATACCTAAAGGAGACTTACCACTTGGAGGACATCAAAGAGGCCAACCACGCCATTATCAGGTCATGGGTGGTATCACTGGTGCAGAAGGAGCTGGACAGCCGTACTATTCACCGCAAGATTGCCTCCCTTCGCTCCTATTTCCGCTTTATGGTGCAAAGGGGCCTGGCTCAAAACAACCCTACCCTCCGGATCAAGGCTCCTAAACTGGCCAAAAAACTCCCGGCATTCATTCCTGAAGACACCTTTACCCAGGTATTGGACCAGGGAGACTTCCCCAACACCTTCAAAGGCCAGCGCGAGCGGCTCATTCTGGAGCTGCTGTATGGGACCGGCATGCGCCTGGCAGAATTACTTGGCCTCAAGATTTCTGATCTTTCCCTTTCCGCCAGCACCCTTAAAGTACTGGGCAAGGGCAACAAAGAGCGAATTCTCCCCCTCAACACCTCACTCACGGCAGTTATAGAGAACTACCTGAGTCTGCGTCAAACTGCTTTTCCTGATAACAATTCTTCATTCCTATTCGTTACGGATAAAGGGGAACCGCTCTATCCAAAGTATGTATACCGGGTGGTGACAAAGTACATGGGCATGGTGTCTACGGCTGCAAAAAACAGCCCGCACGTGCTACGTCACTCATTTGCCACTCACTTACTTAACCGGGGAGCCGACTTGGTGGCCATCAAAGATTTACTTGGCCACGCCAGCCTGGCGGCCACCCAAGTGTACACCCATAACTCTATTGAGCAACTCAAAGCCGTCTTTGAGAAGGCTCACCCAAAGGCTTAACTAGTATCACCCTAAAGAAGTAAACTATGAAACTACAAATCAGATCTGTGCACTTCACTGCCGACCAAAGCTTGCTAGACTTTCTGCAAAAGAAGCTTGACAAACTTGACACGTTCTTTGACCGGATTGTAAGCGGCGAAGTAGTACTGCGCGTACAGAACACAGAAACGACAGATAACAAACTGGTGGAGGTCAAACTGTTTGTTCCCGGTGCCACGCTCTTCTGCAAAGAGGAGGCCAACACTTTTGAAACCGCCACAGACAAAGCGGTAGATGACATGAAGAAGCAGCTTATCAGGTACAAAGAGAAAATTGCCACCCACTAAGCACTGAATACACCATAAATAAAAAGAGCCCCATTTTGGGGCTCTTTTCGTTAAAACAGGTCAGAAACGCACTTCTTACAGGTTGAAGGCAGTTTTGATTTTATCTACGTAATCCAGTTTTTCCCAGGTGAAGGTTTCAAACTCACGCTCCTCAGACTTTCCGTTCACCGTGTACTGCACTTTCTTGGTGCCCGGCTGGCGGCCCATGTGGCCGTAGGCGGCAGTCTCAGAGAAAATAGGGTTCTGCAGCCCGAAACGGGTCACAATATCATACGGGCGCATCTCAAACAGCTCATTCACTTTATTGGCAATCTCGCCGTCAGTCATGGTCTCGCCGTTGGTGCCTTTTACTTTGGTGGTGCCGTAGGTGGTCACATACAAACCAACCGGTTCGGCTACCCCAATGGCATAGGCCACCTGCACCAGCACCTGATCAGCCACTCCCGCAGCCACCAAGTTCTTGGCAATGTGGCGGGCGGCGTACGCGGCAGAACGGTCTACCTTAGAAGAGTCTTTCCCAGAGAAAGCACCTCCGCCGTGCGCACCTTTTCCACCGTAGGTGTCTACAATAATTTTACGGCCTGTCAGACCGGTATCACCGTGCGGGCCACCAATCACAAATTTTCCGGTGGGGTTAATGTGGTACGTGATATCACCGGAGAATAGATCTACCGTACGCTGCGGCAACCGGCTTTTCACGCGCGGCAGCAGAATATTCAGCACATCTTCTTTGATCTTGGCTACCATTTTCTCCTCAGCGGCCTTAGAGGCGGCACGGTCATTGGCATCAGAAGCTTCAAACTCATCATGCTGGGTAGAGATGACAATGGTGTCAATCTTCTCCGGCACGTGGTTGTCTGAGTACCTGATGGTCACCTGAGACTTGGCGTCTGGGCGCAGGTAGGTCATTTCCTTACCCTCTTTTCTGATGGCAGACAGCTCCTTGAGCAGCAAATGGGAGATCTCCAGAGCCAGTGGCATATAGCTATCAGTCTCATTGGTGGCATAGCCGAACATCATACCCTGGTCACCGGCTCCCTGGTCTTCCGGGTTCTCGCGCTCCACGCCCTGGTTGATATCACCAGACTGCTCATGAATGGCAGAAATCACGCCGCAGGCCTCAGCATCAAACTTGTACTCAGACTTGGTGTAGCCAATGCGCTTGATCACGTCACGCGCCACTTTCTGCACATCTACGTAGGCATCTGTCTTCACTTCGCCACTCAACACCACCAGCCCTGTGGTTACCAGTGTCTCACAGGCAACTTTTGACTGGGGGTCCTGCTTCAAGAACTCATCTAAAAGCGCATCAGATATTTGGTCAGCCACTTTATCCGGATGTCCTTCCGAAACTGACTCAGATGTAAAAAGATAAGGCATCTATAAAAAGATTATTTACAAGATAGAACAGGCCCTCTGCAGAGCCATGAGAGACAAAATTACGCGAATTGCCGGATATGCAAAAAGATGAATAAGAATTCAGAGGCTTTATGGGACATTGCCTTCCCTCAAGAATCTACCCCTGTTTCTGTTTTCGGGCTGATTTCAGGAAAACAGCCTTAAAACAGAAACAAAAACCTTTTAGAGGGCATCGCGTTTTCTAACCATCTTTCAATTACTATTTACCCATACTTATATTCTTTTCAGATGATGAAGAAATATTTCTATACGCTCTTCTTGACCGCAGTTACCCTGACCCAAACCATGGGGCAGTCTAACTCTCCCTACAAAACATCTTTCAAAGTAGATGCCCCTATCACGGTGGCCGGGGCTGGTTTAAGCGGTCTGGGCCTGTACCTGATGCAGCAGAAGGACCCGTTTACCAATACAGAGGCAATGAACCTGAACAAGGAGGATGTCAACGGGTTTGACCGCTTTGCGGCCGGTAATCATAGTGAAAGCGCCAAGAAAGTGAGTGACGTCATGCTTTATAGTTCTATTGCCGCCCCTGCCCTGCTGCTGTTTAATGACAAAATCAATGACAACACCGGGCAAATGCTCGCGCTTTACCTGGAAACCATGTCTATTACGGGTGCGGTCTTCACGTTAAGCTCAGCGGCCTTCCCAAGGGCGCGGCCTCTCACGTATAGCCCTGAGGTGGAAATTGGGGAGAAAACCAGAGCCAATTCCCAAAACTCTTTCTTTGCAGGGCACACTGCCGCTGTCTCTACCATGACCTTTTTCACCGCCAAGGTTTTCCATGACTATAACCCAGATTCGCCGGCGCGCCCGTTTGTGTGGGCCGGAGCGGCCATTGTCCCTGCCGCGGTGGGTTATCTTCGGCTGGAAGCCGGAAAACATTTCCTGAGTGACAACCTTGTAGGATATGGCGTGGGTGCCGCCATTGGTATTCTGGTACCGCAGCTGCACAAGAAAGGGAATAACAGCGGTATTTCTATTTCACCAAGTGTGATCCCTGTCCCCGGAAAGTATGTAGATGGCGTGGCCCTGCAGTACAAGTTCTAATATGAGGATTTCAGCGCTCCCGTTCCTGTTTGTCTTTTCTCTGTGGCTAAGCCTGCCGTTGCCCCTACATGCCCAACCGCCAGAAAAGATCTACCACACCAGTTTGCTGCGCGATGGTTTAATTACCGCAGGCGGAGTGACCATGGCGGTGACCGGATCTTTGCTGCTTACTAATAAAGACCGATTGACGGAGGCAGATTTGGCTTCTATCAACCCAGACCAGGTGAATAAATTTGACCGTTGGGCGGCTGGTAATTACAGTAAAAAGGCCCAAGACGCGAGCGATATCCCCTTTTACACGTCTTTTGCCTTACCGCTGCTGTTTCTGGCAGATCAGAATGCACGGCCGCACGCACCAGACATCTATTTTCTGTACGCCCAGACCGTTTCTCTGGCGGGAGGACTGTATGCCTTGACGGCTGGCCTAACCAACCGGAAGCGGCCCAATGTCTATGCCACGCATGCCCCCGTAGAAGAACGGCTGCACAAGTACGCCACCAATTCCTTCTTTGCCGGCCATACCGCCGCAACCGCCAGTGCCACTTTTTTTACGGCCAAGGTGTTCCATGACCTCCACCCCAATTCGCCCTGGCGGCCGGTGGTGTGGACGGCCGCTGCCGCTGTACCCGCCACCGTAGGCTATCTTCGGCTGAAGGCCGGAAAGCATTTCCTGAGCGACAACCTCATTGGGTACGCGGTGGGAGCCAGCATTGGGATTCTAGTGCCTGAGCTGCATAAGAACAACCATGAAACCAGCTGGCGCCTGGTGCCCTCATCAGAAGCAGCTGCGGGAGACTACTTACAGGGGGTTGCGTTGACCAAGCGTTTTTGACCTGTTTTCCCAAAAACAGGTCAAAAACAGAAACACCCGGCATTGTTGTACCGGGTGTTTCTGTATTAGGGCTATCTGTTGTCCTGAGCTGGAATGCCCACAGCCTGAGAGAGGTTTTTCAATTTCCTGTTTTGGGGGTGTTTTTAGAAAAACAGCCCCAAAACAGGAACAGGCTTCCTTGCCAGAAACCGCAGAGTGCTTACTTGTTGAGATTTGTCTCGAAAAGTTTTAGAATACGTTTGTACTCGTCTGTCCAGCTGGAAGGCTCCACAAACCCGTGGTCTTCTACCGGATAGACCGCCAGCTCCCAGTTATCTTTGCCCAGCTCAATGAGGCGCTGGGAGAGCCGTACAATATCCTGAAAGTGCACATTGGTGTCTACCATGCCATGACACATGAGCAGTGCGCCCTTCAAGCCTTCTGCGAAATAAATGGGTGAGCTTCTGGTATAGGCGAGGCTGTCTGTCTGGGGCTCATTTAGAATGTTGGAGGTATAGCCGTGGTTATAATGGGCCCAGTCAGTTACAGACCGCAGGGCTGCGCCGGCGGCAAAAACATCTGGCTGGGTGAACATGGCCATCAAGGTGATAAATCCACCATAGGACCCGCCATAGATCCCAATCCGTTTAGGGTCCACGCCATATTTTTCTACTAAGAGTTTGGCGCCGTCTACATGGTCACTCAGGTCTTTTCCGCCCATGTGGCGGTAAATTCCGGTACGCCAATCACGGCCGTAGCCGGCGCTGCCCCGGTAATCAATATCCAGTACGGTATAGCCTTTGTCAACCAACAGGTTGTGAAACATATATTCCCTGAAGTAACTGCTCCACCACTTGTGGGCGTTTTGCAGATACCCCGCCCCGTGCACAAAAATCACGGCTGGGCCTGAACCGGCAGATTTGGCAGGTTTGTACAGACGGGCGTAGACATCTGCCCCGTCTGCCGCTTTGTAAGAGATCACCTCGGGTTCCCGCCATGGGTACGCATTAAACTCCTGGGTGGTAGATTGGGTGATCTGCTCCGGTTTTGCGCCCGGCTTGTTGGGCATGAGGTACAGCTCCCAGGGCTTGTTTGTGTAAGAATACCTGATGGCCAACGTCTTCTCATCTGGCGACAGGGTTACTTCATGGGCTCCTGTCATTTTGGTGATTTGCTCCCGTTTGCCACCGGTCAGAGGCATTCTGTAGAAATGCTGCTCCCCGGGGTGCACCTCATTGGAGGTGAAATACCAGTATTTTTCATCGGCTGAGATCCTGACATTCTGCACTTCAAAGTTTCCGGAGGTCAATGCTTTCTTCTGCCCGGTGGTGGCATCTAGCACGTAAAGATGGGCATAGCCGCTTTCTTCAGAGAGGAACCACACCTGCTGATGGTTGGGCATCCACCCTATTTCACCGGGGCCATAGCCGTTCACCCACGCCTCATCATGCAGCCGGTCCAGCACCTTTACCGCTCTGGTAGCCGGGTCAAAGCCCATAATCCAGCGGTCTTTGTTGTCCAGGGACCTAGCCACCAGTACGGCATTTTTACCGTCTTTAGAATAGTACGGACCAAACATCATCAGCTGCCTGTTTTCTGCGGCTGAGGTTTTCTGCTCTTGCTTCAGGTACGCCGGCTGCTCCTTAATGCCTGGTAAACCTGAAAAGGAAATGGCGTAGGTGGTGTCTAACTGCACATCATACAGCGCAAGTTCATAGGTAGCCTGCCCCGCCCCAACTTTGGTTCTGGTAGGAATGTCTTCTGTATAGCCAGACGCGGTGATATAATTAGGCACCTGGGCAATCTTGGAGTTGGCCGGCCGCCCTACCAGTCTGTACGTGATGTACCTTCTATTAGGGGCCAGCACAATGTTGTCCACAGATTTGTCTTCGGTATAAATCTCTTTGGGCTTGTTCTTTGAAAGTTCGGCCTGCTGCCGGCGCAGGTTGGCCCGTTCTTCCTCCCGCTTCTGTATGATCTGCAGTAACTCCACCTGCTGCTCCCGCAGGGCACGCTCCTGCTTGTCCTTGATCAGATCAGGGTTGGAGGGCTTACGGCCCTTTCTGAAGTCTGTCAGCTGACTTACCTGCCCATTGGTGAGGTTCCAGGTGTACAAATTCCCGTCCCTCAGAAAGGTGATGTCTTTTTCATCAAAGGTGAAGGCCGGTGCATATTCCCGTTCAACCGTTTTGGTGATTTGCCTCACCTCTCCCTTCTTCACGTTTAGCAAGTACAAATCACCGCCACGCTCATACACCCGCAGGGTTTTTTGAAGATTAAAAATCCCGGTGGGGGCAGTACTGTTTTTTCTTTTGGCGGCAGGCACCTTCTGCACCTGCCCTCCCCTGGCAGAGACCCAGTACAAAGAGTCGCGCTTCGCCTTCTCCGGATTCCACTGAAAGAACACCTGCCTGCTGTCATCTGACCAGTAAATGTTGCTGGGGGAGGTGCCTATCCATTGGGCAGGATCCTGCATTATTTTCTCAACGGTGAGGGCAGGTTGGTTTTGTGCAAAGCAATTACTACTCAACAATAAGACGGAGGCTCCTAAAAGACAGGCAGTGATTCTGGTGGTCATATCATTTAACAAATGGGTGTGCTGTAAAATTAAGTTGTGTTTGTATGGTGTCTGGGGAAAACGGCAGCAAGATAGCCTGCAGGAAGTAAAGGGCAGGAGAACTACGTGCGCCACTTGCCCCTGCTGCCACGGAGTGAAGGTAGTAAAAAACGGTGTGAAGCGCATGCACAGGCAGAACTTCCTGGCACTGCTGCCCAGCCAGTTTCACTGCGGGTTCTCCCCCAAAAGGATTGAGGCTGGCCCCTCTGCTGTTGGCACCTTAGCAGAAGAGGAGGAGCACGTTATTTGAACAAAGCGAGAAAGGAATGGCGTTTTTGGCCTGTTTTTCTGAAAACAGGCCGAAAACAGAAAACCGCAAAACACAGCGAGAGAGGCAGAAGCCACAGAAATAACAGCGGGGAATAGCAGAAGCGAGGCTCTCAAACCGCTTCTCCAGAACCTTAACCAGCCTTTCTTCTGCCTTTAGTAATATTCTGACAGATAGCCCCTCTAAGAAGTCTTCAAACTTCCTGTGTGCTCCAACGTCACCAAGGGGAACAAAGGCTGCCCCTACGGGCAAATAGAAACAGGTGCTACTCTATTACCTAAATTATAATAAGGAGTAGTTGCTGGCTTCCCCTTCTCCGCCAGGTCTACCATACCGAGGAAGCCCAGAGCCACAGGTATTCAGCTAACTTCCAGAGGCCGTACAGCAGCACGCCAAACAGCACAATAAACGCAAGCAGTACTGCTATCAGGAATCCGGTACCCTTTCCCTGGTACTTCCCCTCCTGATAATGGCGGCGCAGCATTTCCACATTGCGCTGGTTGGCTTTATAGCCAAAGTCAAACAACCACCCTACTATAGGAATACTACCGATCACGGCATCCAGGAAAATGTTAAACAACATCCTGATCACCAGATAACGGCTTGCGCCGTGGCGGGCCATGGTCATTACCAGCACCCCAGACATGGCAAAGGAAGACAGATCTCCCACAATAGGAACCAGTCCCATGATAGGGTCCAGTCCAAACCTGAAGTTAGTCCCGGGCACTTTACACTGGTTGTCCAGTAAACGGGAGATAGACTCTACCCACTTCAGGCGTTCGTCAAGAGGAGTGCGTGGGTCTTGGGCATTCATGGCTTAAAAGAAGTTTTTCTTACATACGCATATACAAGCAGATGGGTAAAACCCTGTTGGCTTCAGGAGCAGCCTAGATGTTCTTAAAATACTTGGATCGCTACATTTCTGAACCGAAAACTATTGAACCACTGCATAGTTATGCTCCAGTGGTCTTAGAGTGTGCCAGCGCCACCATGAATTCAAATACACAGAGAGCCGTGTACTGGCCAGGGAGTTGCCCCACCCAGAAATAAAATTTTATCCAAACCCATTCTTTTTAATCCCTCTGGTTTAAATGAATCTTGTGTTTGTCAATTTTTTAAAAAGATATTTAAGATTTTAATTTTATTTAATAATAAGTTCATATATATTTATCCAAGAAATACATTTGGCATGTCTACTCCCCCCTCCGGCCATGTCTGTATTCCCTTACCAGTCTTTACTAAAGTTTTTCTACGCCCAATCTGTTCGTGATTAGTACCTGTATGAAAAAAAATTTACACCCTTTCAACTTAGTCCTTTTAGGTTTAGCTCTACAGTGTACTGTAGGAAACACGGGCGCCATGGCTGCCAGTGCCGGCAAACCTATGACAGAGGCACCAGCTCACTCTCTGAAAAAGCGGGAAAGGCTTCCTGTACCCACTGAAATTACCGGGAAAGTTACCTCTGCCAGCGGGGAGGCCCTGGCTGGGGTAACGGTGGTATTAAAAGGAACTACCCTTGCCACTTCAACCAATGGGAACGGTATCTTCTCTCTGAGGCTCCCAGAGGCGTCAGGCACTTTAGTCTTCACTTATATTGGGTACACCACCCGTGAGGTTCCCGTTACCAATGCCACGGTCTATAATATAAAGCTGTCAGAAGATGCCCAGGCCCTGCAAGAAATTGAGGTGGTGAATATTGGCTACGGCGAGGCCCGCAGAGCAGACTTGACTGGTTCCATTGGTACCGTTAACATGGCCGATCTGTACAAAGCCCCGGTCAAATCGTTTGATGAGGCGCTGGCCGGTCGCGTGGCGGGGGTGCAGGTAACGTCTTCAGAAGGACAACCCGGCTCGCCCATCAACATCGTGATCAGGGGGGCTAACTCAATTACCCAAAATAACGCGCCCCTCTACGTCATTGACGGGTTCCCTATTGAAGACCCTAGCATCAATGCCCTCAGCCCTAATGAGATTGAGTCAATTGATATTCTCAAAGACGCCTCGGCTACGGCTATTTACGGAGCAAGGGGGGCTAATGGGGTCATCCTGATCACCACTAAAAAAGGGAAAGCTGGCACTCCTTCTATCACCTACAGCGGCTACTACGGTATTCAGGAAAGCAACAAACGTATGCCAGTACTCAGCCCGTATGAATTTGTGAAACTGCAGCAGGAGCTGGATCCCATCAAAACCGCAGAGCTCTATCTGGCGGGGAAAGGGAAAACCCTGGAAGACTACCGCAACGTGCAAGGCTATGACTGGGAAGACGCTATCATGCAGACAGCTCCCATTCAGAGCCACCAGGTCTCCCTTTCTGGGGGCAGTGAGAAAACCCGCTATACCTTGTCTGCCTCCTATTTTGACCAGGAAGGGGTCATCATCAACTCCGGCTTTGACCGCTTCCAGTCCAGATTCTCCCTTACCCAGGACGTATCTGAAAAGCTGCGCGTGAATGTGAATGCCTCCTACTCCCAATATAAATCCTATGGCACGCCTCCTTCAGCCGGCCAGGGCTCTGGCCAGAACAACCTGCTTTACAGCGTTTGGGGGTACAGGCCGGTGTCTTCTGAGGGAATCAACCTGATAGAACTAACAGATGACCCTGAGATTGAGACCAACAATGAGTTCCGGTTCAACCCTATTCTCACCGTGCAGAATGAGTTACGGGACAACAACTTTGAGACTCTTATTGGAAACGCTTTTGCAGACTACAGCATCCTGAAAAACCTGAAGCTGCGGGTAGCCGGGGGCGTTACCCGCTCCAGTAGAAAATTTGAGTTCTTTAACGGCTCCAAGTCCAGAAGTGCCCAAGCCAACGATAAAGTAAATGGCGGATTCACCAACATCGCCTCCACCAGCTGGCAGAGCATCAACACGCTTACCTTTGACAAGAAGATTGCCTCCCATCATAACCTGAACGTGGTGGGGGTGTTCAGTGCCGAGGGGTCAGAGGGCTCTACCTATGGCGCCACCGCAAAGCTACTACCCAACGAGACCTTGGGCCTGAGTGGCCTGGATGAGGGAACCGTTGGTACCGTGAGCGCTGCTTCCTCAGACTGGACGCTGCTTTCGTTCCTAAGCCGGGTCAACTACAACTACAAGTCTAAATACCTGCTCACGGTTTCTTTACGGGCAGACGGTTCCTCTAAGTTTGCCACGGGCAACAAGTGGAGTTACTTTCCTTCCGGATCTTTTGCCTGGCAGCTGGGCAAGGAGGAGTTTATGAAAGAACTTGCTTTCATCAATAGCGCCAAAGTAAGAACCAGCTGGGGAATTACGGGCAATAACCGCGTAGGAGATTACTCTTATATGCCACGCATTACCGTACCGCAAGACGGCGGCTATTTCTTCGGGAACCAACCCAGCAAGGGTTCTTACCCCACTGATCTGGGTAACTCTGACCTGAAATGGGAAAGTACGCGTCAGGTAGACCTGGGCATAGACCTGGCCTTGTTCAACCACCGGGTTACATTCACCGCAGATGTGTACCGCAAAACAACTGATGACCTCCTCCTGAACGCCAACCTGCCCCTTTCTACTGGGTACAGCAGAGGCTTCAAAAACATAGGGAAAGTGCAGAACCAAGGCCTGGAAATGGCTTTGGGGTTATCGCCCATCCAGGGAAAGGAATTCACCTGGACCACAGACATCAACATCTCCTTCAACCGGAACAAAGTATTGTCTCTGGCTGAGAACGAAACCTCATTGCTCACGGCCATTGGCTGGGACTACGGCTGGACCGCTATTCCTGCGTACATTGCTAAAATAGGGAAGCCTATAGCACAGATGTATGGCCTCATCTGGGACGGGGTCTATACCTATGAAGATTTTGATGTGTCTGCCTCCGGGGCGTATAGCCTAAAAGACCTGGTACCTGATAATGGCACCCCCAGAAACAGCATACGCCCCGGCGATATCAAATACCGTGATATTAACCAGGATGGCGTAATCAATGAATATGACAAAACCATCATTGGCAATCCTAACCCCATCCATTTTGGCGGGATCTCCAACAACTTCGCCTACAAAGGCTTTGACCTGAGCGTTTTCTTTCAGTGGTCATATGGCAATGATGTCATCAACGCCAACAGAATCTTTCTGGAATCTGGTTACCGCTACAACGTAAACCAGTACGCCACGTTTGCAGACCGCTGGTCTGAGGAGAACCCTACCTCTAATATTCCGCGCGCCAAAGGCCAGCTGTACAGCACCTATTCCTCCCGCATTGTGGAAGATGGTTCCTTTATCAGACTTAAAACGGTGCAGTTGGGCTACAGAGTACCACAGCATTTGCTCAGCCGTGCCAAAATAAAGAGCCTGCGTCTGTATGTGGCCGCACAGAACCTGCACACCTGGTCTAACTACAGTGGCTATGACCCTGAAGTATCTGTAAGACCAGGGGCTTTGACTGAGGGCTTTGACTATTCTGCCTATCCAAGGGCCAGAACTACCACTGTTGGGCTAGATGTTACTTTCTAATTGATTTCTAAGAACCGTCATGAAAAGATTTTTCTATACCGTCACCGTTTTAGCAACCCTGGGTCTCTCCTCCTGCAAAGACTTTTTGGAGACCACCCCAGATGATTTTGTGACACCAGCCAACTATTACCGAAACGAGGAAGAGGTGAATGCCGCCCTGGCCGGGGTGTATGACATTCTGGGCCGAAACCAAACGTACGGCCGCACCCTGTGGTGGGAGCTGGACGTAGCTGACCAGTTCTTTGATAACCGCTCCAACGCTATTGTAGACTTTTCTTTAAACAACTATGACGCCACAGACACCAAGGTGGCCGGTTTATGGCAGTCTCTCTACCTGGGCATTAACCGCGCCAACATGCTCCTGGAGAACCTGGACAAAGCCGACATGCCCCAGGATGCCAAGACAAAGGTGCTGGGGCAGGCGAAGTTCCTGCGGGCGTACTACTACTTCCTGCTGGTAACCAACTGGGGAGATGTGCCGCTGCGCCTGAATGCGACCGCCTCTGTGAAAGAAGTGAACATACCCAAAACCCCGTCCAGAACCATCTATGACTTTATTGTGCGGGAAATGGAAGAAGCAGAAGCCATGGTGGAGGTAACAGGTACCAAAAACACAGGCGGCACCACGGTCATCTATAAGTTCAACCATGCTGGCCGGGTAACCAACACCATTGTACAAGGCATTCTGGCCCGGGTAAACCTTAAAATGGCGGGTGCCCCCCTTAATGACAGAAGCCGCTACAGCGAAGTGATCAAGTGGGCCACCAAAGTGAAAGAGTCTGGACTCCATAGCCTCAACCCCAGCTATAAACAAATCTTCATTAACCACATGCAAGACCGCTATGATCTACAATACCGTGAGTCTATGTGGGAAGCCGAGTTTGCCAGCGCCGGGCCCGGCCTTGCGTATGAAGAAGGTTCATTGGGGGTAACAGGTGGGATTCCTACCGGAGACCCGGAAATTGGCTACAGCTACGGTATCATCCAGATTTTGAAAAGCCACTATGACCTATACCCTATCAGTGGCACCCGCACGCTTGTGAGAACCAATGTAACACCGGCCACCATCACGGTAGAAGATTCCCGTGATACCCGTCGTGACTGGAATATTGCTCCGTTCTACTACTCTGGGAAAGACAGCATTGCTTACAGCAAAGACCAGATCTACAACCGTAAAAACGGCAAATGGAGACGCATTTACCAGACGGCATTGCCTAAGAACACCAATAGTTCCCCGGCCAACTTCCCCATCTTACGCTACGCAGATGTGCTCCTGATGCTGGCCGAGGCCGAAAACGCTGTAAATGGGCCCACTCCCCTGGCCAAAGAGCTCGTAAATCAGGTAAGGCGCCGTGCGTACGCTGTTGCCCCAGACCCCACCAACCCGGCGGCCGGCACTATTGCAGACGTACCGGCAAATCTAGACCAGGATCAACTACTTACCTTTATCCAGGATGAACGGGCAAGGGAGCTGTTCTCAGAGGGCCTCCGCAAGTTTGACCTCATACGGTGGGGCGAATACTTGGAGGTGATGCGGGCCCTGTCTAACCAGATAGCCGTTTCGGCGCCCTCTGGTTATGGCTATGCGGGAAGAGCGGCTACTAACGTGACCGAGAAGCACCTGCTGTTGCCTATCCCAACGGGTGAGACCACCCTCAACAGCGCCATTGTACAAAACAGCGGCTGGTAGTATCTTAAGATTTCTGACGTTCCTATTCAAGAAACAACCATATCATGAAACGTAACTATATCTTTTACCTGCTGCTTTCACTTAGCTTCTACTCCTGCCAGGATACTGAAGTAGAGTCTCCCTCTTTTGACGTACAGCCTACCAGCCTCCAGTACAAACTAGGGGATTCCGTTCGGTTCAACTTCACCGGTGATACAGACTTTCTTACGTTCTATTCAGGGGAGCAGGGCCGTGAGTACCAGTACAAAGACCGGCTGGAGCTAACCGGCGGAACTTTGTTCCTGGAATTTGTGAGCCGGGCGTTGTACGCCTCTGAGGGAGACATCAAACTACTGGTCTCCACCAACTTCAATGGCAGCTATGACACCACTAGCGTCAAAAATGCCACCTGGACAGACATCTCCAACCGCTTTACCTGGGCCACTCCGGTACCCGGCGGAGTAGGCGCGAACCAGGAATCAGGCAAGGCGAACATTTCAGATTTGCTGGTAAGCGGTAAACCGCTGTACCTGGCGTACCAGTACAAAGCGGCCAAACCACCTACCAGCGTGGCCACCCAACGCACCTGGCGTATCTTCAGCCTCTCCATGACCAATGTGTTCCCAGACGGCACCGTGGCCACGGTATCTAACCTGGCCAATGCCGCCTGGGTAAACGTAGACTTCAAAAACCCGAACAACAAATGGATTTACGCCAATAGCTACCTACAGCTAGCGCCTAACCATATTGCCACTAATCCTCTGGCTACTGAAGACTGGGCCATCTCTAAACCGTTCAACCCCAACAAAGTCACGCCAGACCGTGGAGTCGCCATCAAGGAGTTCTCCAGACGGAAGACCTCGCATGCTTATTTATACAGCAAACCGGGCACCTATAAAGTCACTTTTGTGGCCACCAACGGCACTATAGACGGCCAGAAATCTATGGTGAAAGAACTGGAGATTACAATATTGCCGTAACCGCCACCCCACCCCTACAAGGTCAACAAAAGAGGGCCGCCTGCTAGACAAAGTCTTGACAGGCGGCCCTCTTCCTTTACCGGCATATTTACGCCCTCTCCTCTTGTATCAGAACAGACAACCTCTCACTTTTTCTAGCGTTTTTAGGCTATTTTTCTCAAAACAAGGCTAAAACAGCTCTACCAAGAGGTGTCTGTCCTCTAAAAGAAGCAGCCCAGCTGGGGTAGAGAAAGATTCTCTGCCCCAGCTGGGCTGTCTGCCTAAGAATAGGTTTAAACTTAGTTTAGCGCTAGACAAAACCCAAAAGTCCGCGCGAATTCCGGTGGCGGCAGGAAAGATTTTTCCCTGCTGTAGCAGCCGTCTGCTTGTTCTTCTGTTTTAAGGCTACTTTTCCAAAATCAGCTTAAAACAGGGTACTGGCCAGGTGTACAGCTGCGCCAGCACTCTTTGAAGTGCCAAAGGGAACCAAGCATGCTCTACCAAGTCTATTGCTTCCCTACAATATCAATTCTCTCGCCGCCTTGCTGAATATTGGCGGTGGGCGTGACCACAATGTATTGGGCATCTGGGCAGCGCATGTCGGTGAGGCGGGCGGGGGGCATGGGCACTTGCAGATCACCGTGGTGCAGGGTGGTGTAGAGCCATTCAGAACCTGTGACCTTGGCCGTGGTGGCCTGGGCGGGTTTGCCTTCGTTGCGCACCTGGTCAATGGCGTTCACGCGTTTGAACTGGCGCTTGGCGTCTGGGGTGAAGCCTTCGGCGTCAAAGTCCACCTCGAAGCGCTTCTTGGGGTGTTTCCCGGCATCGGCAATGACCATGCGCAGTTTCTGGGGCGCCACCATCACCACCGACATTTGTATGGTGTCTCCCGGGTGCCAGGTGTAATGCTCCACGTTGGGCGGGTTGTTCCAAACCTTCGTGCGCCAGAACGGCCGCCAGGCAATGCGTTGGGCGCTGGTTTTGCCGGTGGCTTTGTCTATGGAGAACGTCCAGGTCATGCCCGCGTCTACCTCATAATGCCCGCCGGCGTTGCCGCCCATGTAAATAGAGAAATTATCTAGCGGCAGGTTGTTGCGCTGGCTGTCTAGGCGATTGGGGTCGGTGGAGGGGTGCCCCAGGACCACTACGCCCGTAATGCCCGTCCAGGTGTCATAACTGCTCACCACCTTGCGGTAATAGGCCCCGGGGAAACAGGGAATGGAGGCTTCCGGAGGAATTTCGCCGGCAATTTTCTGGTCTTGAGCGCCGCCATTAGACGTAGAGGAAGACGAAGTGCTTTTGCAGCCCAGCACAGAGACGAAGAGGAGGCCAAGGGCCACTTTCTTCAGCGGTTGAATACGCATACGCATGGTAAGTTTGAGGATGTAAAAGGATTATATAATTAGTTTGATGCTGATGATTGATGGGCAGAAATCCCTTTCCGTTTCTGACCTGTTTTTCTGAAAACAGGCCCAAAACAGGAAACATAATAGTTACTTCCTTACCCGTTTCTCCACCTCAGACAGCGGCAAGTTAATCTCGCGGCCCACCCGTTTGCCGTGGCGGTAACTCACCACCCTGATGTGGTGCGCCCCCTTGGGGATGTCCAGCGGTTGACCCTGGTATTTGGGGTAGAACTTGTCTGGGTTGGAATCATCAAAGGTGTAGTACATTTCAATGTCTTTGATCTCTGAGGAAAGCACCACTTTTAGGGCTCCTGCACTGTCTTTCACCCCCCAGACAATGGGCTCATAGAAATGGGTGGCGTAGTTCACCTGCGCCGAGTCCAGCCGCGGCAAATGGGCCTCCAGGCGCGGAATGAAGTTCTCCCACTGGCGTTTGGGTTGAGGCGTCCAGAAGACTTCGGCTAGGGAAAGGGCGCGGGGCCAGGTCATAGATTGCAGCTTCCGCTCGTGGGCTACTTGTTCGGTCCAGAGACTCCCCTGCCCGCCCAGAATATTGGCGGCATTGGCTTCCAGGGGAACAGGGTTCCAGTTGTAGGTGGCATTGAGGCGGGTCACGGTGAAGGGGCCGTTCTCCAGATAAGGGTCTCCCTGGTAAAAATCCAGATAGGTGTTGAAGGCAGGCGTCATGACTACTTTATGCCCCTGTTGCGAGGCGACAATGCCGCCTTTCATGTCTTTCCAGCTCATGACCGCCATGTTGGGGGCCAAACCGCCCTCCAGTTTCTCGTACCAGCCCATGGGTTTCTTGCCTTTGCTTTCAATAATGCGGGCCAGCCGTTTCAGGAAATAAGTCTGCAGCTCCTCAGAGTTTTTGAGGCCTTCGGTTTTGATGCGTTGCTGGCATTTGGCGCATTTGTCCCAGTAAGAACGGGTCACCTCATCGCCGCCCATGTGCAGGTACTCGCCGGGGAACAGCTGGGCCAGCTCAGAGAAGACTTTCTCCAGCTCCGTAAAGGTAGAATCATTGCCTACGCACAGCACGTTGGTACGCTGGGGGTTCCAGGGATCACCGGCCAATACCTGCTGCGGCGTCTGGGTGCAGGACAGGTTGGGATAAGACGCGATCAAGGCGAGGCTGTGCCCTGGCACGTCTACCTCAGGCACAATGGTCACAAAACGTTCTTCCGCATAGCGGATAATCTCTTTGATGTCTTCCTGGGAGTAAAAGCCGCCCTCGGTGGCCGCCTCACCGGGTTGCGGCGCCTGAAAACCTTTCCAGTAGCCGGTGCGGGGCACGCGCCAGGCACCTACCTGGGTCAGTTTGGGCAGGCTTTTGATTTCCACGCGCCAGCCCTGGTTGTCGGTTAAGTGCCAGTGGAACGTGTTGAGCTTGTATTTGGCCATCTGGTCTATGTAGGCCATGATCACTTCCTTGGGAAAGAAATGGCGGCTCACGTCTACCATGAGCCCGCGCCAGGCCAACCGGGGGTAATCTTTGATCTTCACCCCGGCAATCTCCCAGCGCACGCCAGCCACCGTCTGCTTGCTTTCTACCGCGGGCGGCAACAGTTGCAGCAGTGTCTGAATACCGTAGAACCACCCGGCCGGGGCGTTGGCCTGAAGCAGGATAGCCTGCGGCGTTACTTGCAGCGTATAGCCCTCCTGCCCCAGCTCCGGGTCTGGCTGCGGGAGCAGCTCCAGCTGAATGCTGTTCTTCTTTTGGTTTCCCACTTTTACGGGCAGCGCATAGCCGGTGGGCACCTGCAAACGCTGTGACAGGAGCTGCGCCACCCCAAGATGGGCCTCGTGCCCCTTCGGCAGTACAATAACGGTTTTGGCGGTGAGTTCAAACGTGCCGTTGGTCTGCGCTACCTGCACCGGCTCGGGAATAAGGTCCAAGGCGGGGGCGGGCTTGGCTTTTTGGGCGAAAACAGAGGAGCTGACCAGTACCAACAGAAGCAGAAAGCCAATTCTAGACATGCGGCAAAAGGATATCATTGGGCAAAGAGATAGCTGGGAAGAAGCAAACTCCTTCCTCCAGAGATATAGAAAATGCGTTTTGAGCCTGTTTTCAGAAAAGGAGCCGCTAAACGGCAAGCCACTCCATGGCAGATTCAGCCGAGAGGAATTGTGTGTTTAGGGGCCGTTTTTCTAAAAAGAGCCGCTAAACAGACATTGACCTCCCTGTCATACTGGGACTATTTCACCAGTTCCACGGTGGTTGGACTGTTCTTCACGCGGGACACGTGCAGCAAAGTGAACCCTAGTAGCACCACCGCCGCACCAATTCCCACCGCATAAGAAATCTCCACTGGCAGCTGGAATCCTTCGGGGGCCACCAAAATATAGGACGTAGCCACCGCCGTCATGAACACCGCCGGCACCAGTGAAATCCAGTACTGTTTCTTCTCCCTGATGAGGTACGCCGTCACCACCCACAGCACCACCGTGGCCAGAGACTGGTTTGTCCAGGCGAAGTAGCGCCACACAATGCCAAAATCAATGAGGGTAAGCGCGTAGCCGGCGGCAAAAAGGGGTAAGCTGATGAAGATTCGGTTTTTGAAAGGCCCCTGGTCAGACTTCAGGAAATCTGCCACAATGAGGCGGGCACTTCTAAAGGCGGTGTCGCCGGAGGTTATCGGCGCAGCCACCACCCCTAATAAGGCCAGAATACCGCCCACTTTGCCCAACAGTGAGTTGGAGATTTGGCTTACTACCCAGGCCGCGTTTCCGTTCTGCTGGGTCATGACCTCGTTCAATTCACGTACGCCGCCAAAGAAACTCATACTGATGGCCCCCCAGATCAAGGCTACCACGCCCTCAGTGATCATGGCCCCGTAGAAAATACTGCGACCCTGTTTCTCATTGGTCATGCACCGCGCCATCATGGGTGATTGTGACGCATGGAACCCCGAGATAGCTCCGCAGGCCACCGTCACAAACAGCATGGGGAACAGCGGAAACTTGTCGGGGCTGGTGTGTTGGTTGTACAGACTATCCCAGGTGACCTCGGGCACGTGCAGGCCGTCTTTGAACATGACCAGGGAGATGCCCACCGCCATAAACAGCATGGCCACCCCAAACAGCGGGTACAGCTTGCCAATGAGTTTGTCAATGGGCAAAATGGTAGACAGGAAATAATACCCAAAAATAATCCAGACCCACATGGTCACGCCGCCGCCGGCGTTGCCGGAGATGTCGTTCAGGATCTTGGCGGGCCCCATGATGAACACAGCGCCCAGCATGATCATGAGAATAATGGTGAACACGCGCATGAACTGTTTCATGCCGTTGCCCAGGTACCGGCCGGTGGTCTCCGTGATGCTCTCCCCGCCGTGCCGCAGAGACAGCATTCCGGAGAAATAATCATGCACGCCTCCGGCGAAGATGGAGCCCAGCACAATCCAGAGGAAAGCAGACGGCCCCCACATGGCCCCGGCCACCGCCCCGAAGATAGGCCCTAACCCGGCTATGTTCAGGAACTGAATGAGGAAGATTTTCCAGCGCGGCATGGGTACATAGTCTACCCCGTCTTGCATAGAAATAGCAGGGGTAGGCCGGTTAGGGTCTATCACAAAGATGCGCTCCACTACTTTAGAGTACACCAGATAGCCTACTACCAGAACCACCACGACAACAAAAAATGAGATCATTGGCTTTGTTTGTTTAGCGTGGGCGAAGCATGAGGGCTGTTTTCGGCCTGTTTTTGGAAAAACAGGCCGAAAACAGAAAGTAAGAATAGCATCGCCTGCCCGGTTACCCAAGCAGGCGAAGGCAAAAGAGTGTTAACGGGCTAATACAATCTCTGGCTGCGCAGGCACATTCTCCAGCGTCTTGTACACCTGGTACAGGCCGCGCGGAATATGGAAACAGCCTTTCCACTTGCCGCCTTTGAGCGGCAGCAATACCTCATTGCGGCGGTTCAGGTAGCCGAACCACTCGCCGTACTGCTCATCTCTGAAGTTGCTCCAGGTGTAGTCATGCAGTTTGTCAAACCATTTCTGGCAACGCTCATCGCCGGTCACGGCGTAGGCTTTGGCCATGCACACCAGCGCCTCTACGTGCGGCCACCAGAGTTTCTGGTCCCACTCCAGCTGCTGCGGCGGATACCCTTTGATGTCTTTGAAGTACAGCAGACCGCCAAACTCGTTGTCCCAGCCGTAGTCCAGGGCGTTGAGGGCAATCTCCACGGTGCGGTTCACCAGGGCTTTGTCTCCCTGGCGCACCGCCAGGTCCATGATGAACCACATGGCCTCAATGATGTGGCCAGGGTTGATGACACGGCCCTCAAAACAGTCGGCAAACGAACCGTCTGGCGACACGTTCTCCAGAATAAGGCCGCTTTCTTCATGGTAGAACACGTTCATCACCTCATGGATGATCTCCTGGCTAAGTGTCTCAATGAGGCTCTTGTCCAGCAGGTGCTCCATCTCCAAAGACAAGTTGCTCAGAATCATGGGCAGCGAGAAGTTGCGCAGGTCGCGGGTGCCGGGGTACGCTTTGCTGTATTTGCCTTTGGGGTTCTGGCGGCGGTCCAGAATGTTCTGGAAGGTTTTCTTCGCAATGTCAGCGTACTCGTCTTCGGGCTTGATTTTGTAGAGCGCCCCAAAGCCCATGGCGGCAAAACAGTCTGAGAAGATGTTGTACGGCTGCACCAGCGGCTGGCCCTGCTGGTTCAGGGAGAAATAGAAATTGCCTTCGGCGTCACGGCCGTGTTTCTTGAGGAATTCGGCGCCGTGTACGGCCATGTCCAGCCACTCGGGGCGCTGCTCCACCTTGTCATAGAGCATGGAGAACATCCAGGTTTCGCGGCCCTGTAGCCAGATGAATTTATCTGTATCAAATACGTTCCCGAATTGGTCTAAGCAGGTGAAAAATCCGCCGTGTTGCTCATCCTTAGAATGCTTCATCCAGAAGGGGATGACATTCTCCAATAACTCCTGCTTGTACAGCGTAGAATAGTGATTCATAAAATCTATAATTAGCGTAAGCTCTGTAAGTACTCTTTGTATCTGTTGTAAAGGTGGCCCGCCTGCAAATACGCGCTCTGCGGACTCATGAAATGTGAAAACTCAAACGTGATGGCCTTGTCATACCCGGCTTTGCGGGCGGCCTCCAACTTCAGGCGCAGCTTCTCAAACTTGATGGGCAGGAACTTGATGGGCATGTCACGGTCAAAGCTCTCAGCGTTGGTCCAGCACTGCAGGCCAAACTGGTCGGCCATTTTCTTGTTCACGGCGAAGAAATCTTCCAACTCATGGTAGTCAATGTGCCCGTCCTGGAAGGCCACCGCGTCTACGCTGCCGTGCAGGCCCGAGAAGATCTCGCTCCACTCCTCCTCGTGCTGGCGCAGTGAGACCGCGTCTTCTTTGGAGAGTTGCGAGGTAGCCGCCATCACGGCTTTTTTGCCGTCTATCCAGGGCGAGATGAACGTGGGCAGCCCGCCGCTCACGTCTTTGCACTGTTGGCCCAGTGTTCTGAAAGCCTCCGTGGCGCCTTTGGTCTTGCGGCTGATTTCCATGCTCAGGTACCAGCCCCCGAAGCTCTTGAAATGGCCATACTGTTTCCAGACTTCGTCAATGACGTAGCGGTTGGCGTCAATCTCAGACTGCAGGTTACCGGTATCCCAGTAATGGCCGCTGTCATACAACCCGAAGTAGAATTTCAAGCCGTGTTTCTCGGCCAGTTCCAGGTACATCTGCACCAGGTCTACCGGCGGCTCATAGCACCCGAAGTTCTGCTGCAGATAGGCAGACGGATAAGTTATAAATCGGCGGTAGCCGCTCCTGATCATGATGACCGTGTCAATGCCCACGGCTTTCATGTACCCGAAATCGCGGTCCCACTCTTCGCGGCCCCAGTTCTGGTGCGGAATGTCATGGGAGATTTCGTCTATAAAGGTTCCGGTAATCTTCATGCGTGTTTATTCAAAGTGGGGTAACTGCCAGGCGCAGCTTTCCTTGTTTTCAGGGGTATGGTTACAGGTATTTCTTCTCTTTCAGGTATTGCACCCACACCGGGTAGGCCGCGTCTGTGACGTGGATGCCATCCAGCGAGTACTCTTTCTTGAGCTGGCCGCTGGCATCTGCGAAGATTGGGTGCAGGTTAATGTAAGTGAGTTTGTGCTTTTTAGCGAAGGCCTGGAGCTGCGTGTTCAGGCTGGTCACCGCTGGATTCAGGTTCTTGAGGTAATCGGGCTTTAGCATGTCATCCAGCAGCGGCAGCACGCTCTGCACGTACAGTTTGGTCTTAGGCGACTGTTGTTTCACGCGCCGCACCAGCCGCTCATAGTTCTGCAAAATGATGGCCTCCGGAATACGGCGCGACAAATCATTGATGCCGATGAGCAGGAAAATCTTCCTGGGTTTGGTCGCTAAAATGTCATCCAGCCTTGCCAGAACACCGTGCGTGATGTCGCCGCCAATGCCGCGGTTGGCCACCGGCACGCCCGGCAGCAGCTCCGCCCACTTGCCCCGCGCCGTGATGCTGTTGCCCAGAAACACCACTGCGTTCTTGGGAATGGGCTGCGCACTGAATTCTTTCATGCGCAGCTCATAGTGCGGGTTTACGTAATTGCTGTCAATCCGGGTGGTTTGGGCAAAACCGTTCAGGGCAAGCGAGCAGCAAAGGGCACCTAACCCGGCTTTAAGTATTTGTTTGAACCGAACCATTGGTTGTCTCATTTTTCTCTGTTTCTGTTTTTGGCCTGTTTTCTGAAAAACAGGTCAAAAACGCAGTCCATCTTTTTCTTTCACTCGGGCTTCGCGGCATAACCGGGAGGAAGTGCCAAATTCCGTTTTCGGGCTGTTTTATGAAAAACAGCCCGAAAACGGAATTACAGGGCTTTCGCCAGTTTCAGCTGGTTCACCCACTTGATGTAGGCCACCAGCTTGAGGTGAATGCCGTCTGTGGTCAACTCCTTGTCCAGTTGCCCCTGTGCATCGGTCAGGGCCGGGTGCAGGTCCAGGAACGGAACCTGCAGCTGCTCGGCCAGCCTCTTCAGCTCTTGATTTAAGGCCGAGATGCGCGCCAGCGTCACATGCTGGTAGGCGGTGCTCAACAGGCTTTCATTCACCGGCAGCACGCTTTGCAGGTACACCCTGGTTTTAGGCGATTCTGCTTTGATGCGCTGCAAAATGCGGCGGTGGTTTTGCGCAATCATGGCTGGGTCTATGCCACGTTTGAGGTCATTCACGCCAATGAGCAGGAACACCTTGGCGGGTTTGGAGGCCAGCACCTCGTCTAGCCGGGCCAGCACGCCCCAGGTCACGTCCCCGCTGATGCCCCGGTTCACCACCGGTTTGCACGGCACCAGCTCCTGCCACTCCCCCGCCTCGGTGATGGAGTTGCCCAGAAAGACAATCTCCTTCTTATGGTTCGGCATTTGCCGAAAGAAATCCAGGCGCATGCGGTAATGGCTGTTGGCGTAGCTGCTGTCAATTTTGGCAGGTGCCTGGGCAAACGCCTCCACAGCAAAGAGCACCCCCAGCAGCATAAGAAGATAGAATACCTTTCTAGCCATGTCGTTACCCTATTTTTACCAGCTTTTCTTTCACAGGCTGAGGTGCCGCCGGTACTTCATCGGCATCTTTGAGCTTGTCCCACCAGTTCTTCTTCAGAATTACACTGGTAATCACCAGCACCACGGTCCAGGCGGCGGCATAGTAATTCTCCCTAATCATGAAGTAGATAGGAATCAATACCTGTGACATCTGCCACACAATGCCCACCACTATGTTGAGGGCATCACGGCCGCCGTCTTTGTTAGGCACAAACGTGGGGTCCTCGGCCATGACTTCGCGCTTGATAGGTCCCCAGAAGCCCCACGGGCGGGTCTCGCGGTAGTAGTTTTTCACAGCCTCGCGGTTAGGCAGCGGCGCCAGGTACGTACCCAGCAAACAGCCAATCAGAGAGAACAGCAGAATGATGGGGAACACATAGATGTCTACAATCTCAGGGAACACGAACAGCTTGATGGTTGAAGCAATGAGCCCGAACAGCATGCCATAGAAATAGCCGTAGCCGGTGAAGCGCCACCACACCCACTTGAGCAGGTTAGCCGCCACGTAGCCGCCGTACAGGGCCGAGGTAATCCAAAGCGTGAGTTTATTCAAAGAGCCCGCATTGAACCCGAACACAATGCCCACCATCACCAGCACAATAGACGAGATGATGCTCAGGCGCACGTACTTCTTATCTGAGGCTTTGTCATTGATGTATTTGCGGTAGATGTCGTTCACAATGTAGGCCGGGGCTGAGTTTACGAAGGCCGAGAACGTGCCCATGAACGCCGCCAGCAGACCAGCCAAAAGCAAGCCTCTGAACCCGTCTGGCACAAACTTGTTGATAGCGAACGGCAGGATTTTCTCAAAGTCCATGTTCGCGCCCATGCCGTTGAGTTCAGGCACCAGGTACACCAGCGCCAGCACTGCAAACCCGGCAATCATGAGGTACCGCGGAATGTACATCACCCAAATGGTGGTGAAGCTCATCTTGGCGGCCTCAGACGGCGTGCGCGCCGAAAGCACGCGCTGCATGTCATAAGACGGCACCGGACCGGCAATAGACGCGAAGATTCCCTTGAACAGCATCATCATGAACAGCAGCCCGAAGAGGTCAAAGCCATCGGTTTCCAGCTTTTGGTTCACCGCCGGGAACGGTGTATTGCTCCAATCCAGGTTCAGGTTCCAGCCAAAGGTCAGGTCTTTCCAGCCCGCCGGGATGGCCGCGTTGATTTGCTCGGCGCTTACCGAGGTATAGGCCACGTACCCAATCACAAAGCACGAGATGGTCATGATGATGAACTGCAGAATCTCAGTGGCCACCACGCTGTACATGCCGCCTTTCACGGTGTAGAGGGTGGTAATAGCGCAGATGATCAAGGCATACGAACGCTCCGAAGAAACAAACCAGTCACCCAGGTAGAAGCTCATGTCCCAGGGCAAAATGGTGGTGCACAGTTTGCCTATCCCTTCAAAAAAGTAGGCGATAAACCCAAGTACGCTAATCACGGCAAAGGCCACAATGATGATGTGTGAAAGCTTGGCTCCTTTGCCGTCACCAAAACGGAAGGTTATCCACTGCGCGCCGGTCATTACTTTGGAGCGGCGCATCCAGATGGCCAGGAACACAAACACGAACACCTGGTTCCAGACCGGCCAGAGCCACGGAATCCAGGCGCTTTTGAGGCCGTAGACAAACAGAATCATCACCGTCCACATAGTGCCGGACACATCAAACATACCCGAGGCATTGCTCAGCCCCAGGTAGTACCATTTCATAGTATTGCCCCCCAAAAAGTAGCTCTGCATATCTTTAGAAGCCCTTTTGGAGATGTAGAACCCAATGCCCAAGATGCCCACGATGTAGGCAAAGATGATGGCAATATCTAGTACACTTAAATTCATTCTAATTTAATTATTGGGCAGTTTGTTAGTTTCGTTTGTCAGTTCTCAAGGATAATTAGGTGCGCCAGAACCAGCCTTTGCGGGTGGTAAAAGCTGTGACGGCCACCACGGCGCCGGTAATCACAAAAGTTTTCACCACGCCCAGGTACACATTGGTTTCGCGCAGGGCCTCCAGCCCGACAGAGAGGTGCGTGAGCGCCAGCAGCGGAGACACCAGGAAACCCGCGGCCACGTACGCCACCATGGGGTTCTGCCCCGACTGGATAATGGATTCCCAGAGCAGGTTCCGGGAGAGTTTCTGCGAAAGCACCTCGCAGAGAATGTAAGCTGAAAAACCCAGGCCGCTGGTCAGAAACCAGAAGCTGTAAGAAGACGGGTCTTTCTTGATGCCGCCCTCATAGGGTTCAAACGCGAGGCCCAGGAATAGGAAGAATACGCCCCAGCCAAAGAGTTTCTGGAACAGCTGCTCCTGCACTGTAAGTGGTTTGCGCAGGAGCCACAGCCCCGCCGCGCACAACGCGGCATCCAGCGCCAGCGTGAGGCCCATCTGCCGGGTGTACAGGCCGTACAGGTTAGTTACCAGCAACGCGAAGCAAACCAACCCCAGCCAACCTCTGGAAACACCCGCTCCGGCAGATGCATCAGTGCTACGGTATTTCACCAGCAGATCACCCAGCACCGAGCCGGGCAGCACAATGCAGAGGTATTTCAGGAACATGAACTGGTACATCCACTTCACAGAAGGGTGAAAGTCCCAGATCACGCTAGTCCAACTGCCTTCCAAGTCATGCGTGAGCCTGATAGCGGCAAAAAATGCCAGCGCCCCCATGCGCAGCAGCAGGTTGTGGCGGGTGAGAATCCAGATGATGGACCCGAACACCGCCATGTTGGCCAGCACCACAATAATGATGTCGTTGCGGCTTTTGTCAAAGGTAAAGTCAGTGAACATTAGGTGCGCGCCCAGCAGTGCCGCAATTAAGGCAAAGCCCGCTACTTTCAAACCAGTAGCCTGACCGTTGCTTACCTTCGGGAACCGCATGAACACCAGGAAAAAACACCCGAAGGTGAGCAGCGAGGTCAGTTGGTTCACCCAGCCCGGCCCTTGTAGCCCGAACCAGCTCAAATGCCGGATCACCACCGCAAAGAACAGCAGCAGCGCCCCGCGCTTGAACACGTTCAAGAGCACCTCAGCCCATTGCCCCTGCTCCAGTTTCTTGCCCATGGCCAGCGGGAACGCCGCCCCCATGGAAAACAGGAAAAACGGAAACACCAGGTCTACCCACGTAATACCGGGCACCTCTGGGGTATAAGTAAAATTGGGCGGACCCACCTGCGCATGGAACATCCAGCCTGGCCACGGCGCCTCATGCGGAAACACCCCGGAGAACACCATGCCAATAATAGCCAAACCCCGCAGCGCATCTATGCCCAACGCCCGTGCAGCCGTAGGCTTTCCCACAGCAGCGGGAGCTTCAGCAAATGGTTTTGGTTTAAGGGTTGGAGTGGCAAGTAGAGCCATAGCGAATGGTGTTTAAGGCGTGTGTCTTGGGTCTGGTATACTACTTATTTCAAAATATTGACAGGAGCATCTCCTCCCGTATTTCTAATTATCACCCTGCCCGGCCCTGGCTAACAATAACGCCATGTGTGGTGAACGCCCGCTGTTGACCAGAAGCTTCAAGCAGGAATGATAATCAGGACAAGAATGCCGAAGCACTTCTTGCTCTTTTTGCCCTGTTTTCCAAAAAACAGGGCAAAAACAGACTTTTTACTATTCTTTTAAACCGCGTTTCAGCTCAGCCCACCAGCCTTCATTGATCACGTGCACAATGTCAAAGACCATGGCCCCGTCAGATTTGGCGCGGCACATTTTCAAGGCTTTCACAAACTGCTCAGGGTGCCCAATGTATTGGTCCACGTACACACCGGCGTACACCGGCACTTTGCCTTTGGTGATCTTCATGGCCATTTCGGCGGAACCTTCCACGGTGTACCAGTCTTCTTTGCCTTTGCCCTGACCCGCCTCGGTGCGGTTCACAGTGTTCACGTCAATATTCTTGGCTTCAGACTTGGCTACCTCAAAGTAGTAGCTGCCGGTGGTGTACAGGTCCAGCGCCTCGGCGTAGCCGAAGTTCTTGTAGTTTGGCGTGGCCCAGCTGTAGGTCTGCGACGGGTCATACTCCTTGCTGGCCCAGTTCACGCCCACTTCATAATAAGTAGGGTACCAGGAGCCGGTGTAATCCCCGAAGATGAGTTTGGGGTTAATTTTCTTGAGCTCAGCGCGGGCTTCATAGATGAAATCATGGATCACCTTGGCGCGCCACTCTATCCACTGCTTGTACAGCGGGCCAGGAACGCGTTCGGGCTTACCGTCTTTGTTCTTGGCGTCTTTGGAATAGGTGTAAATGTCTGCCGGGAAGTTAGCCACGGCCTTGCCGATGTATTTCTCAAACAGCTTTCTGGAAGCGTCTGAGAAATCTGCCTCAATGCCGTCATAGCGCACGCGGTCCAGCACCACCCCGTCCAACTTGGGGTATTTGCTCACCAGTTCTTTCAGGATGGAAAGCTCGTATTTCTGCACCTCAGGCAAAGCCGGGTTCACCATGGCCGAGTATTTGTGCTTGAGGGTGCTGATGGGTTTCATACCCTCAGCCGTGTAATTCAATGACTGCCAGTTTTTCTTGGCCGGGTCTGTGAACACCGGTCCGCGGCTGAAGTGGTTGTGGCCCGCCACAAAGATGTTGGTAGACGCGTGTACTGTCATGCCCAGTTTGTGCGCTTCTTCAATGAACGCGGTGAGCAGATCAAATTTCTCGGTTTTGGTGAAACCCGCCCACTCGTTCATCACGGGTGCAATCTGGCTGGGGTACAGCACCTCGCCTGAGATGGGTTTTACGTCTACAATCACATCAGTCACGCCGGCGTCTTTTGACTTGGCCAGGTAATACTTCACTGAGTCCTGGTAAGAGAACCGCTTAAAGTTGGCAGTGGCGTCAAAGTACAGCAGGTTGCGGCCTTTGGCGTTGGCCATGGGGTTGGGATTGGCTTGCGCCGAGGGGGCGGCGGGAGTGGCTGACTGTGGTTTGGAGCACATGCTCAGGGAAGCCATCAAAGCAGCCCCAATCACCGGTACAAATATTTTTTTCATGTAAGCGAAATTTAAAACAGAGTACTACCAGGAAGCGTGCAAAGACGCTTCAACTGTTATTCCTGTTTTTGGCCTCTTTTCTGAAAAAGAGGCCAAAAACAGGAATTTGATTAATTCCAGCCGGTGTTTTGGCTGAGGGTTTTGCTCAGGTCACGCTCGCGCTGCGGAATAGGCAACAGGTAATGCTTGGCCTCAAAGAGGCGGTTGTCCCGCTTGAAGCGCAGGGCCGCAGAAGCCGTATAGTCCGGAATGCTGTTCAGGTCGTGCTTATCTGTGAGTTTAAAGTTTGGCGTGGCCGGTACGTTGGCGGGGTTCAGCGCGGCCCCGTACACGGCACCCGGCATCACCAGCTCAGCGATCTGCCAGCGGCGGATGTCAAACCACCGGAACCCTTCTAACGCCAGTTCCACGGTACGCTCCCGGCGCACCAGTTCCTGCAGTTCCCGCTGGTTGCCCGCAATAGAGGCATCCACATTTGGCTGACCGGCTCTGGCACGCACTTTATTGAGCGCGTCAATGACTGTATTGTCTATCTGGCCCAATTCAATTTTGGCCTCTGCGTACGTGAGCAGAATCTCAGCGTAGCGCATAAAGATCCAGCTTACCTTGGAGGTGAAGAGGGTTTCATCTGAGAAGCTGTATTTGGCCCACAGGTACCCAACCCCGTTTTTCACCGGCCCAAACGCGTTAGAGAAGTCACCATTGGTTCTAGTCACCCAGGCCCCGTTTTCCAGGAAATTGGTTTTGTCACTGTAAATATTGAAAACGGCGGTTTGCTTGTTCTCTGTGATGGTATCACCGTTCATGACCACCGTGTATTTCAGGCGCTTGTCTCGGTTAAGACGCGGTTTGGAAGAATCATACACCTGTGACTCGTCTATCCGTTTGCCGTCTTTGCCTTCAAACATGTCTACCAACCGCTGGGTAGGGAAACGGCCTGACTGCCCGCCCAAGCTTCTGGACCCGTGGCCCAACGGCACATAAGTAATGGAATTGGTGTACGCATCTGAGTAGAGGAGCTCAAACATGATCTCCTTGTTCACATTAGCTTTCTGCCCCGCCGTAGTAAACAGATCCTGGAACTTGGGGTTGAGATCTAATCCGGCATTTGCCATCACTAACTGGGCACTGGCGGCAGCCGTCTCATAGTCTTTGTTGTAAAGCGCAATTCTGGCTTTGAGGCCATAGGCCACGGCTTTGTTGAGCCTGCCTCTTTCTTGGGTCGCCCAATTCAGGGCTGGGGCTGCCTCCTCAAGTTCTTTGTAGAGAAAGCTCACAACCTCGGCCTTGGGTGTGCGGGTCTGGGTATAGAATTCCTCCGGTGCAAGTGGCTTGGTGATCAAAGGCACGTCACCGTACATGAACACCAGGTGGTAATAGGCGAATGCTCTCAGCACCCGGGCCTCGGCCTGAATTCTGTTATAGGTTGCTTCCGGCACATTGCCCTTGCCTGCTTCCATGCCGGCAATCAGGTTGTTGGTTCTTTGTATGGTGGTATAGGCGAAATTCCATAAACTGGACACGGAACCGTTGTTCACATCAAACACCCCGGCGGCATTGCCCTGGTTACGCTCCACCCCAATGTCGGTCCAGTGGTCAAAGAATACCTGGAACGGAACAGTGGCGCTCTCCCACCTGATGGAACTATATGCCCCGGTGAGGCCGGCGTTCATCTCTACCTCTGTCTGCAGGAAGGTGGCCGTGGTGGGGGTATCTAATGGTACCTGGTCCAGAAAATCATTGCAGGCAGGCAGCAAAGACATGGACAGGCACAAACTCGCTATATATAAAACCTTTTTCTTCATCTTCTTAGTCCTTAGAATTTGATGTTCATCCCGAAGGTGAATGTTTTCATGATGGGGTAGAAATCACCGGTATTGTCGTTGATTTCCGGGTCAAAACCTGGGTAGAAGTTGTCCCAGGTGAAGAGGTTCTGGGCACTGGCGTAGAATCTCCAGGAGCTGATTTTTACTTTTTTGGTCAGTGTCTGTGGCAACGTGTAGCCCAGCACCACGTTTTTCAACCGCAGGTATGCGCCAGACTTGATCCAGTAAGACGAAGGCCGGTAGTTAGGATTGTCAGACACATTCTTTATGCTCAGCTGTGGGTAAGCGGCCCCGGTGTTCTCAGGCGTCCAGAAGTCTTTCTGGAACTCATACATGGTACCCTGGAAGCCACCGGAGTAGAACGGCTGCACGCCGGTACCAGACATGTAGTTGTCACGCTTGCCTATGCCCTGGAAGAAGACAGTGGCGTCAAAACCTTTGTACTGGGCGGCAAAGTTGGCGCTGTACTCATAGCGTGGCATGGAGTTACCCAATACTACGCGGTCATAGGTGTCAATCACGCCGTCTGGAATTCCGTTAGGGCCGCTCACATCGCGGTACTTCACGTCACCGGGTTTGTTGCCGGTAATACGCGGAGAGGAGTTTACCTCATCCTGGCTCTGGAACAGGCCTTCGGCGATATAGCCATAGTAAGAATTGTAGGCATAGCCCTCACGGCCAATCAGGTTTCCGGTCACGTACTCCTGCCCATTCAGGTTGGTCACCTCGTTTTTCACGTCTGAGAGGTTAGCCGTTATCTGGTAGTGGAAATCCTTGACATCATCTTTCCAGGTCACGCCCAGTTCCCAACCCGTGTTGCGCATGGTACCGGCATTCACATAAGGAGCGGCGGCACCTACGTAGTTAGGAATAGGAATGCGCTGAAGCATGTCCTCAATGTCGCGGCTGAAATAGTCAGCGGTGATGGTGAGTTGGTTGTTCAGCAACCCAAAGTCAGCGCCTATGTCAAAGATTTTGGAGGTTTCCCACAGAATGCCCCGGTTGGGGGTATCTAACAGCACATACCCTGGGCTAACGGAGTTATTGAAGAAATAATTATAAGCATTGCCGGCGGCATAAGAAGGGTAGGTAGGATAAAAGCCAAAGGTACTGTTCCCCAGGTTCTGGTTGCCCAAAGCACCGTAAGAAGCCCTGATTTTCGCCTCATTTACTACGTTAGAGATGCCTTCCCAGAACTTCTCCTGGGAAACACGCCAGCCGGCAGAGATAGACGGGAACATGCCCCAGCGGTTGCCATCCTGGAATCTGGAAGAGGCGTCCCAGCGGCCGTTCAGCTCCAACAGGTATTTCTCGTCATAGTTATAGGCTACGCGGCTGTAGAGAGACACCATGGTCTGGCGTCTGCCACCAGACAAAGCTATCTGTGTGGCAGGGTCGCCGCTGCTGAGGTACGGTAGATCCGGGGTCAGCAAATTGGCGCGGGACCCGTTGATGAAATTGTAGATATTGTCTTCTGTGCTAAAACCGCCCAGCAAGGTAAGATTATGTTTCCCGAAAGACTTGTTATACGTAGCCTGCGTACGGAACAGGTCTTGCCCAATATCTGTAGACATGTCTGAGATAAAGGAGTTAGGCGGATAGAGGGTTTTCAGTTTCAGCACATTGTTTACCAAGTCCGGCTCATACACCTGGTATTGTCTGATCAGGTTGGTGCTCCGTTCATTGGCTCTGTTGATGCTGTAAGTGGCAAATAGCTCTAGGCCTTCAATAGGAGTGTAGCGCAAGGTTCCGCTGATGATTCTGGAGTTGGTGATCTTGTCATTGAACCCTGAGGCCTCAGCCTGCGCAATGGGGTTACGGTTTTCCCAGCCGGCACCGTACTCACCGGTGTTGAATCTGCCGGGCACATACGCGGGCAAACCAATGGCCTGCCGGATGAGGAACCCAGGGGAAGAATCTCCCGGCCAGGTTCTGTCACCACGGTTCATGACCAAGTCCATGGAAGCCATCAACCCTTTGGCCAGTTCCATGTCGGTATTGAACCGGAAGTCTATCCTTTTGTAGTTGGTGTTTTGGGTAAGTCCGTTCTGGTTAAGATAAGAACCAGAGGCAAAGGTCTTGATTTTGTCTGTGCCGCCAGTTAGGATGAGGTTATGGCTCTGCATAGCCCCGTTATTAGACAACACTTCGTCTACCCAGTCTGTGTTGAAGAGAGAGAAATTGTCTGGTCCGGTAGCCTCATAGCGGGCAATGGCATCTGTGAAAGAAGGCCGGTTGCCGTCGTTTACCTGGGCAATGTCAAAATACTTCATGTGGTCCAGGGCATTCACCTTGTCTGGCATGTTGGTGGCTTTCTGCCAACCAGCGTACATGTTGTACTGCACGTTAATGCCCTTGGCACTGCCCCGCTTGGTAGTGATGAGTACCACCCCATTCGCTGCTTTTGACCCGTAAACTGCGGCAGCGGCGGCGTCTTTCAGAATAGAAATACTTTCAATGTTATTGGGGTCAATGGCATCTAAGCTCATCTCCACGTTGTCTACCAACACCAACGGATTGCTACCCGCCGCAATAGAACCTAACCCTCTGATCCGGATGGTAGGGGAATCACCGCCCGGCAAGCCGGACTGCTGCTGCACATTCACCCCGGGGGCAATACCCTGCAAGGCCAAACCGGTAGAAGCCACGGGGCGTTTGGTCAACTCCTGTCCTTCCACCACAGACACTGACCCGGTCAGGTTCACCTTCTTTTGGGTTCCGTACCCTACCACCACTACTTCGCCTATTTGTTTGGCGGCGTCTTTCAACACTATGCTTAATGCGCTGTTTCCCTGTACCGCCACTTCCTGTGACTCATAGCCAATGTAATTAAATACCAGCACTGGATTTGCCTCCGTCACTTGCACATTGAAACGGCCCTCCACATCAGTAGATGAACCATTGGTGGTGCCTTTCACAATGACAGAGACGCCAGGCAAAGGTACTTTAGCGGCATCTGTCACTACTCCTGTCACTGTTCTACTCTGTGCCATTACGGTCACAGACGCACAGAATATTATAAAAACGTGAAGCATAAGGGCAACAAGAAGTTTCTTGCAAATTGCCCCTCCTGGTGGGTTTACCATCATTTTTTTAGTTTGGCGTGAGAAAAGGATTGTGGTGATTAATAAAAGAGTTATTGCCCTACAGGTTGACCGTCAAAATTGATTTTCACGGCAAACGGGTTTAAGAGACGGTCTACCAGCAACGCAGCCTCGCGGCGGTTTAACTCAAGCTCAGGTGATGCAGCTCTGTTTAGTTGCAAGGCACCGTATTCAGCGGCTACTTTGTCATAAGTGACAGCGGAATTCACTGTACCCAGAATTTCGCCCAGAAACTTGAGGGTAAGATTGGCACCTGAGGCCTGAAAGGTTTTCAAGGCTTCATAATAAGGCTTAAGGCCAGATACCAGTTCGTATTCGCTCACGGGGCGCTCTGGATAGAACCACGTTTGGTTCGCCCATTTGTACGGCAGCCCGGTTCCTTTTAAGATGCCGGTGGCGCCTATGCGTTGCAGGGCAGCAAAATGGGGATCCTGCGGCTTCACGTCAATGTACGGCATAAGGTAGGCTTTAGAATCTAACAGGGCCTGCTGCACCTCGCGTATGTTCACATCTTTAGGCTGCACGTTGTTTTTGAGCGCCACGGCCGCCAATGCGCCAGCCGCCTGGCCAATACCCAGCACTACCGGCTGCAGACGGGTAGCCCCGTTCACTATGTTGGTCACCCCAATGCTTTTCTCGGCTACTATCAGCCCCTCTACCCCCTGCGGAATCAACGATCCCAAGGGCACATTGTAAGAAGGCACCTTGATTTTCACAAAGTCAATGGCGGGGGCATTGGGGTTCTTGAGGTGATGGTGGTCAATGGTATAATCCCCAACGGCTACGCCAGTACGGTAATACGCCTCTTTCTGGTCATAGGGCTTTGCGACATGCTGCAGGGCGAATTGCGCCAAGCCTTTTACCCTCCTAGACTCACGGTGGTACGGAATCATAGGGAAATCATCTTTGGTAGGGAACTCATCTTGGGCTATGCCAAAATTCCTGAACCCGAGCTCTGTCTGCAGATAATACACAAAGCGCAAGGTGTGCAGCTTGGCTTCTTTTAAAGCCTCTGCCCGCTCTGCAGGTGTTTTCTCAATAATATTCAGGTAAATATCATTCCCGCATTTAGGCCAGTTGATCATGTACTTGCCATTGGGCAGCTTGCCGTAGCCCATCATCTGGAGGCAGTTGTTGTTGGGGCCGCCGTCAGCGGCGGGGTCAGACACGTCACAGGCGCAGTCAAATTCTTTAGGGTTGTACCCCGCCGGTTTCTTAATGGTCTTGTCTACGCCCTTAGGGTATTCTTTCAAAACCACTACATACGTCATGTCTTGAATGATGTCATTGGCCTGCTCCGGGGCAAACTCCTCACCGGTCTCCTGCCTGCTGTCCATGCCAATGTCATATTTGGCTCCGGCTTTGGCCATCACATCACCCAACTCTGTGGCGTCAATGATTAATTTCGCTTCTATGGTACGGGTTTTCTTACCGTTTTTCACGGTAACCGTCCACCCCGCCCCTTTTTTCTTCACATCTTGCCAGGTGGTGTTGTACCAGATGGTAAGGTTCTTCTCATTGGCCAACTCTTTAAGCATTCTGTTCCCTATGCTGGGCTCAAACAGGGTATTACTTACCCATCCTGTCTCTACCGCCGCCGGGCCGCCATAATAGTTGTACAGTTTCTGCCGGAACTCCCCCCATAACCCAGACGGCATCTGGTGGTTGCCATCAATGGCGGCTACCCCTGCGGCCGTCAGCATGCCGCCCAGCCACTCGGTTTCCTCCACAATAAGAACTTTGGCCCCCATTCTGGCGGCCTGCACTCCCGCGGTTGTGCCACTGGCACCCCCACCAATGATCAACAAATCTGTTTTAACCTGAGCAAAGGCTGCTGGGGAGCCCAGAAAGCACAGTAAAGATGCTAGAAGTATGGTTAACCTGTTTGAAAACATGATGCATTTTTATTTCTCCTCTAAAGTAGTAATAAAAATTATTAACCTAAAATAACTTATTAAAATTCTTTATTAAGTGGCCGTTTTTTTACGGTGTTGATAAAAACAAAGTAAAAGCTGGGGAGAAATTATTAATATTATCTCTTGGTTCTGCTGCTTCCTTTTTGAAGAGCTAAAAAGTAGCATTCTTATATAATATGATCTATCCACTATATTATCTAATATGACAAAAACTTTCTTTGAGGAAATTAACAGCAATAGTCCTACTGGGGTGGCATACAAAAATGTAAACCTCAAGAAGAAGGTTATCTCTTACTTTGCGAACACCGGTAATGCCACCATTGCAGAACTGGGGAAGGAGCTAAATCTAAGCATACCCAAGATCACCAGCCTGCTTGGGGACCTGATACAGGATGGTTTGGTACGTGACCACGGCAAAATAGACTCTACCGGCGGCAGAAAGCCCAATGTCTATGGCCTTGCCCCAGATTCTGGCTTCTTTTTAGGGATTGATGTGAAAAGAAACCATATCAATATTGGTCTTACTGATTTCCAGAAGAACCTGGTCAGCAGCATTGAGAAGTACGCCTACCGCCTTAGCAACAATGAGGAATCTCTGCAGGAGCTTTGCCAGATCATCAATGACTTTATAAAAAAGCTCCCAATCCCCAAAGAAAAGATTTTAGGCATTGGCATTAACCTTACAGGGCGGATCAACTATTCTAAAGGCTACAGCTACAGCTTTTTCCACTTCTATGAAGACCCGTTAAGCCAAGTCATAGAGTCACAGGTGGGCATCAAAGTCTTTCTGGAAAACGACTCCCGGGCCATGGCCTACGGCGAGTTCTGCTCTGGCGTAGTGAACAATGAAAAAGACGTGCTCTTTTTGAACCTGGATTACGGTCTAGGCATGGGGGTCATGATCAATGGCCAGCTTTATTATGGCAAATCAGGCTATTCTGGTGAATTTGGCCACATGCCCCTGTTCCAGAACGAGATTATTTGCAAGTGCGGCAAAAAAGGGTGTCTGGAAACCGAAGGATCAGGGTGGGCGCTTATTGAAATGTTTAAAGAGAGAATTCAGGCTGGCGCCACCACCCTTATTGCACGGGAAGGCTTTAAGCCAGAAGATCTAAAACTGGAAGACATTATAGAGGCCGCCCAGAATGATGATGTGCTGGCCATTGAACTGATTGCTAAAGTTGGTGAGAAAATAGGCAGAGGAATTGCCCTGCTCATTAACATTTTCAACCCAGAACTGGTGATTTTAGGAGGAAGCCTCTCTTCAACAGAAGAATACATTCTGCTCCCTATCAAGAGCGCCATTAATAAATACTCCTTGAGTTTGGTAAACAATGACACGCAGTTAAAGGTGTCAAATTTAGGTGAGGAATCTGGCGTTATTGGGGCATGTCTCCTGGTACGCCACAGATTGTTAGCCTTAGAGCATATTTAGCAGATAGTCTGGGTTGACCAAAGTATAGAACAGATGCCCCTTGCATCTACTTCTTGATACTGCTGAAACTGCTTTTTCTGAGCATGGCTTTGCTTTTGCCAACAAATAGAAAAAGAAGCGGTGCTTTTTTAAATAGAGGGGCTCCGCAAGTTCATGCTTTCTGTTTTCGGCCTGTTTTTTGGAAAACAGGCCGAAAACAGAAATGGCGGCATTTTAAAATCGGGATGTTGCCACCTTTTCCCGGCAGCACTAAAACCGCCATTACCATCACAGTTGAATACATTATAACTGAGCTGTTTAGGGTTCTTGAAACTGCCTATAGATGGGATGTGATTTTTTCACGTTCTTGCTTTCTGTTTTCGGGCTGTTTTCCAGAAAACAGCCCGAAAACAGAAAGCAGCTTCTATATGCCTAGAGGGCCGGCACCAAGGATTTAACTAGGTTAAATTCTTGGTGCCGGCCCTCTAGGCATATAGAAAGTCATTCAACTACCTCTTGATCACCCTTCGCAAAACGTTCCCCTCTGGTGTTTCAAGCAGGACCATATAAACCCCAGCAGGCACAGCTGAAAGGTCTAATCTGACTGAATTACTTGCCAAGGTCCTGGTTTGCAGTACAACCTTACCTACCATACTGATCACCCGCAAAGTAGATTTCTTCGCAATCACATCAGGATAACTTAAATACAGCACCCCATCTGTTGGCACCGGGTAGGCCTGCACAGTTCTTTCTATCTCTGCCAGTGCTTTTTTAGAACCAGTGACCCCGCCCACTTTCTGAAGCTTGATAGCATCAATGGTCACATAAGTGGTAGCAGTACCTGCAGTTGCCAGATTAGTTACCACCAATGAATCATTCGGCTTCAGATCATACGTCCCTACCAGGTTAAACGCTGAACCATTAATGGTCTGATCTACTTTGACCACTGGCTGGGCCACCCCTTCCCGGTAAATGGTATAGGGAGTATCTTTCGCCCTGTTGGTTGAAGCCACCCACCACGCATAGACCTCATACCGCCCTGGTTCCAGATCTTTGAAAGTATAACTGGCAATTCTATTCCCAATACCGGTGGGCACAATCTTGGCTTTAGAGGGCCCATAATACCCAGCGTTCCCGGTCTCAGTCCAACCGTTTCTTGCCTGGAAAATGTTGGTCATCTCTGTGTCATAAATGATGGGCTCCGGTGCCCGCTGCTTTAAGATAAGGGACGTTGGCATTGCCCGTTCTGTCCCGTCAGATGGCTGTATGGTAAGCTGCCCTTTCACCACCATGGTAGAAGAGCCGCCACCGTCAAGGTTAAGCGCCTCTACCGCCCCAAGGCTTACCATGATATCTGCCAGCTCACTTAAGGTCACCCCTGCACTTACCCCAGGGTTGCCTCCTTCTACCACCAGCATAATCATCTTTTTGGTAGCGGTGTACCCAATAGCTGTCCGGGCCCTGCGGGAGGTGTTATCCACTACAATCATCTCAGCTGCATCTGTAATATTTTTCACCCCGTTCTGCACCAGTACAGGTGCCCCGCCTATGGCTATTTTAGGGTTCCACACCTGCCCTCCCGCCGGAAAATCAGCAGTTGGCTGAGGTTGGGGAGCAGAACCCAGGGCATTGGGACTAGGAGCCGGATAACTATAGGTTGTATTTGCAGAACCTACATTATAGACCCAGGTGACATCCAGGTCATTATTTGGGAACACCCCAAAAGCACCTCTGGTTGTAAAATAAGGGGTAGAAGCCCCGTTATAGTCCCTGTTGAACGATTTTACATTTGGTGCAAGCACAGATCCTTCCTGTACAACAAGGCTCAAAGAGGTGTTCCCGGCAAAAAAGCCGCCGTTGATCCCCACATACGCTGGTTCACGTTGGGCCGCCATAAAATCTGAGGTGGTTTTTGAGGCAGTACCGCCGCCATACTCCGTTTTCAGCTCAAGTTTAGGATCTGAAAGATCAGCCACCGTATAGTAGGCCTTCATGGGAACCCCCGCCGCAATGGGTGAGGCAGTAGTAAAAACCTCTACAGAAGAGGGCAAACCCGCATTTAGAGCGGCAGGTTTAGACCATGTTAGTTGTTGAGCCTCTGCCAGCTGTGGTAGCACCACAAGCGCAGGAAGCACCATCAAAAGAATTTTAAAAGCTTGTAATTGTTTTGTCATAGCAGGCAGTAACTTATTAACAATAATTTTATTTAAAACTAACTTTATTAAATTAATTTCAAAACAATTGGTAATAAATAATTTATTTAAGATTCTGCTGTTTGACTGGCTGAACAAACAAAGATTTGCGGGTAGGGCCTGTTTACAGGTTGAAAAACTTGCTTAAACAGGTTACACTCACTCAGACCGACTTCTGTTTTTGGTCTGTTTTCTGAAAAACAGGCCGAAAACAGAATCTAAAAGGGGATATTATGAAGAGTAGAAGGTAGGTTGGGGAGGGTTGCTAGTGAACCACAACCTTTACTTTTTTGTATCCTGCCTCTGTCTCTACCAGCATCAGGTAAACCCCAGCTGCGGCTTTCAAATCTGAAATAGCAATACTATTTGCCGCCGCCCCTTCTGAGAAATATCTTTTATACACTGCTTTGCCAGTGGTGTTTACAAGAGTAAGTGACAGAAGCTTGTGGGGAAAACGGTTTGGCAACCGGACTGTGAAAGAACCAGTGATAGGATGGGGCATAACCAGCACCTCTCTTTCAACAATACCTCCTTCCCTTACTCCTAGCGGAGGGGCAGTCTCATGGTCCAGTTTCCGGTTCCTGACAATCATGACGGCATCTGCACTCAGGTACTGGTCTGCGGCAAGATTAGTATTTGTGAGTTTTACTACTCTCTTTCTGCCTGCGGTCAGATAAAAGTCACCGAGTTTAACCCAACCAGCCATGAGGGCATTGGTTTGGTTCACAGTCTTGACCGTTACCGTGCCCTTTGAATCAAACACCTGAAACTCTGCACTCGCAGTTCTGTTATTGGCCGGAGTATTGAAAACATACACTTCATAAAATGCCTCTGCAGGAACGTTTAGAAAATACTCTATAGATAAGTTCCCAGATGCCCCTCCGTAGACACTCCTGCCATTGTACCCTTCTATTGAACTGGGCGCCCATGCCCCGGTTTTAATAACATTATCTGTATCTGTATGAAGGGCAACAGCTTTATGGGCCCGCCAGTCTGCAGAAGCATAAGGAGGATGGCTAGGGGCAGCGTATCTGGTCTGCTTCAGATACTTAAACGTGCCCACCAGATCATCATAGAACCAGATGGCTGCTCCTTTAAAACCTAACTCATTGGTGCTGTTGATGTAGTCTACCAATTGAGCACCTGTCAATTTGGTACTCCCCGGGCTGGCAGCAAAAGACGGATAAATCTGCTCATAATTGGCCACCGAGCGCTTGGTATAGGTATTCCAGCTCTGAAAAGCTGTAAGGCTAGACGTATAGCTTTGCATTTGCAGATTATCTACTTTGCGGTTAGAGATCCACCACTTCCAGTCTTGCAACAAATTCTCATACGCCGTATAGGTAGACGCCCCCATTTGGCTGGGAGCACTGGAGACATTCACCTGGGGGTTTGCAGCCTTTAGCGCATCATAGAGGTTGGCCACAAATACATTCAGCTTTTGGGCTCGCCACTGCGTCCAGGCGGGTTCTGCCACGTCAGACGGAGGCGCTGCCCCGCTGTGCTCACGTTTGTACAGATCTACGGTGAAGGGGTCATACCCATACTCCTTGCTTGAGTACCTGATCCGGTCCATCTCAACACCATCAACATCGTAGTTGTTTACTACTTCTGTCGCCAGGTCAATCAGGAACTTCTGCACTTCGGGGTGGCTGTGTACCATCCAGTAAAAATTACTTCCGTCTTTTTCAACCCCACTTTGCGTTTGGGCCACCCAGGCGGGGTGGGCATCAAAAACAGGGCCCTTAGATCCTGCCCCTGCGGGATTATACCCACCTACAAACCCATATTCAAACCATGCCTCCACGTGCAGCCCTACCCTATGCCCCTCGGCAATGGCTTCTGCCAGAATATCCCTATTGGCGTAAGCAGGATCAATAGAAATACCTGTATGCTGCTTAAAGACCTCACTCTGCCAAAGCGGGTACCCCCTGCTCCAGACGTTTACATACACCACATTGAAATTTGCCGCCGCCAGGCTGTCCATCTGGCTGGCTAGCTTCGCCTTGCTGGTAAAAGAGGTCCTGGCGAGCCACGTACCGCGCAATTCCTGCGCCTGCACTACGTGCTGTGAGACCAGAACCAACAGAGCGGCTATACAGGCTCTCGTCTTATTCAATAGTGTAGCTCTTTGCATTTATTTTACAATCAGTTCATCTGCCATAATATAAGCGGCGCCCCCTGCACCAGGGTGGCCGGGTGGGCAGACACGCCTATTCACTGCTACTACTTTTACATACCGCACCGGTTTCCCCTTTCCTTGGGCTGAGAAGACAAGGCGGTACGGCTTTTCTGTTTTTCCTGACTGACCGGCAGTAGCTACAGGCACTTCTTTAAAAACCTGATCAGACCCCGCCACATAGAAGGCAACCTTGGTGGGCAAGAAGATCCAGGAGTTGACATCCTGCAGAAAGGCAATAGAGATTTCCTGTAATGGAATCTCTTTCTCAAGATCTAGAGTAGCTTCTAAATTTTCCTTTTCCACCCCCTGCCAAAAGCCTTTCCTGTAGTCTTCGCCCCCCAATATTCCATCTGTGAGGGCCATTTCCCCTCCTGCCGCATACACAGGATGGTAGCCGTATTTCAAGCCTGCTCTCTTATAAAGGGCCAGATGTTTTTCAAAAGAAGCCTTGGCGGTTTCCCCCAGTTTCTTTCCATTTTTATAAGGAGCAACTTTCACGGTAGTAGAGGTAGAGAACAGAATGGGGTTCCCCTCATATTTTTGGGAGCTCAGGGTTGGCTCTGAACCATTAAGCGAATAATACAGGCTTACATTCTGCAGGCCTGGCTGCAGTGAAAGGGCAAAAGTCTGGGAAGCTGGGGTATAGGTGGGAACAAACTGGACCGGCCAGGTCTCAAAACCATAGTCTACTCCAACCTTATCAAGGTACGGGTAGTGCTGTTGCAGCCTGCGGTGAAAATCAGCAAAGAGATCTGGCTGGGTAGTTTTCCCGTGCCACACGTTTTCAGAAAACGCCAGCAGCCTGGGGAATACCATTTCATCTACCCGCTCTTGTGGCACACCTTCCGTCCAGAGCGCGGCTTCTGCCCCTAGCAGCAGCCGCTGCTCTTCCTTAGACAAGGTTGAAGGGGAAACAGGAGCCTGGTACACTTTCTCCAGGTTGGTGATCCCACTGTTTAAATCGAAATAAAAAAAACTCCGGAAAGAGGTGATGGCAGGCAAGCCTAACTGCAAAGCTTCTTTCAGTTGCTTTTGCCCGTGCCACACCTGTACACGCGTGCCTGACGGGGCACCACCTTTCAACACCTCGTCCCAGGCAACGGGCACTTTGTGCAGGTTGGTTAGCATATCTGAAACCCGTTTGGTAAAATACCCTTGCAGAGCTTCTTCATCAGGCAAGTTTTCAGCCCTTATCCGCCCCTGGCATTTAGCACAAACCCGCCAGCGTTCTTTGGGTGCCTCATCTCCCCCTATGTGCAGATATTGCCCCGGAAACAAAGCTGCTACCTCTGTCAGCACATCTTTCAGGAACGCATACGTTTTCTCATTCCCGGCACACAAGATGTCTGGATGCACGCCGGCGGCAGTGGCTACTTCAAAAGGACCACCGGTACAGGATAATTCAGGGTAAGCGGCCAACGCCGCCTGCACATGGCCAGGGGCATCTATTTCAGGAACAACCGTGATGTATCTGGCCCTGGCATACGCTACAATTTCCCTGATATCTGCCTGCGTATAGAAGCCGCCATGCTGCGTGCCGTTGGGCTCAGTACGCCAGGCACCCTTTTGGGTCAAGGCTGGGTATTTTTTAATTTCAATACGCCAGCCCTGGTCATCTGTGAGGTGCAAGTGCAGCTGGTTGAGTTTGTATAAAGCAAGCAGGTCAATGTACCGCTTGATAAACTCTTTAGACATAAAGTGCCGGCTTACATCCAGCAGCAGGCCCCTCCACTTATAGGCAGGTTCATCTTGTATTTCTCCCCCCGGCAGCCATATTTGGTTTGCCGGTGCATGTAGGTAAGTGAGTTGCCGAAGGGTCTGCGCCGCCCAAAACAAACCTGCAGGGGTTTTCGCCACACATTCTACCTTTCCCCTGGTAATTTGGATCTTGTAGGCTTCAGGGCCTACCTCCAGATCTGGGTTCAGGCGGAGCGCTATGTAATTGCCCCTGCCCCTTTGCCCCTGCCGTTTTAGTGGCAATTCCTTTCCCAGCTGTTGCCCCAAAACACTGGTCAGATAGTCTGCTATCTGGTTCACCTCTGGCAAAGTGGTCTCTACCACTACAGCGGTTTTACCATTGACCAAGAAAGCTTCGTTCCTTTTGACAACCTTGGCGGGAAGCGGGATCAGCGCCAGACTTTGTGCAGCCCCTGCGGGCACAGATGAAGTCTGGGGGGCACAACCGCTAAAAAACAGCAACAGGCATGCCGCCAACCAATAAGGACTGCGCACCCACTTCCTCCTGATTACCTGCATACGTTCCTTACTTTGCCAAATACGGTTTAACAATCTCTACCCAAAGCTTATAGCCAGCCGGCGTCATATGAATGCCATCTCCAATGTAGAGCTCTGGCCTGGGCTTGCCGTCAGGACCCAGCATAGGCGTGGAGACATCTACAAACTTGACCTTTCTGTGCCACCAGGCATACCGTTTTATCTTCTTGTTGGCTTTTTCTGATTCAGGGTACATGCTCCAGCGGGCTGGGCTGGGTTTGATAGACAAATACACCAGTTCTGTCTTTGGCAGCTCGTCCCTCACTTTTTTGGCGAAGGCCTTGAACTTCTCAAACGTCATGTCTGCATTCTTCCCGCTGGCAATGTCATTGTCACCTGCGTAAAAGAAAATTTGCCTGGGCTGGTACTTTTTAATGATCCGGTCAAAATAATAAACAGCATCCCCTATTCTGGAGCCTCCAAACCCTCTGTTGAGCACAGGTTTATCAGGGAAGTCCTGCCCCACGCTGCGCCAGCCTCTCACAGAAGAGCTTCCAACAAACAGGATTCCTCCGGGGGGCGGCATCTTCAGGCTGTCGCTCTTCTCAAACGCCATGATCTCTTTTTCCCAAATGGTGGGGTTGTCTGGTTTCTGCGCCAGAACAGGAGAAACAGAGCCACAGAAAAAAGTGATCAGTATTCCCCATAAAAGGCCGGTGAAGCGATGGCTTACTGGTTTCAAATTCATAATTGGTTTTGATTAGGATAAAGGGAAGGCTGTTTCTGGCCTGTTTTCTAAAAAACAGGCCAGAAACAGCTTTCCCATGATGGTGCTACCTGAGGACAGAGCTTACCGCTTGGTTTTCTTCTCTACCTTTTTAATCTCTTTGGTAAGCTCACAGGCTATTTGCACAAAGCCCAGATCTGTAAGATGGATTCCGTCAACGGTGCCTTCCCCTGATGCCAAAGCCAGGTTCTGGTTAGAAACATAGTGCAGATTCTTGATGCCTGAGGCGGTTAAGGTTTTATAGGCATTCTTCAGATGCTGGTTTTTAGACTTCACCAACCCGGCTACGCGGGTATCTATCCAGCTATGGGCATAGTTGATGTTCTCTACCACCACAATGGGCACTCCTGGTTTTTTCTCCCGCAGCACCTTCACAAATTCAACCACCTTGGGTTCTACCTCCTCTGGCGTCATATTGGGCATACAGTCCAGTACATACATGTTGGCATCTATCTCGGCTAAGAGATGGGCTAACTCCACATCCATCTTTCCGTTCCCGGAGAAGCCCAGGTTGACAACCTCCTGGTGCAGCGTGCGGCCAATAATAGCCGGATACGCCATGCCCGCCCGCGAGGCACAGGCGCCCTGCACTATAGAAGTACCGTAAAACACCAGAGGTTTTTCTTTCTCTGGGTTCACATCTTGCATAGTGGCGCCCGCCTCTACCCCAATAGAAACCGTATCAACCCCGTCATATAAAGGCAAATACAGCATAAACTCCCGGTCTGCGGCAGGCATGCTGCTCGCAATCACCTCCTCGTTGGCTTTACCAGAAGGTTTTCCAACCCCTACCCATTTCCACTCCTGGCCGTTTTTGGCGTAGAGATCCACCCCTTTCACCGCGGTGGGGGCCATGTGGTTAAAGCTGTTATTGGCCCGCACGTTCCAGCGCACCTTGATACTCTTAGAATTCGTTTTAAACTGCACGTAAACCCCGGCAGAATGCTTAGAAAGCTTCCAGACGGGTGCCGTGACCATGGTTTCGGCTTTAGCAGGAAGCCGGGTGTAGGACTGGTGCAGTTCTTCCCACCCCAGCCCCTTTAAAGAAAGCTTCTGCACATCATGCCAGTCTGTCTTCTCTGCGGCAGGCAGGGCGGCGGGAGCAGAACCCTTGGCCCCACGTTTCAGCGGCCCTCCCTCAGTCATAGAAAAGGCAAGCAGAAAGACCAGTAAGAAGGCCATCAGCTTTCCAGAAGCGGTAGTGTTTATATTAAAAACGTGCATAGTTCAGGGCTACTTCATATCTACTGGTACAAAAATCAAAGGAGTAGGCAGGCAAGACGCCCCGGGCGGAGAATACGTAAACCTGATGGTTTGCTCCTCGCCATTTGCCGCAGGCGGAAACACCTGAATCAAAATTGCCTCTGGGGCTCGCTTGGTGGTTAAGCGGTCGCTGGGCAACTGCACAATACCGCCCTCAAACTTTCCTTTATCCATCACCATGGTGGCAGCCATACCACCGCACCATTTGTTGTCATCTGCCCGGGAGTTCCAGGTCACCAGGGCCAGGCCCTTCCCGTCAGAGCTTTTCCACTTGAGCTCTACCTCATACATGACTCCGTAGTTACCGGCCAGCCTGGCAATGTGCCCGGTGGTGCTCTCATGCCCGGTAACCCATGGGTCTTTAACGCCATCTGCCACAATCAACTCGGCCGGTCCATTCTTTGTGTCTATGACGTTACTGGCAATCACCTGATAATTGCTCACCCCAAATACCCCGCGGCCCGCACCGCTTTGTGATTTAGGAGGCAGGACATTCGTTATTCTTTTGAGTGCTTGCGGGCCAGAGGTTTTCAAGTCTGTCTGCAGCACGCTCACCTCACCGGGTTGGTCTATTACAAACTCATAGAAGCCGTGTACCAACTCATCATACTTCACCACATTCTTCTCCAGTTTCTCATCAATGGTGATGGCTTCGCCGGGCTTAATGGTTCTGATTTTGCTGTCGCCTTTAGAGGCGAAATAATCTGCCAGGCCTTCTTTCCCTATTTTAAAATAGTTAGTACTGGGCGGCTGGGAGGAGTACTTCAGCATGCGGAGGTGCATCACGCTGGTACCAGTATTCTTAATGACAGCGGTGATCTTACGGTCAATTTTCTGCGGCTCCTTTACCCCATTCACGTTATACACATACAGCCTGACAGATCCCGGCTGCACTGCCTCTCTGAACGCCACGGCCTCTGGCACCCTGATGTACTCAGGGTCATCAGAGATCAGGTACTGAGGGCCGGGCAGCACTATTTTCTGATACTCAACGGGCGCATACTGCTTACCTAGAAAGCCTGGCAGCTCAATCACAGCGCCTTGCTTGCTTTTCAACAGCACTTGGTTCAGTTCAGGGGAAAGTGTTTGTGCCTTCGCCAGCAGGGAGGCACACCCAAAGAAGGCCAGAATCAGGAGGGAGCGTTTTTTCATGTTGAAAGTTTTAAAGAGCAGAGACAGCAAGACACATTGAATGCCCAAGCACCAGAGCCTTACCTCTTGTAATTGAGAAATCAGCTCTAGCTTCTATCTTGCCTGCACGTGTTTGTTTGGTTAAATATAGAGAATACTTTTTATTATTAAAAAATATTAAAATGTATTTTCTCTTTTTAATTTATTTAACTCACTCAATTATAACCCGTCTTGCTGCCTGACTTCCTGACCAAGCCTGCTAAGGCTGAACAACCCTCTCCAGATTCAGCTTAAAAAATCTAGCTTCATTAATTGGCTGGAGGCCAGAAGAACGCATTGACATTAGACACCTTACAAGAGGAGGCTCTCAGGCACCGGCACCGTTTTCTTACTACAGAAGCAGGTTGTCTGTGTGATGGACCCCAGCCGCCATCTTCTCCCTTCCATAATCCATCCTTTTAAAGGGCTGCACCCAGTTTATATTTATTTTTCTGAAGGTCTATGGGTCAAATCAAAAAAACTGTAATTTACTTACTCTTAATCCATTTAATTCAAATAGTTATCCTTTCACGCCCCCTTGTATGACAAAACTCTACCGTTCCACTTTCTTCTGGCTTCTCCTGCTCTGCCTCACCCGCACGGGGTTGGCTCAGGAAAACGATGTTCAAGACACCCTGGTTTCTGTGTTTGCCGGGCAGCAGTACCAGTTTCCCTTGAAAAACGCTACCGCCATTGGTATAAAATGCGAAGACTGCTCCCTGCAAGGCGCCTATTTTCTACAGGGCGCAGACACCTTGTGGGTGAAGACAGACCCGCACGCAGATCAATCTGCGTTGGTTTCAATTGAGAAAGAAACAGAAAACATTGCCTTCTTTAGCAGCACCGGTGGCTCTATGCAGTTCTTCTTTATCAAAGCCGGCACCGTGAAGGCTGCCAACAGAAAGAAGACGGCCCTGCGCGAGGGCTCGGGAGATTGTGCCTTTGAGGTAGTGCCCACTTCTGTTTGGCGGTTGGGCCTTGCCGCCCCTACCTATACCCGCTCCTTCACCCAAACCAAGCACGTGGCCGTTCACCATGCCGCCGGCTCAAACACCGCCACAGATTACTTTCGGGAAGTCCGGAACATTTACCTCTACCACAGAAATACCAACGGCTGGAGCGACATTGGCTACAACTACCTCATTGCCCCAGACGGCACCATCTTTCAGGGCCGTGACAACCCCACAGGGTCTTTTGATAATGATTATGTCTTTGGCGCCCATCTTTGCTCAAACAACTCTAACGCCATGGGAATTTGCCTTCTAGGGGATTACACCAGCATTCTACCCACCCAGAAGGCCATGGAGTCACTCTACAAGATCATTAAATGGAAAACCCAGAAAGACAACATAGATATCTTTGGCACCACAGAGCACCTCATTGGCCCTTCTGATTACGGCGTAAAACAACAGATGCCCAATGTGCTGGGCCACCGTGATGGCTGCCGCCCCGGGTACACCTCTTGCCCCGGCAACATGCTGTACACTAAAATGGCCGAAATCAGAAGCCAGGCAAGCTCCATCTGCCCCTTAACCACCGGGGTGGCAGAGCTAGGGCTGGACAGCCAGGCCGCCCTTTACCCTAACCCGGCAGCGGGCACTGTCATTAAAGCCCAGTTTGCCTGGTCAACCCTTGCCATTTATACCCTTGGCGGAAAACTGGTGCGCACTACATCCTCTAAAGTCAGCCAGGACATCTCCACCCAGGATTTAACAGTAGGCGTGTACGTCTTCCAATTCCAGACCCCTGACTTTGGGAAAGTAGTACGGCGGGTAGTAATTAACTAAGAGCCTGTCTTCATTTTGATTCTGCAGGTGAATACCATGAGCGTGAGGCCTACTATACCTTTTTAGAATAGGGTAAGAGCAACGCCGCGAAGACCATAAAAACTGAGGCAGTTGTCGGCTTTGGGACCGTTCTGGCAGCACCCAAAAGAAAAGCCTGAACTTGTCCTGAAATTCCCACCCTGTTTCTGACCTATTTTCCTGAAAACAGCCCCAAAACAAAACAGCCCTAAAACGGTCTCTCGTTTTAGGGCTGTTTTCTGAAAAGTAAGCCAGAAACAGGTTAGTCCTGCTGCAGGAACGGGTAGCGGTAGTCAACCGGGGGCACAAACGTCTCCTTAATGGTACGGGCGGTGGTCCAGCGCAGCAGGTTCAGCATAGAACCGGCTTTGTCATTGGTCCCGGAGGCGCGGCTTCCGCCGAAAGGCTGTTGCCCCACCACGGCACCCGTGGGCTTGTCATTGATGTAGAAGTTCCCCGCCGAGTGACTCAGCCTCTTGGTAGCCAACTCAATAGCGTAACGGTCATTGGCGAAGATAGCCCCCGTTAAACCGTACGGTGACGTCTCATCTACAATTTTCAGCGTCTCCTCAAACTGGTCTGCCTCATAGACGTGCAGCGTGAGCACCGGCCCGAACAATTCGTCACACATGGTCACGTAGTTAGGATCCTGCGCCACAATAATGGTAGGCTCAATGAAATAGCCTTTGCTCTTGTCATATCCGCCGCCGGCGATAATCTCCACAGAATCATCTTTTTTGGCGGCGTCAATGTAGCGGGCCAGTTTGTCAAAGCTCTTTTCGTCAATCACGGCGTTAATGAAGTTGCTGAAGTCTTCGGGGTCACCCATCTTGAACGATTTCAGGTCTTCCACCACATATTGCTTCACGTCTTCCCAGAGGTTGCTGGGAATGTACGCACGCGAGGCCGCCGAGCATTTCTGCCCCTGAAACTCAAACGCGCCCCGGCTAATGGCCACGGCCACTTCTTTGGCGTTCGCGGATTTGTGCGCTACAATAAAGTCTTTCCCGCCGGTTTCGCCCACAATGCGCGGGTAGTTGCGGTAGGTGTTGATGTGCTCGCCAATGGTTTTCCAGATCTGGTTGAACACGCCCGTGCTGCCCGTGAAATGGATTCCCGCAAAATGGCGGTTCTTGAAGATCACGTCTCCAGCCACCGGACCGTCTACGTACACCAGGTTGATCACACCGTCTGGCAAGCCCGCGGCTTTGAACAGATCCATGATGACCTTAGCGCTGTAAATCTGGGTGTTAGCGGGCTTCCATACCACCACGTTGCCCATCATGGCCGGTGCGGCAGGCAGGTTGGCGGCAATAGAGGTGAAGTTGAACGGCGTGAGGGCGAAGATGAAGCCTTCCAGCCCGCGGTGCTCCAGGCGGTTCCACATGCCGGGCAGAGACTCAGGCTGCAGCTTGTAGATCTCAGTCATGTACTTCACGTTGAACCTAAAGAAGTCAATCAGCTCACAGGCGGCGTCAATCTCGGCCTGAAACGCGTTTTTTGACTGACCCAGCATGGTAGCGGCGTTCATCCTGGCCCTGAACGGACCGGCCAACAGGTCAGCGGCTTTCAGGAAGATGGCGGCGCGGCTTTCCCACGGCATGTTCGCCCACTGCTCACGCGCGGCCAACGCGGCATCAATGGCCTGCTGCACGTGGCTGGCATCACCGTAATGGTAATGGGCTATCACGCGCTGGTGGTCATGCGGGGGGGTGAAGGGCTGCTTGTTCTCAGTGCGAACCTCCTGGCCGCCAATGTACATGGGAATATCCAGCTGCTGCTCCCGCAGCGCATTATATGCTTGCTGCAGTTCTGCTCTTTCTTTGCTGCCCGGGGCATAGCCCTTCACCGGCTCGTTCACCGGAATAGGAACATTAAAAAATGCGTTGGCCATATGAATGTAGGTTAGATGTCAAAATAAATCAGGTGAGCAAAGGTAAGGCTTTCATGGGGAAAAGGCTAACAGGCGCTAGGCTCCGTTTCTATAACGCCGACGTGCGGTTTTTGGCGGTTTTTGGGGAAAAACGCCCAAAAACACCCGAAAAAATTATATTGGGAAACAAAACAAAGAAAAAAAAAAAAATCAAAGCCCAACCCCCCCACAGAAGGAAAGG